>NZ_JBDNFM010000031.1:0-3234 GCF_041689835.1 Sandarakinorhabdus sp.
AAGGGTGACGATGTGATAACCGGCGGCGGCATATTGGGCAAGGCCGTGCGTGTCACCGACACTGAAGTGGAAGTGGAAGCCGGGCCAAACGTGCGGTTCAGCGTGCTCAAATCCACCCTGGCCGATGTGAAGCCGCGTGGGCTTCCGGCGGCGGCGAACGACAAGAGCATCTAAGCCCGTGCTCGACTTTCCCAAGTGGAAAAGCTGGTCGATGTGGCTGGCAGTGGCGCTGTGCATGCTGTTGGCGCTGCCCAATGCGCTGTCGCCGTCGCAACTGGCGCTGATCCCCACTGGCCTGCCCAAATCGCAGCTGCCACTGGGCCTCGATTTGCGCGGCGGTTCGCACCTGATGCTGGAAGCCACGCCGCAGGACGTGGAAAAGGCCAAGCTGGAAGCGTTGGAAGACACGGTGCGCGGCGAACTGCGCAACGCAGAAGGCGGCGCGATTGCCAGCGCCGATCTGTCGTTGAAGGCGGGCCGGCTCAGTTTCACGGTTACCGATGCCACTCGGGTCGATCAGGCGATCACCATCCTCAACAAGGCAACGGCGCCGCTGGGTGTTGGCGCTGCGCGTGAGGTCGAAATCAGCCGGGGCAGCCTGCCGGGCCAGGTGGTGGTGACGCCAACTGCCGCCGGCATCAGCGCCGCGGTCGACGGCGCCATGGCACAGGCAGTTGAGGTTATCCGCAAGCGCATCGACGAGCTTGGCACCCGCGAACCCACCATCGTGCGCCAGGGCAAGACGCGCATTGTCGTGCAGGTGCCCGGCCTGCAAGATCCGCAAGCCCTGAAGGCACTGCTCGGCAAGACCGCCAAGCTGGAATTCAAGCTGGTTGATACCACTGCCGATCAGGATGAGGTGCTGCAAGGCCGCGCCCCTCCCGGCAGCCAGATCCTGCCGGCGCAGGAAGGCGGCCAGGTCGTCGTCAAGCGCCGCGCCATCATCACCGGCGATCAATTGATCGATTCCCAGGTTTCGACCGATCAGAACGGCGCGCCGTCGGTGTCGTTCCGTTTCGATTCCACCGGGGGGCGGCGTTTCGCGCAGGCCACCACCGAAAATGTCGGCAAGCCGTTTGCGATCATCCTCGATGGCATGGTGATTTCCGCGCCCAACATCAACGAGCCGATCCTGGGCGGCAGCGGCGAAATAAGCGGCAGTTATACGGTCGCCACCGCCAACGAACTCGCCATCCTGCTGCGTTCGGGCAAGCTGCCGGTTGAACTCAAGGTTGTGGAGGAACGCACTGTCGGTCCTGATCTGGGCGCGGATTCGATCCGGGCCGGGATCATTGCTTCAACGGTGGCGGTGCTTGCCGTGGCAGGGTTGATGATCATGACCTATGGTCGTTTTGGCGTTTATTCGGTATTCGCACTGGGCATCAACGTCATCATGATCCTGGGCATCATGTCGGCCGCTGGCTTTACCCTCACGCTGCCCGGCATTGCCGGCATGGTGTTGACCATCGGCGCGGCAGTGGATGCCAACGTGCTGATCAACGAGCGCATCCGCGAAGAACAGCGCAAGGGCAAAGGCGTTGTCGCCTGTGTGGAAACCGGCTTCAGGGAAGCCAGCCGCACCATCTGGGATGCCAACAGCCTCAATATCATCGTGGCCGTCATCATGTTCCTGTTCGGCTCCGGCCCGATCAAGGGCTTTGCCGTCGTGCTGTCGATCGGCATCGCCACATCGGTGTTCACCGCGGTGACCATCGTGCGCTGGATGGCGGCGCGTTGGCTGACGTCGGCGCGGCCCGCCGCCTTGAACATTTGAGGACTGGCACATGCCGCTGAAACTTGTTCCCGACGACACCAACATCGGGTTCGTCAAACTCCGCTTCATTGCCTTTGCGCTAACGCTGGCGCTTACCATCGGGGCGGCCGCGCTGCTTGCGGTTCGCGGGCTCAATCTGGGTGTCGATTTCGTCGGCGGCCTCACCATGCAGGTCGAATTTGCGCAGCCTCCCGCGCTCGATACGCTGCGCGGCCGGGTTGACCGGGTGGGCGTGGGCGATTCCGCGCTGCAGGAATTCGGCAACGACCGCACCATCCTGATCCGGCTGCCGCTGCCTGAAGGCGAAGAAGGCGCTGTGCAGCGCGTTGTCGGCAAGGTTCGCGGCGCACTGGAAGCGGATTACAAGGGCGTGAAATTCGCCCGCGTCGAAAGCGTGTCGGGCAAGGTTTCCAGCGAACTGATCAGTGATGGCGTCAAGGCTGTGGGCTTTTCGATGCTGTTTGTGGCACTGTTCACCTGGTTTCGGTTTGAATGGTATTTCGGCGTTTCCACCGTGGTGGCGCTGGTGCACGACGTGGTGGTGACGCTGGGCTTTTTCAGCCTGACCTGGCTGGAATTCGATCTCAACATCGTCGCCGCCGTGCTGACCATCATCGGCTATTCGTTGAACGACAAGGTGGTGATCGACGACCGTATCCGCGAAAATCTGCGCAAATACCGTCAGATGGATATCAAGCAGATCATCGATCTTTCGGTGAATGAAACCCTGCCGCGTACGGTGATGACCTCGGTGACGCTGCTCGCCGCGCTGATCGCGCTGCTGCTGCTGGGGCCGGAAGTGATCTTCGGCTTCACCGCGGCGATGGTGCTGGGCATTATCGTCGGCACCTATTCGTCGATCTTCGTGTCATCGTCGCTGCTGATCACGCTTGGCGTCAAGCAGCGCGCCGCCGGCAGCGAAGATGCGCGGGCCAAGGGCGCCGAACGCATCGGCTGAACAAGCCACAGGCGATCATAACAAAATGGCCGGCGCTCCCCATCGGGAACGCCGGCCTTTTTGTTTCAGGCGGCCAGGTTCAGATCGGCGCGCCGCACGGCCCGGACGCCATGCACCACTGGCTGAGCGTGCCCATCACCAGCGCGCCGGCCAGCCAGAGGCCGCGGGTACGGGAATTGAGTTCGGCGTGCATGGCGTCGTTCACTCCGCTGCGATGGCAACCGGGGACAATCCCAGCCGCGCCTTGGCATCATCATACTCCCGAACGAGGCGGGCGACCAGTTCTGCTGCCGGCAAAACCTCTTTCACCGCGCCAAGGCCCTGGCCGCAGCCCCAGATATCCTTCCAGGCCTTGGCATCGGTGTTGCCGCCGCTGCCGAAGTTCATCGCCGATGGATCGCTGGTGGGCAGATTGTCAGGGTCCATGCCGGCCTTGACGATGGACGGGCGCAGATAATTGCCATGCACCCCGGTGAACAGGTTGGAATAGACGATGTCGGCC
>NZ_JBDNFM010000032.1:0-5408 GCF_041689835.1 Sandarakinorhabdus sp.
CGAAAGTGGGCCTGGCCGCGCTGGCCGGCGGGCTGCACCGCCTGCCGCGCGCCATCGGCCTATCGCGCGCCATGGCGATGATCCTTACCGCCCGCACCGTTTCGGCCGCCGAAGGCAAGGAACTGGGCTTTGTCGCCGAAGTCGTGCCGGCTGCCGATCTGCTGCCCCGTGCCCGCGCGATGGCAGCCGCCATGTGCGAACTGTCACCGCTTTCGCTGCGCGCCTCCAAGCAGGCAGTGCTGAAGGGGGTGGAAGAACCGTCGGTGCGCGCCGCCTATGAAGGCCAAGGCAAATATGCCGCCGTCGGCGCCCTGTTCCGCAGCGAGGATCTGCGTGAAGGCCCGCTGGCTTTTGCCCAAAAGCGCAAGCCGGAGTGGAAGGGGCGGTAAGCCCGCCCTGCGCCACTCGGCCGCTTGACCACGCTGCACCACGCGGGCAGCGGGACGGGTATGGGGAATTCACAGTCACGCATTACCGCACCGCCCGGCTTCGATCGCTGGCTGGTCCCGCCGTGTGCGCTCGCCGTCCATCTGTGCATCGGCATGGCTTACGGTTTTTCGGTGTTCTGGCTGCCGCTCAGCCGGGCGCTGGGCGGGTCGGCGTGCACCAGGCTCACCGAGGCGCTCACCAGCACCGCCTGCGACTGGCGAGTGAGCGATCTGGTGTGGGTGTACACACTGTTCTTTGTTGTTCTGGGACTTGCAGCTGCCACTTGGGGCGGCTGGGTAGAACGCATTGGCCCGCGCCGCGCCGGGCTGGTGGCGGCGGCGTGCTGGTGCGGCGGGATAGCGGTAGGCGCGCTCGGCGTGTTCCTGCACCAATTGTGGCTGTTGTGGCTGGGGGCCGGCGTGCTGGGCGGCATCGGGCTGGGCATCGGTTACATCACGCCGGTTTCCACGCTGATCAAATGGTTCCCCGATCGCCGCGGGCTGGCAACCGGCATGGCGATCATGGGCTTTGGCGGCGGCGCCATGGTCGGCAGCCCGGCGGCAGACCGGTTGATGGCGGCCTTTGCCGGGCCAAACGAGATGGGGGTGTGGCAGGCGATGCTGGCGCTGGCCGGCGTCTATGCGCTGTTCATGACGGCCGGCGCGCTGGGGTTCCGCTTGCCCGCGCCGGGCTGGGCGCCGCCTGGCAAGGCTGAAATCGCCGCAGGCGGCCGCTTCGTGCCGCTCGGTGTCGCCACCCGCACCCCGCAATTCTGGCTGGTGTGGTGCGTGCTGCTGCTCAATGTGTCGGCCAGTATCGGGATCATCGGGCTGGCATCGCCAATGGTGCAGGAAATCTTTGGTGGCAGGCTGTTCGGCGAAACGGTGCGCTTTGCCAATTTCACCAACAATCACAAAGCCGCTGCCGCGGCCGCCGGTGCTGGGTTTGTCGGCTTCATCAGCCTGTTCAACATCGCCGGGCGCTTTTTCTGGGCCAGCCTGTCAGACCGGATTGGGCGCAAGGCGATGTACGTCGCCATCCTGGCACTGGGCGCGGCCTGCTATGGCATCGTCCTGCCCAATGCTTTATCGGGCCCGGTCGCCGCTGCATTGCCGCTGTTCGTGGCGGTGTTTGCACTGCTCGCGTCCATGTACGGCGGCGGATTTGCGGCGGTGCCGGCGTGGCTGGCAGATTTGTTCGGGACCAAACAGGTGGGCGCCATCCACGGCCGGTTGCTTACCGCCTGGTCCACCGCCGGGGTGCTGGGGCCGTTGCTGGTTGCCTACTCACGCGATGCCCGGCTGGCCGCGGGCGCAGAACGCGAAACCGTCTATGGCCCGATATTTTTGATGCTGGCCGGCCTGCTGACGCTGGGGCTGGTTGCGGCGCTGCTCGTGCGGCCGGTGGCGGCCGACAAGTGGGTGGAAGATGCGGACGCGCGCCCTGCCCTGCCCGCCACTATCGGCACTGCCGTACCTGCCGCTTGGGGCCCGCGCCTTGCGGTGTGGGGCGCCGTGCTGGCACCGCTGGCCTGGGGCGGTTGGTTCACCGTTCAAAAGGCCATCGTGCTGCTGGCCCAATGAAAAGGAGGCTGCCCGTTGCCAGGCAGCCTCCACATTGTCATCCGTCCACGAAGGGCGGTGTCTGGTGTTCAGCGCGCCACGACCTTAACCGTGGCCACCAGCGCCTTCGCGCCATTAATGAAACAATGAGACACAGGATCACCTCCTTTCGGTTGTTGCAGGGGTGGCCAGAATGAAAGGGAACCGCTGTGATCGCAAGTGGATTCGGGAGGGGCATAATCACGCAGCTGCGCATCGGTCGGCCGCAGCTGCTACCGGGGTTGGCGCTGCCGTCCGCATACCACCGCCAGGCGGTCAACGGCGCCGTACTTGTGCATGAACTCGGGCTGGCAGGCGACCAGGTGGGCAACACCCGCGTTCACGGCGGGCCGGAAAAGGCGGTTTATGCCTATCCGCTGGCGGGCTACGCAGCCTGGCGAGCAGAATTTCCCGATATTGCCGACCAATTCCAGCCCGGCGCCATGGGCGAAAATCTGGTGGTGGAAGGGCTTGATGAAACCAGCCTGTGCCTTGGTGACATCATCCGCTGCGGCGCTGCCACGCTGCAGATCGCCCAAATCCGTGAGCCGTGCTCCACCTTTGCCGCCGTGATGGGCACCACCCGCGTGGTAAAGGCGATGGTGCGCTCGGGCCGCTGCGGCTGGTATCTCCGGGTGCTGGAAGGCGGCCAGATCGCCGCCGGTGATGGCCACGACGTGATCGAGCGGCCCAATCCGGCATGGCCAATCAGTCGCTTCACCCCCATCGCTGCCGGCAAGGCGGGCCGCGTGGAGGATCTGGCCGAACTAGCCGTGCTGCCCGGCCTCAGTGCTTATTGGCGGGCAAAGCTGGCGCGCCGGCTGGCGGATCAGCAGCAATAGCGCGGGCGGCGCGGAAGGCCCTGGCCTCCAGCACCGCAATCAGTGCGGCGCCCAGCACGAACGGGATGATCGTGTACAGGATGCGAAACAGTGCCACGGCGGCCAGTACGCCGGCCTTGTCGGCATCGGGCATCAAGCCCACGATAACCAGTTCGAACACGCCAAGCCCGCCCGGCGCATGGGCGAGCGCGCCGGTGACCATCGCAACGGCGTAAATCACCAGGAAGGTGAGAAGATCGGGAATGCCCGCCACTGGCTGCAACAGGATGTAAAGCGCGCCGCCAGCCAGCGCGAGATCGAGCGTGCCGATGGCAATCTGCTGCAACGTCTGGCGGCCGTCGGGTATGGTGAAGCGGTAGCGCCACAGCCGGAATTCGCGCCGCCAGCCCGCGGCAAACACCGTGTAGCCCACCACCCCGGCCAACAGCAGCGCGCCGGTCCACTCCTCCAGCGCCGGCGGCACCCATTCGCGGATCGGTTCGGCCAACGTGGGCGACACAATTAGGCCGATGCCAGCCACGAAGATAATGCCCAGCCAAAACGTCCAGCCGCACAGCAAAATGATCATGGCGATATCGGCCGGTTTGACGCCCACTCGGGTGTAGATGCGGTAACGCACGGTGCCGCCGGTGAGGATGGTCACCCCCAGCGTGTGGCTCATGGTGAAGCTGGAAAAGCTGGCGGCGGCCAATGTGGGCCAGCCGATTTTGGTATAACCAAGGTGCCGTGTCGCGAACCAGTCATAGCCGACCAGCACGACATACGACAGGAAGGTGGACAGGGCGGCAAAGACGATCAGGTGGGTGGGCGTGGCCTGGATTTCGGCCATCACGGCGGCCAGCGTCACCTGGCCAGAAATCTTTTTCAGGCCCCAGGCAGCCAGCGCCAGCACAACCAGGCCAAGCGCTGCACCGGCCCAGCTTTTCCAATTGGCACGAGGACGCTGCTCCTCAGCGGTGGGCCTGCTGGTTTCCGCTTGCTGTGCCGACACAATGAGACGCCGCTTCCTTGATACAGCCGGGATACCACCGGTGGGCCCGGAGGGATTCGAACCCCCGACCTAGCCGTTATGAGCGGCCAGCTCTAACCGCTGAGCTACAGGCCCGAACCGGGTGCAACAGCGGTTAGCCGATGAAATCTGATTTGGGAAGACCGAGCGTTACCGACAAGGCGGCACGAGCGCGCAGATGGAAAAAGGGCCGGATGCACAGGATGCATCCGGCCCTTTGACAAGTGCCCGGGCGCCGGGGGGAGGTGGCGCATCCGGGCTGACCGACCGCCGCAGAGGGGGGGAGAGGCGGCTCGATCAAACCAGGCAGGCTGCGGGGGAGCAGCGGGCCCGGCGTTACCGCTATCGCGGCGACATGATTTTTCTACGGATTCGGCGACCGTTATTGCAGTGCACAATACTGCGGTGCAGCTATGCGTCCTATGCATGGCTTTGGCTGGAGAATTTTTACCAACCAATTGTAATTGCATCGATACAGGGGATGCGCGGCCATGCCTGTGACAACCTGCCTCAGATATCGAGCGCGGCGCTGGTCATGCGTTCGACCAAAAAATCGCGCAGCGCCGCAATCCGCAACGACCGCCGCAATTCGGATGGATAGGTGAAGAAGGTGCGGAACACCGGCCCTTCAATTTGCGGCAGCACCACCTTCACCTTCCCCGAAAAGCGAATCAGATAGGATGGCAGCGCTGCGATGCCGGCACCGGCCTCTACTGCTTGCAGCACGCCGTGGCTGTTGTTGATGGTGAGAGCAGCGGGACGCGGGCTGCCTTCGTGGCCCAATTCAAGGATCCAGTTGATGCCCTTCAGATAATCCGGTGCAGCCTCGCCGTAAGCAATCAACCGGTGCTGATCGAGATCGTCCACGTGCACGGGTTCGCCGTGCCGGGCCAGATATTCAGGGCTGGCAACAAGGTGATGGCGGATGCCGGCCAACGGGCGCTGAACCAGTTCGGTCTGGAACGGGCGGTGAAAGCGGATGGCGACATCGGCTTCGCGCTTGGCCAGATCAAGATCGGCATCAGTAAGCATCAGGTGGACGCTGATATCGGGAAACTGATCGAGAAAATCACCCAATTGCCGGGCCAGCCAGGTGGAACCGAACGACACGGTGGTGGTTAGCCGAATGTCGCCAGTGGGCCGATCACGGCTGGCATCGATGGCCTGGGCAGTCTTGTCGATACGCTCGTGCATGTCGGCTGTGGCGCCGCGCAGCTGCTCGCCTTCGTGCGTCATGGCCAGGCCGCGGGCGTGGCGGTGAAACAGCTTGGCGCCCAGGCTTTCTTCCAACGCCGCGATCTGACGCGACAGCGCCGGCTGGCTCATGTGCAGGCGGCGAGCGGCCTCCGTAAAGCTGCCGGCTTCGGCAACCACGTCAAACAGCCGTAGCTTCTCCCAATCAAGTCCCATGCGCCCTCGCCCCTATCCGTGCGCCAGAAAACGCTCCGCTTCCAGCGCGGCCATGCAGCCCATGCCGGCCGCCGTCACGGCCTGACGATATAATTTGTCCTTCACGTCGCCGGCGGC
>NZ_JBDNFM010000033.1:0-4838 GCF_041689835.1 Sandarakinorhabdus sp.
GCCAGCGGGCCGAAGGGCGCATGGGCCGCAGCTGGCGCGTCCGGCCCCAACGCCGCCACCACTTCCTCGGCCAGCACCATCGTCGACAAGAACCGTTCCGGGCCGGAGCGTTCATAGGCCAGCTCGCTCATCACCTGGCGCCAGCCATTGCCCTCGGCGCCCACCAGCGCATCGGCGGGCACGAACACCTCGTCGAAATGCACTTCGTTGAAATGATGCTCCCCCATCAGATCGATGATCGGGCGGATGCTGAGCCCGGGGCTGTCCATCGGCACCAGCAACTGGCTCAAGCCTTCGTGTCTTGAAGATTCTGGCCGCTGGGAACCATCGTTCTTGGCCCCTGTGCGGCACAGCAGCAACATGGCGTGCGCCTTGTGGGCATAAGTCGTCCACAATTTTGTGCCGTTCACCCGCCAGCCGCCATCAACGGCACGCGCCCGCGTGGTCAGCGCCGCCAGGTCCGATCCCGCGCCTTGCTCGCTCATGCCGATGCAGGCGTACAATTCGCCGCGCGCGATGGCCGGCAGATACGCCGCCTGCTGCGCTGGGGTGCCGAATTTCAGCAACAATGGCCCCGTTTGGCGATCGGCAATCCAGTGCGCCGCCACCGGTGCCCCGGCGGCGAGCAGTTCCTCGATCACCACCAGCCGGTCGAGCGCGCTGCGTTCCTGCCCGCCCAAAGCCTTCGGCCAGCCCATCCCCAGCCAGCCGCGTTCGCCCAGTTTGCGGCTGAATTGCGGGCTATGGCCGTTCCAGCTGTGGGCACGCACGTGCGGTGGAAGTGCCGCCAGTTCCTCGGCCAGAAAATCCCGCACTTCGGCGCGCAGATCGGCCCGTTCAGCGGTTTCGGCCACCACCGGAAAGCGGAACCGATCACCGGCAGCGGCAAGTTCAGCCGCACCGAGCAGCGGTTCATCCGTTGCCAGCCGCCACAGGCTGCCGCGCGCCAGCACATCGGCGCCCAGCCGGGTGTGCCAAGCATGCTCGCTGCCGGCCACGTCGCGGCGCTGCCACAGCGCGCGGGTGAACAGCTGCAGGCGATGATCCGCCGTCACGCCGATGGCGCCGTGCAACTGGTGGGCCAGTGCCGCAATCACGCCGGCAGCCTCGCTGGCGCGGGCCTTGCTCGCTGCAACCATCGACCAGCTTTCACCCTGCAGCCCCAGCCCGGCCAGGCCAACCGCCGCGCCCGCCGCAGCGGTTTCGGCCGCCAGTTGCGCAAGGCTGTGCTGCACCGCCTGATTGCGGGCCAGCGGCTTGCCGAACTGCTGGCGTGTTTGCGTCCATTCAAGCGTCAACGTCAGCACGGTTTCGGCCAGGCCGGCGATTTCCGCGGCGGCCAGCGCCGGCGCCCACAGCTCGGCCGGACACGTTGGGGCAGCATCGATCATCGCATCGGCCAGCGGCCACGGTGCCCCGGCCTTGCCGTGCGCGCGGGCGATGGCCAGCACGGTGGCCGCATCCAGCGCCAATCCGCCCGCCGCCTCCGCCGCCAGTGCCAGCGGCAAACCGGCCGCTTCAATCGCCTCCCAGCCGCCTGCGGCCTGCCCGGCACGCGCCTGCCTCAGCCGGGCATCGCTGGCTTCATGCGCCAGCAGCCGGCTCACCTGATCGATCAACACAACATCCATGCCCGGCAGACTAGGCGCACGGGCCGGCGCTGCACAGGCTGAGAGTTGCGCGAGGCACCGTGACTTGCGCTGCTTCGTGCAGAATTTCCGCTGCAAAGATGACGCTCGCACCCTGCTGGTGGGTTGACTTGACCGCTCGCGCCGCCAATCTGGCGCGGTGATGATCCATGCCCTCCACAGCCCAGAAGCCAGCCTGGTGTTCGAACACGCCGGCGAGGCGCTATTGTGGCGGCATCTGGGGCTGCGCGTGGCCACGGACGGCCTGCCGCCGCTGTCCAGCACGCGCGGCGCGGCGACCTTCTCGCTGGACGACGATGTGCCGCTTGCCGCCGCGCCCGGCCTCGGCTGGTTCGGGCCGCTGGCGGTTTGTGTTGCCGGGCACGTGCTGCGCTGGGCGGTGACCGATGTTGCGGCAGACGCGCAGTCGCTGCGGGTCACGCTGCGCGATGCCGATAGCGGGCTTGTGCTGGAACAAGGTTTTGCGCTGCTCCCGGGCGGCGGTTTTGAAATCAGCGCCGCGCTGGGCAATGATGGCCCGGTGCCGATCATGGTGGAACAGCTGGCCAGCGCGCTGCTGCCGCTGCCGGCCGGGCTGGACCGCAGCCTGAGCTGGCGCGGCCGCCACAATGCCGAATTCGTCGACTGTATTGAGCCGCTGCCCGCGCACCAGTGGCGGCGGGAGGGCTGGCGCGGCCTGCCCGGCCACGGCGGGCCGCCGGGCCTGTATCTGCTGGGCGCACAGGCTGGCTGGGATCAGGGCCTGGTGCTGGCGGCGCAGCTGGCATGGTCAGGCGATGCCGTGCTGGCCGTGGAGCGCGACGATGAAGGTCGCCACCTGCTGATAGCTGGCGCTGCCGGACGTTTCACCCTGCAGCCCGGTGAACGCTTTGCTGCGCCGCCGTTGCTGTTGGCGATCAGCGGGCGGGGCCGCAACGGCGCGATGCAGCAGATGCACGCAGCAGTTAGGGCGCGGCTGGGCACGCCGTTACCGCCGCGACCGGTGCATCTCAACAGCTGGGAAGCCTGCTATTTCCGCCACGACGCCGCCCGCATCCTTGAACTGGCCCGCGCCGCAGCCGCCATCGGGGCGGAGCGTTTCGTCCTTGACGATGGCTGGTTCCAGGGCCGCGACGATGACCGCGCCGGGCTGGGCGACTGGGTGGCCGATGCGCGCAAATATCCGGACGGGCTGAAACCGCTGGCGGATGGCGTGGGCGCGCTGGGCTTGCAATTCGGGCTGTGGGTGGAACCGGAAATGGTCAACCCCGACAGTGATTTGTACCGCGCGCATCCCGATTGGGCGCTGCACATTCCCGGCGCCCCACGCCCCACCGCGCGAAATCAATTGGTGCTGAACCTGTCGCTGCCGGCGGTGGAGGATTATCTGTTCGTCAGCCTCGACAGGCTGCTGTCCGAGGTGCCGATTGCCTACCTCAAATGGGATCACAACCGCGATCTCGCGCCCGCTGGTGGGGCGGGGCAGGTGAGCGGCCTGTATCGCCTGCTGAACCGGCTGCGCGCGGCGCACCGCCAAGTCGAGATCGAAAGCTGCGCCGGCGGCGGCGGGCGCATCGATGCCGGGATCGCGGCCTTCACCCAGCGCTTCTGGACCAGCGACAATCTCGATGCCGTCTGCCGCGTATCGATCCAGCGCGGATTTCAGGCGTTTTTCCCGCCCGAACTGATGGGCGCGCATGTTGGCGCCAGCCCGGCCCACGCCACCAGCCGCCACCAGACGCTGGGTTTCCGCGCCGGCGTCGCGCTGCCGGGTCATTTCGGCGTGGAACTGGACCCGGCCAAGCTGCCCGAGACTGAGCGCGCCGAACTCGCCGGCTGGATCGCCTTTCACAAGCAGTGGCGGCATCTGCTGCACGGCCAGACGCTGGTGATGGGGGAGGGGGCGGACGGCCTCTGGTGGCAGGCCAGCGGTGACGGGGCGCAGTGGTTGCTGCTGGTCACGCGGCTCCCACCGCCGCAGGATCGCCGGCCGCAGCCGCTGGTGCTGCCGTTCCTGGGCAATGCCGGGCCCATCCACGCCCGGCTGCTGACCCGCGCCGGAAACACACCGCACAAGGGTTTTGGCGAGCCGGCGTATCTCGCCCAATTGTCAGGCGCAGGCGTCACCTTCCCGGCCGATTGGCTCGCCCACGCCGGCCTGCCGCTACCGCCGCTGCTGGCGGAATCCGTTGCCGTGTTTCACCTGCAAGCCTGAACGTTCAACCGTTTCGCCGCGCCAGATATTGCCAAAGAATGCCGCGCTGGATTTCGTTGGTGCCGGCATAGATCGAACCAGCGCGGTCGTTGAGATATTTGGGAAACGCCTTGGCCGCCCACGCCGGGCCAACACCTTGGCCGTCGGCCGGCGCAGAAAATCCCGGCACATCACCGCCCGGCAGGGTCAGGTGCGGCTGATACGCGGCGACCCACGGCAACGCGGCTTCCACTTCAAGTTCGGTCAGGCGCTGGCTGAGTTCGGTGCCCAATATTTTCAGCGCCGATGCCATCGGGCCGGGGGCAGCCCCGTTGGACAGGCCGGCGTTGAACTGCAGTTCCAGCGCGTCCAGCGCCTCGATTTCGACGCGCAGTGCCGCCAGCCGCCCCGGCATCGCCGCGCCGGTTTCGGCCAGATGTACCACCAGCGTGTCGACGCGCTTCACGAGGCTGGGCGCATAGGCGTGGCCGCCGCGCTCGAACTCCATCAGATATTTGGCCACCGTCCAGCCATCGTCGATGCGGCCGACCACGTTGCACGCCGGCACCCGCACCGCGTCGAAAATCACCTCGTTCTGCACATGCTCGCCCGACAGCGAGATAATCGGGCGCACGCTCACCCCCGGCGTCTTCATGTCGATGAGCAGAAAACTGATGCCCAGCTGCGGTTTTTCCAGCCGGGTGGTGCGCACCAGGCAAAAAATCCAGTCGGCATAATGCGCGTGGGTGGTCCAGATCTTGGCGCCGGTGCAGATGAAATCATCGCCGTCGCGTTCCGCCTTCATCTGCAGCGAGGCGAGGTCCGAACCGGAATTGGGCTCCGAGTAACCTTGGCACCAGAATTCATCACCAGCGAGCATCGGCGGCAGAAACCGCTGTTTTTGCGCATCGGTGCCATAATGCAGCAGCACCGGCCCGCACATGCCCAGCCCCATCGGCGACAGCGGCGGGGCGCCGGCTTCGGTGGTTTCGCGCGCAAAGATATAACGCCGCGCC
>NZ_JBDNFM010000034.1:0-15858 GCF_041689835.1 Sandarakinorhabdus sp.
AGCCTTACCGCGTCAAAATCATCCCGAAGCGCGATCCCAGTCCCCATGACGATGTCCTACCTGAGCACATCGCCATAGATTCACACTTTTAGACCCTTGGGAATCCCCCCGCGAGTCGCGATCAACGCGACTTGGTATTAGCTGTTCATTTTGACTTGGACAGCTGCACTTCCAGTTCAGCGATGCCGGCCGCGGCGATCAACCCGTCTTCCTGGCCGGTGGCGCCGGACACGCCGACGGCACCCACGGTCTTGCCGTTCAGCTTGATGGGGACGCCGCCTTCAGAGGCGACAACCGCCACGGGGAAGCTGAGGTAACGCAATTGGCCTTCTTTCTGCAGTCGCTGCTCGAAGACGGCGGTGGAGTTGCCGAAGCGTGCCGCAGTTTGCGCCTTGCCAGTGGCAACTTCGGGGCCGGGCAGCGGCGCATCGTCCATGCGGCGCAGAGAAATCGGCACGCCCGCCGGATCGACAACAACGATTGTCACCTTCAGGCCGCGCTTGTCTGCCTCGGCTTGGGCGGCATCGGTGATGATGCGGGCGCCGGCCAGCGTGAGGGCTGGACGGTCCCTGACAAGTTGCGCAGCTGCCGGGACGGCGAGCAGCAGCGCCGCCGCCAGCAGGGGCGGGCCGCGCATCAGGCGGGCATCCGATGCAGCGCGCACAATTTGTTGCCCGACGGATCGCGCAGATAGGCCAGATACAACGGACCCATGCCGCCGCTGCGCACGCCTGGCGCATCTTCGCAGGCGGTGCCGCCATTGGCGACGCCGGCCGCGTGCCAGGCATCGGCCATTTCCGGGCCGGTCATGGCAAAGCCGATGGTGCTGCCGTTGCCGTTGCAGGCGGGGTTGCCGTCGATCGGCGGGGTGATGGCAAAAATGCCGGCGGGCGTGATCCAGAACACCCGGCCCTTGTCGTCGGTGTGGCCAGGCCCGATGCCCATCACGCCAAAGGTGGCGTCGTAAAATGCCTTGGATGCGGCCGTGTCGTTGGCGCCCACCATGATGTGGCTGAACATGATCTTTTCCCCCGAAGTGGTGATATTATGGATCGCCATGGAAGCAGTTTGCGGGCGCGCTGTCGAGATGGCACGTGGCTCACAACGGTAAAACGCTATTCACAACCATAATGGAGCAAGTTGCGTCTTGCTGCCGGTTACCAAGTAGTTAACCAAGAATGTGCGAGGGTCAGTATTGGGGAGCAGATGTGGAAATTCTATGGCCAGTAGAGTCGGTGAGGGCCGACGTCTGCTCAAGTCGTTGTATCCGCCTGGTCGGCGTGTCGCCGGATGAGGCGGAGAAAATCGGCCTGTTGGCGTCGATTCTGGGATGGGAGGTCGAGCGGCTGGAGGTCGAGCGGCTGAACGAGACTGGCAGGAGGCGCGGCCGCACCAGCCGTCATGTCGATGTGCTGGATATGAACCATCCGAAGCCGGCTTGGCTGACGTCGGCCAGGGCTTCGGCCGTTCGCGCGAACGATAATGCTGCCGAATTCGGCGCTGGCCGGAGCAGCATTGTCACTGGGCCTTTTTGCAGAGAAGCATTTGGCCCAGAAGCATTTGGCCCAGAAACAGCTGGCCCAGAAACAGCTGGCCCAGAAACAGCTGGCCCAGAAACAGCTGGCCCAGAAACAGCTGGCCCAGAAACAGCTGGCCCAGAAACAGCTGGCCCAGAAACAGCTGGCCCAGAAACAGCTGGCCAAGACGCACTCGGCCAAGACGCATTCGGCCTGACCGTGGCTGAAGGCGAGTGGGGCCGCGATGCGGCTGCCGCGGGCATGCGTCCCCGGCTTGTGCTGCGCCAGACTGGCAATGTGATCCGGGCTCAAGCCGCCGATGCGGGTCTGGCTGGCCAACTGGCGCGCATGGGTCTCGATCGGCTGGTGCTGCCCGTGCCGTTGGCGGTGCTGGAAGAGTTGCTGGCCTTTGCCGGGTGAGAGCGCGGCGCTGTCTTGGCTTGCCTAGTTTTACGTTGCCTTGCCAGCCGCGCCATCGCCGCCAGCCGCGCCAGCAACCACCGCGATGACCATCGGTAACCATCAATCGCGCGCTGCCTCGCTGAAAGCCGACCGCCTGCTCGCCGTTATCCCCGGTGTGGCGCCGCAGCGCCGTGCGTGTGGAGTGGTGACCAGTGGATGCAGCAGGGCAGGCGAGCAGCCAGGATGCGGCCGACAGGCCGGAGTGGCCGGGCGAAGGACCGACTGGCAATGGCCAGGCAGCGAACGTTGCGGTGGCTGCGCCTGCCAGCGCTAAGATGCCGGCCAACCCAGCCTGGTCCCTACCAAGCGGATTTGGGCCTAGCGGATTTGGGCCTAGCGGATTTTGGCCTGGCGGATTTGGGCCGGACCCGGCGCCGGGTGTGCGGGCGGCGCTCGTGGCGGCCAAGCGCCGCGCCCCGCCGCCGCCGCGCCGGTTGGCACTGTTCGGCCTGCTGCCGGATGTGGCCGAACCTGTGACGATGCTGGCCGAAATTCTGGGCTGGGAGGTGATGTCCTTCCCATCTGGCCCGGCTGTGTGCCCGCCGGCGCGGCTGTGCCTGGCAATGCTGCCCGGAAGCCCGGAATGCAGGGAAGAGCGCGGGCAAATTGTGGCGTGGTCACCGGATTTGAACCTTAATGAACATATTTCTCGGGCAGGCCTGTCCATAATGGATCAGCCCCTGTGCATCACCAGAGTGGAGCAAATGTTAGAAACCCTTGTTTGCGAGCCATAGTTTGCTCGCGGTCATTGGGGGCGTAGTTTCAATGGTGGATGTCGGACGCGACACGGGATTTTCGCGCGAATTCAGCGATTCCAGTTTCTTTGGTTCTGGTCGGCCGGCGGCAGGCTCGTTGGCGGCGCGTGGCGCCCTGCCTGATGTTGGTTCCGCGGCCGGCAGGCCGCAGACCGGTTTTGGTGGGCTGGACATAACGGCTTTGCAGGCGCTGGCCGGCAATGGGGAGCCTGCCGCCGCTATCGCCCGCCAGGTTGCCGATATGGCGCAAGGCCTGGCTGCGCTGGCTGACAAGCTGGTGGGTCAGCCACAGGCCAGCAGCAACGATCTCGCCGAAACTGATTGCATTGCCTTTCTGGAAGGCCAGTTCCGCATCCGCCGCCTGCGCGCGCGCCATTTATCGGGCCTCTCGTTGGGCGAACCGGCATGGGATATCCTGCTCGATCTGGCAGTCGCCCACTATTGGCGGCGCGAAACATCGGTCACCAGCCTGTGCATTGCCGCTGATGTGCCCAGCACCACGGCACTGCGCTGGATCAGCAGCATGACCAAGGAAGGCCTAATTGTGCGCCGACCCTGCCAGCGTGATGGTCGTCGCAGCTTCCTGGGCATTGCCCCGGCCACCTACCAGCAGATGCTGGCTCTGGCGGCCGATGCACTCCGCACCGTGGATCGGGTTCGCGTCCGTTACCAGCGAAGCGCCGCGGCCTGAGTTCCTGATAGGCTGAGCGGCGGCGGTTTTGGAAGCCGCGCGCTGCGCCCGGCCATCATGCCGGTGAATTGGGCCATATCCCCAATCAGGGACTGGCACGCGCCGCCGCTGGCCTTATGGTGGGTGACGTGAACGATTTTTCTGCTGCCCTTCCGCCCTCAAGCCTGCCTGCGCGCCCACCAGTGCGCCCGCCCGTGTTCAACATTGCGTTGCACGTGGCCTTTGCCGATGCGCTGGCGGCGGGCCTGCTGGCGCGTACGGCGGGCGATCCTCTGGCGCTGGCGCGGGGGCTGGTGCTGCTGCCCAATCGCCGCGCCGTGACCGCGCTCACCGAAGCCTTTGTGCGGCAATTGCCCAGGGTGGGGGCGGGGCCGGCGGCGGGGAGCGGTTCTGTCGGCGGGGTGCTTTTGCCGCGCATGGTGCCGGTGGGCGATCTTGATGACAGCGGCTTTGATCGGCTGGCGGCGGGTGAAGCGGTGCTGGCCCCGGCCGTGCCGCGGCTGGTGCGCCGGCTGGAACTTGCGCGGCTGGCCGCTGGCTTGCCGGGAGAGGAGCGTTCCGCAGTCGAACGGCTGCGGCTGGGTGACGCGCTGGGCGAAGTGCTGGATGCGCTGCTGGCCGAGGAGATCGAACCCGAAGCCCTGCGCGCAGCCGCCGATGGCCAGGACTTGGCCGATCACTGGCTCAAGACTTTGGCTTTCCTCGAACTCATCATCGCCGTGTGGCCCGATGCGCGTGCCGGCCATGGCGCTACCGAAGGCGCCACGCGGCTGGCCGCGCTGATCGATGCGACCGTCATGCGCTGGCAGGCCGCGCCGCCGGCCGGGCTGGTGGTGGCGGCGGGGCTGGCCAATCCCACCCCGGCGTTGGTGCGGCTGCTGGCGGCGGTGCTGCACCTGCCGCAAGGGCTGGTGGTGCTGCCGGGCCTCGATTATGATTGCTCGGATGCGGGAGCGGCGCGCTGGGCCGCCATAGCAGTTGCGACGCCCGATGCTGGCCGCGACGATCGAGGCCGCGACGATCCGGGTCACCCGCAATGGGCGCTCAAGAAACTGCTTGCCGCGCTGGGGCTGGAACGCGCCGATGTGCAGAGTTGGCCGACAGCTGGCGGCGCGCTGGATGGCCCGCCCGAACGCGCGGCGGCGCTGCTGGCGGCGCTGGCCCCGGCTGCCGCCGCCAGCGCGGCGGGCACTGCGCCGCCGCCGGCCGCTGCCGATGGGCTAGCGCTGGCCGAATGCGCCACCGCCGCCGAAGAAGCGCAAGTGGTGGCGCTGGCGCTGCGCGAGGCGCTGGAACGGCCCGGTGAACGCGCCGCGCTGATCACCCCCGATCCGGTGCTGGCCCGCCGCGTTGCCGCGCATTGCCGGCGCTGGGGCATCGCCGTCGACAGTTCGGCCGGCACGCCGCTGCTGCTCACTGGGCCAGGTGCGCTGGCGTTGGCGCTGGTGGAGGCGATGGCCGAAGCCTTTGCCCCGGCGCGGCTGCTGGCGGTTTTGAAACATGCGCTGGTGCGGCCGGGTGACCAAGCTTTCCTCACCGGCGTGCACCGTGCTGATATTGCGCTGCGCGGGGTGCGCCCGCCGCCGGGGCTGGATGCGGCCGGTGAAGCCATCGATCGCTGGGTGAACGACAAAACCGCACGGCGCGACCGTTACGGCACAGCCATGAAAAAGTGGTGGAAAGGCGTCGCCCCCGCGCTGGAGCCGCTTGATGGCCTGCGTCACCGCCGCGCGATCACATTGCCCGATCTGATGCAGGCGTTGCGCGGCACGCTTACGGCGCTGGCCGGGGATGGGGCGTGGGCGGGGCCGGAAGGCCGGCAACTGGCGGCGCTGGTGGCCGAGATTGAACTGCACGGCGCGTTGTTCGGCCCGCTGCGCCCGGATGAGGCGCCGGCGCTGGTTTCCGCCCTGATGGCAGCGATCAGTGTGCGCGTGCCGGGGCAGGGGCAGCCGCGCCTTGCCATATTGGGCCCAGTCGAAGCGCAGTTGACGCGCGCCGATACGCTGGTGTTGGCGGGCCTGAATGAAGCCACCTGGCCCGGCCGGCCGTCGCCCGATCCGTGGCTGGCCCCCGCCATCCGCCGCACGCTGGGCCTGCCCGGCACGGCGCGGGCACAGGGGTTGAGCGCGCAGGATTTTCTGCGTGCCGCCAGCGCCAAACGCGTGCTGATCACCCGCGCCCGCCGCGATGCCGGGGGGCCGCAGGTGGCCTCGCGGCTGTGGCTGCGGCTAGTGGCGCAATTTGAACGCGCCGGAGCCGATCCGCTGCCGCGCCGCGATGATCTGATTGCCATTGCCCGCGCCCTTGATGGCGCCAGCGGCGGCCCGCAGCCGGCGCCGCAGCCGCTGCCCAACCCGCCGCTGGCCCTGCGCCCGCGCCGGATCAGCATCACCGAAATCGATACGCTGGTGGCCGATCCGTTTGCCTTTCATGCCAAGCATATCCTGAAACTGTACAAGCTCGATGCGCTGGATCAGGACCCGACGGCGATGATGCGCGGCAACCTCGCGCATGAGGTGCTGGACCGCTGGGTGGCGGATTTTCAGGGACGGCGGATGCCGCTGGATCAGATCATGACCGAGGTACTTGGCAGCGCCACCGCGCATTTCCCGTTGCTGGCGGCGGCCTGGATGCCGCGCATCGAACGCGCTTTGATCTGGGCCGGCGAGCAGGTCGAAGACGAGGTCGCCGCCGGCTGGACGCAGATGCTGGCCGAAGTGAAGGGCGAACTGCAATTGGCCGGCGGCGTGGTGCTGAGTGGCCGCATCGATCGGCTGGACCGGGATGCATACGGAAATCTGCGGGTGGTGGACTACAAGACCGGGTCGCCGCCGTCGGGCCCGCGGGTGAGGGCGCTTGAGGCCAACCAGCTGGCGCTGGGGCTGGCAATTGCCGTGGCTGGCGGGCTCAGGCACAACGATCAGCCGGTGCCGGGCGGCACAGCCGGCGCCATCGAATATTGGCAGCTTACCGGCGGCAGGGGCAGTACCGGCAAGCGCGCCAATCCGCTGGGCAAGGTCGCCGATGTGCCCGGCCATGTGACACAGGCACTGGCCCGGGCGCAGGTATTGGCGGCGCATTATCTGCTGGCGCGAAACCCGTTTCCGCCCAAGCTGCGGCCGCAATGGGCGTGGGGCGATTATGATCATCTGGGCCGCGTTGCCGAATGGATCAACCGGCGGGAGCGGCGGCAATGAGCACCGCGTTACAGGGCAAGCCTACCAGGGCGCTTGAGCCACTGAAGCCGGCGCAGGCCGCGGCTGCCGATCCGGGCGTCCACGCCTGGGTCGCGGCATCGGCCGGCACCGGCAAGACACAGGTGCTAAGCGCGCGCGTGCTGCGCCTGCTGCTGGCCGGAGCGCGGCCCGGCGCCATCCTGTGCCTGACCTTCACCAAGCTGGCCGCGGCCGAAATGCAAAATCGGGTGATGGCGCGGCTGGCGTGGTGGACCGGATGCAGCGAGGCCGAACTGGCCAGCGATCTGAGCGCGATAGGGGCGCAGCCGGATGAAGTGAATATAGCCTGCGCGCGCGGGTTGTTTGCCACCGTGCTGGAAACGCCGGCGGGCCTTGCCATCCAGACCATCCACAGTTTTGCGCAAAACCTGATTGCCAGTTTCCCAGTGGAAGCCGGGATCACGCCGGGATTCCAGACACTGGATGACCGCGCCGCCGCGCTGCTGCGCCGGCGGGTGCTGTCCGATGCGCTAACCGACCGGTCCAATCCGGGTTTTCTGGCCGACGTGGCCGAAATCGCCATCGATGGCAGCGAAAAGCGGCTGCACGACATCATGGCGGCGCTGCCGCGCCACGGCGCGGCGTTGGCCAGCCTGCGGGTGGAAGGCGTGGAACCGCTGCTGCGCCGGGCGCTCGGATTGGCCGATGACGCCAGCGAAGCGGAGACGCTGGCCGCGGGTATCGCGGCGCTGCCGCTGCTGAAATTGCAGCAGTTTGGCCAAGCCATGAGCCAGCAAAGCGGAGACCGGGCCAGAGGCATCGGCGGGGAGGTTGTGGCCTTCTGCATGGCCGCCAATAAACCAAAGACTTGGGAGGCGTTCTGGAAAGTCTTTATCAAGGCGGACGGTGTGCCACGAGGCCCGGGCTGGATGATCCCGAACGCGCGGGCCGATTGGCGCCCCTTCTGTGCCGAGGTGCAGGATCAATTGCTCGCGCTGCGCGGCAAGCTGGAATTGTGGCAGATACTGGCTTTCACCGGCCGCCATCTGCGTGTGGCGGTGCGGCTGGCGCAGGATTGGCGGGCGGCCAAGCACCGCGCCGGGGTGATCGATTATGACGACATGATCACCGCTGCCGCCCGCTTGCTTGGCGAACCGGGGGCGGCCGATTGGGTGCGCTTCAAGCTTGATAGCCGCATCGATCATGTGCTGGTTGATGAAGCGCAGGACACCAACCCGTTGCAGTGGGATGTGATCCGCGGGCTGGTGGAAGAGTTTTTCACCGGCCTGGGCCAGCGCGACCAATTTCGCAGCCTGTTCGTGGTTGGCGATTTCAAACAGTCGATCTTTGGCTTTCAGGGCGCCGACCCACTGATTTATGCCGACGCGCGCGAGGAATTTTACCAGCTGTGCGAGGCCGAGCCGGAACGCTGGAAGGAGCTGCCGCTCACGGTGAATTTCCGTTCGGTGCCCGTCATTCTCGACGTGGTCGATCGGGTGATCGCGCATGTCGGCAGCGAAGAATTCGATCCGCAAGGCGTGGAGCGGCATGTTGCCCACAAGCAGGGCGCCGGGGTGGTGATGCTGTGGCCGCCGCTGCTGCCGGACGCAGGCAGCGCAGAACCCGGCAACGAGGCAGAAGGCGAAGCCGAACGGGCGGATGACGATGCGCCGCCGCTGGCGCAGGATATCGACATGGCGCGCCGCATCGCCGCCACCATCGCTGGCTGGCTGGCGCCTGAAACCGCACTGATCCTGCCCCACAGTGGCCGGCGTGCTGTAGCGCAGGATGTGCTGGTGCTGGTACGCAAGCGCAGCGGGCTGATGAATGCGCTGGTGACGGCGCTGCACGAAGCCGGTGTGCCGGTGGCGGGGGCGGACCGGCTGAACCTGGCTGAACCGCTGGCGGTGGCCGATCTGCTGGCGCTGGTGCAATTTGCCTGCCAGCCGGGCGACGATCTCACACTGGCGGCGCTGCTGGTCTCGCCGTTCTGCGGGTTGGAGCATGACGCGCTTACGCTGCTCGCCGCCAATCGGCCGGGCAGATTGTGGGACGCTGTGCTGGCCAGCGCCGATCTCGATGTGGCCGCGCCGCGGGCGTTTTTGGTTGATGTGCTGCGCCTGGCCGGCGATGTGTCGCCTTATCGCTTCCTTGAAACCATCTTGTCCGGGCCGTTGGCGGGACGCCGCAAGTTGCTGGCGCGGCTGGGCGAGGAAGCGCGCGATGCCATCGATACGGTGCTCGATCAGGCGCTGGCCTGCGAGGCTGCCGGGGCCGCCAGCTTGCAGGCGTTCATCGCCTGGATGGCGGCCGAGGATCTGGAGGTGAAACGCGATCCCGAAGCGGCCTTGGACGCGGTGCGGCTGATGACCGTGCACGGCGCCAAGGGCCTGCAGGCGCCCATCGTCATCATGGCCGATGCCTGCCACGTGCCGCCCCGCGAACAGGGCGAACTGGCGGTGCCGCTGTGCAACGGGCCGATGCTGCCCTTGTGGCTGCCGCCCGGGCTGATCGCGCCGCCGGCGTGGCTGAAGGACGAGCACGACGATCGCGCCGGCAAGGCAGCGCGCGAACATCGCCGGCTGCTGTATGTCGCGCTCACCCGGGCCGAAGAGGTGCTGTGCATCGGCGGTGCGTCCAAGCCAAACAAGGACTGGGATGTGCACCCCGACAGCTGGTACCAGTTGGTGGACAGTGCGCTTTCTGGCCTTGAACATGTTGACGACGCCCACTGGCCGTCGCCGGTGCGGCTGCTGCGTTCCGGCCCCGAAGTGGTGCAGACGGAATTGAAGATTTTGCCCGGCGCGGCGGTGTTGCCACTTGATCAGTGGTGGCTGCGCGCAGCCCCTGCCGAGGCGCGCCCGCCGCGCCCGCTGGCGCCGTCGAGCCTGGGGCCGGATCTGGTTGCCGATCCGCCGCCCGATGCGGCGCGCAAGGCCGCCGCTCGCCGCGGCACCGCGCTGCACCGGTTGTTCGAAACGCTGCCGGGATTGGACATTTCAGCGCGCGCAGGCATTGCCCGGCAGTGGTGCGCGCTCAACGTGCCGGATCTGGATGCCGACGAAATGGCGGCGACCGTGGTGGCCGTGCTCGATGATCCGGCCTTTGCGGCGGTGTTTGCCGCTGGCGCATTGACCGAAGCGCCGGTGGCCGCCGTGGTGGGCGAAACCGTGATTGCCGGCACCATCGATCGGCTGCTGGTGAGCGATACCGACGTGCTGGCGGTGGATTTCAAGACTGGCAGCCGCGTTCCGGCCGGGCTGGGCGGTGTGCCGCCGGCGCATCTCGCGCAGATGGGTGCCTATGCCGCCGCGCTGGCGCGGGTGTTTCCGGGCCGCAAGGTGCGCGCTGGCCTGCTTTACACGGCCGGGCCGCGCCTGATCGAGCTGCCGGCCGATGTGCTGGCCGCATGGTTTCCGACCGGGCAGCCAACCGCCGCATTGCAGCCGGACGGTCCAGCGCCTATTTATCCAGTGCAAGCCATTTCGACGGAGCCAAGACAATGACCAAGGCCGTGACCGATGCCAGTTTCCACACCGACGTGATCAGTGCCGACAAGCCGGTGCTGGTCGATTTCTGGGCCGAATGGTGCGGCCCGTGCCGGATGATCGCCCCGGCGCTGGAAGAGCTAAATGCTGAGCTGGACGGGGTCGAGATCGTCAAGGTCAACATCGACGAAAATCCGGACGCGCCGGGCCGTTATGGTGTGATGTCGATTCCCACCATGATCCTGTTCAAGGGCGGCGAACCTGCCGCCACCATGGTCGGCGCGCGGCCCAAGGGCGAATTGAAGGCGTGGCTGGAAGGCCAACTGGCTTAAGCTGGCGCGACCACCTGCCCAAGTCGCGGGAAGTGGACATGGACGGAGATCGGGTTGCTCTGGCCATCCTCCACCTCCCGCGCAATAGTGATTCCGGTTGTATCGCAGCGCAGCAGACGCCCGATGCTGGGCGCGTCCCTCGTGCCGTCCTGGGTGACGCCGACCATCATCCCGGCGGCGTAGGGTGCATCCACGCTGCCCGTCAGCGGGGCGGGTGATGCGGCGCGGGCGGCAGCAAGTGCATCGTCGGCGGTCATTTCGCGGCGCGTCCCGTGGCCAAAGCCGGCCAGCCTCGCGAACCAGTTGGCCACGCCCGGCAGTGCGAGCATGGCCGCTGCGTTGGTCGCCGCTGTCGGCACCGCCTTCACGAACGAGATGTTGCTGTAGAGCGCGAGATCGCCGGCGCCGGGCGCGTCGCCGCCGATGAAGGCACGGCCATCGGCCAGCGTATCGGAAAGCCACTGGCTCGCCACCAACGCCTGGCCGGAGAGGTGCGGCGCGGCGCGGCCCAGGGCGGCCAGGTCCATGCCGAACCGTGCCTGCCGGTCCTTGATAAAATCTGCGCCCATCATTTCGGGTGTCATGCCGCCCATCGCCGCGCCGACATGGGCAAAGAATTGCGGGCCATTCGCCCAGCTTGCCACCAGCCGGTGCAGGGCTCCAAGCGGTGCGGGATAGAAGCTGGGACCGGGCAGGGCTTCGAGCGCTGGCAGGATCGCGGCCGTGTCGCAATATAGATCAGCGCCGATCTGCACGGCGGGCGTGCGGCCATAGGCACCGGTAAGCCGCGTCTGGTCCGGCTTGGGCAGGATGCGCGGCACCGGCAGGCTGCCCCACGCCAGCCCTTTCACGCCAAAGGCGGCGCGCACCAGTTCGGCAAAGGGCGAGGCTTCGTAGTGGTAAAGGATCGGAATCATGTCGGGATGATGACGGCTCGGCGCGCGCAGACCTATCCGCATAATGGGGAGGGGTCAGCTGCGATAATCGGCCCAACCGCAGTGTTCAGCTGCGATAATCAGCATTGATATTGATATAACCGTGGGTGAGATCGCAGGTCCAAACCAAGGCGCGGCCCGTGCCAAGGCCGAGATCGACGCCGATGCGTACCTCTTGTCCAGCCAGATGCGCCGCGACCGGGGCTTCGTCATAGCCGGGGACGACCGCCCCAGCCTGTGCCACCAGCGTATCGCCGAACCGGATCGAGAGCAGGTCGCGCTCGGCGGGTTCGCCGGCCTTGCCTACCGCCATCACCACCCGGCCCCAATTGGCGTCGCCGCCGGCAATGGCGGTTTTCACCAGCGGCGAATTGGCGATGGAGAGCGCCACGCGCTTGGCGGACGCGTCATCCGCCGCGCCGGTCACCGTGACCTCGATCAATTTCTGCGCACCCTCGCCGTCGCGCACCACGAGGATGGCGAGTTGCCGGCACACATCCGCCAGCGCTGCGGCGAGGGCGTCGGCGCCGGGGTCGTCCATGGCGGCAAGTTCCGGATGGCCGGCAGCGCCCGTGGCAAAGGCCAGCACCGTGTCGGATGTGCTGGTGTCGCTGTCCACCGTGATGGCGTTGAAGGTGCTGGCAACGGCGGCGCTCAGCATTTGTTGCCAGAGCGACGGCGCGACGGCGGCATCGCTGAAGATGAAGCCCAGCATTGTCGCCATGTCGGGCGCGATCATGCCGCTGCCCTTGACGATGCCGGTGAGGCGCACGGGCGCGCCGCGCACCATGGCGCTGGCGGTGGCGGCCTTGGGGAAGGTGTCGGTGGTGCCGATGGCGTTGGCGGCATCCAGCCAATCCGCCGCGCCCAGCCGGGCATGGGCCTGATCGACCCCGGCCAGCGCCAGATCGACCGGCAACGGCACGCCAATCACGCCGGTCGATGCGCTGAACACCTCATCTGCGCGGCAGCCCAGCCGCTCGGCCGCGCGTGCGGCCTGTGCGGCGGCGGCCTGGCGCCCGGTGAGGCCGGTGAAGGCGTTACTGTTGCCGGCGTTGACGATCAGCCCGCGCGCCCGCCCGCCCGGCAGTTTGGCGCGACACAATTCGACTTCGGGCGAGGGGCAGCGCGACCTTGTGGTAACCCCGGCGACTGCGGTTCCTGGCGCCAGTTCGATCAGGGTCACGCAGTCGCGGGTCCATTGCTTGTAGGGCACGCTGGCGGTGCCGATGCGCACGCCGGCGATGGGGCCGATGGGGGGAAACGGCAGGGCGAGGGGGGAGCGTTGCATGGTCACCGCCATTGCCATCAGAATGTCGCTTGTCCAGAGGCAAGTGAGTTGACGGTGAGTTGACGGTGTGTTGACTCTGGGCGGCCGGCGCATTATCGGCCACTCTCTTTTCGGGCGCAGGCAACTGCGGCTTATGATTATCTTGTTTCAGGACGCCGACCAATGAAGCGCACGTATCAACCGTCCAAGCTTGTTCGCGCCCGCCGTCACGGTTTTCGTGCGCGCATGGCCACTGTGGGCGGCCGCAAGGTAATCCACGCCCGCCGCGCCCGCGGCCGCAAGAAGCTTTCGGCCTGATCTGATGCGCCAGCCGGAGCGGATCCGGCAGCGTCGGGATTTTCTCGCAGCAAACCAAGGCCGGCGGGTTCCATCCGCCGGCTTCGTGCTGCTTGTTCGGCAGCGTGATGACGGCAGCGACACGATGCGGGCCGGATTCACTGTCACCAAAAAGGTGGGCAACAGCGTGGTACGCAACCGGTTGAAACGCCGGCTGCGCGAAATCGTGCATCTGGTGCTGCCCGCCCACGGCCATCCCGGCGCCGATCACGTGCTGATCGGGCGCGATTCCGGCCTCGCCCGTGATTTTGCGGTTTTGCTGGCCGATCTGGAAAAAGCCCTTGCCAAGGCCCATCTCCCGCCCAAGCCGAAACAAACACCTACGCAGGCAGCGGGAGAAGGCGGCCGATGAAATCACTGCTGATCTGGCCGATCCGCCTGTGGCAGCTGACGTTTTCTGCCGTTTTGCCGCCCAGCTGCCGTTTTTCGCCCAGCTGTTCGGCCTATGCCATCACCGCCATCGAACGCCACGGCCCGGTGAAAGGCTTTGGCCTGACGCTGCGCCGCATTGCCCGCTGCCACCCCTGGGGGGGTTCGGGCTATGACCCGGTGCCCTAACGGGCTATAGCAGCCGCCAACGCCGCCCGAATCCTGCCGTTTCAGCCAGAGAGATAACCTTGCCTCCCCAAGACAATCAATCGCCCGACACGAAGAATATCGTGTTGGCTGTGCTGCTTTCGGCGCTGGTGCTCATCGGCTGGACGGTGATTGCCGATCGCTTTTTCCCCGAAGCCGCGCCGCAAGTCGTGACCACCGCAGCGCCTGCCCTAGTGCAAGGCGCGCCCGGCGTGCCGGCCGCAACGGTGGCAGGGGCTGCCCCGGCCATTGCCGGGCCGGGGGCGATCCAGCCGCGCGATGCGGCGCTTGCCGCCAGCCCGCGTGTAACGATTGCGACGCCGCGCATGAAAGGCTCGATCAATCTGGTGGGCGCGCGCTTTGACGATCTGGTGCTGCCCGATTACCGCCAGACCAAGGACAAGGCCTCACCCCCGGTGCGGCTGTTTTCCCCAAGTCGCACGGCCGATGCGCAATTTGCTCAATTCGGCTGGGTGGGTGCGCTGGCCCCGCCGGCGACCGCGCAGTGGACGGCGGATCGGCCAGCGTTAACGGCGGCCACCCCGGTGACCCTGAGCTGGACTTCGCCGCAAGGCTTGGTGTTCCGCCAGAAGATCAGCATCGATCGCGACTATCTGTTCACGGTGCAACAAAGCGTGGAAAACCCCGGTGCCGCGCCGGTGACGGTGCAGACCTTCGGCCTGGTTTCGCGCCGCGGTGAAGCAGTTGCGGCGGAAACCAATGTGCACGTCGGCCCGGTGGCCGTGCTGCAGGACACGTTGAAAGACAGCGATCTCGGATTTGAGAAGCTGCGCGAAGACGGCCCGCAGCGCCTCACATCAACCGGCGGCTGGTTGGGCCTGACCGAAAAATACTGGCTCGCCGCAAGCGTGCCCGATCAGAAGGCCAAAATCGCCGCGACGTTCCAATATGCCGCCGGCCAGTACCAGGCTGATTGGCTGGCCGGTGCCGTGACAGTGCCCGCTGGCGGCCGCGTGGCCACCACGGCCAAGCTGTTTGCCGGCGCCAAGGAAGTGGACCTGATCGATCGCTACACCGAAGCCGGTATTCCGCGCCTTGATAAAGCGGTGAGCTGGGGCTGGTTTGAAGTGATCGCCAAGCCGATTTTCCACCTGCTCGATTTCCTGTTCAAGTTCACCGGCAATTTCGGGGTGGCCATCATCGGGCTGACGCTGATCGTGCGCGCCATCATGTTCCCGATTGCCAACAAGCAATATGAATCGATGGCCAAGATGCGCCTGATCGGCCCGCGCATGAAAGCCATCCAGGAAAAATATGGTGATGACAAGCTGCGCGCACAGCAGGAAATCATGGCCATCTACAAGAACGAAAAGGTCAATCCGCTCGCCGGCTGCCTGCCGATCGTGCTGCAGATTCCGATTTTCTACGCGCTGTACAAGACGCTGCTGATCTCAATCGAAATGCGCCACCAGCCGTTCGTGCTGTGGCTCACCGATCTGTCGGCGCCCGATCCGCTCACCCCGTTCAATCTGTTCGGCCTGATTGCCTGGCAGCCGCCAGCCATGATTGCGCTGGGCGTGCTGCCGATCCTGCTGGGCGTCACCATGTGGCTGCAGCAGAAACTGTCCCCGGCGCAGATGGACCCGGTGCAGCAGCAGGTGTTTGCGCTGATGCCGTGGCTCTTCATGTTCTTCATGGCGCCGTTTGCCGCTGGCCTGCAGCTGTACTGGACGGTCAACAATCTGGTTTCCATCGGGCAGCAGCTGTACATGAACCGCAAATATCCTGCTCCGGCGACCCCGCCCTCGGCTGCGGTGATTGATGTGAGGCCCAATACGCCCAGATCGACTGGTCCAAAGCCAGCTGCGCCCAAAGCTTCTGGGCCGAAACCCACAGCCGGACGGCGCCGCAAGTGACGGATGAAGAGGCAAAAGCCGATCTGATCGAGGCGGCGCGCAAGCGTTTTGCCGGTCCGGTGAATTTCCTGCTGTCGGCGCCGGAACTGCGGTTCCTGCCGGCACCGGATGTGCCGGAGATCGCGGTGGCTGGCCGGTCAAACGTGGGCAAATCCTCGCTGCTGAATGCCATCACCGGCCGCAACGGCTTGGCGCGCGCATCGGTCACGCCGGGGCGCACGCAGGAATTGAACGTGTTCGAAGTGGGCGAGCCGACGCTGTTTCGTATCATCGCCATGCCGGGCTATGGCTTTGCCGAAGCGCCCAAGGACGTGGTGCGGCAGTGGAAGCAACTGGTGTTCGATTATCTGCGCGGCCGCCCGGGGCTGCGCCGCGTGCTGGGGCTGATCGATTGCCGCCACGGTATCAAGCCGGGGGAC
>NZ_JBDNFM010000035.1:0-2843 GCF_041689835.1 Sandarakinorhabdus sp.
AAACAGCAGCAGGGAGGTGGCAGCAGTCATGGCTTTGCCTTGAACAGCATTGCAGCCGGCCGGGCAAGCGCAGCATCATCAAAGCGAGAGGTGGCGCCCGGGCGGCTGCGGCTTAGGATGCCGGCCATGAACGCGCTCCCTGTTGCCCTGATCGGTGCCGGCTGTTCCGGTTTCACCACCGCCAAACGGCTGGCGGATGAAGGCATCGCGTTCGACTGGTTCGAAGCGTCCGATCGGATTGGCGGCAACTGGGCCTACAACAATCCCAACGGCATGAGCAGCGCCTACCAGTCGCTGCACATCGACACTTCGAAATGGCGCCTGCAATTTGCCGAATATCCGGTGCCTTCCGATTGGCCGGATTTCCCGCATCACAGCCTGATTGCCCAATATTTCAACGATTATGTCGATCATTTCGGACTGCGGGGGATGGTGCAGTTCGAAACGCCGGTGATGCAGGTAACGCGCCGCGATGATGGCCAGTGGGATGTGACGACGAAAAACGGCACCAAAATCTACCGCGCTGTCGTCGTCGCCAACGGCCACCACTGGAGCCCCAATCGCCCGGTGTGGGAGGGCGAGTTCAGCGGCACCATCATCCACGCCCATGATTACCGCACCCCGTTTGCGCCGCTGGACCTGATCGGCAAGCGGGTGCTGGTGGTCGGGCTTGGCAACAGCGCGGTCGATATCGCGTCGGAGCTTGGCCAGCGCAGCATTACCGAAAAATGTTTTGTCTCTACCCGGCGCGGCGTGTGGGTGCTGCCCAAATATTTCAACGGTGTGCCCGCCGACAAGCAGGCCGCGCCGCCGTGGCTGCCGCTGCGCATCGCGCGCTGGATCGGCCGCCGCAAGGTAAAAAGCCTGGTGGGCAACATGGAAGATTACGGCCTGCCCACCCCCGATCACGAGCCATTGGACGCGCATCCCACCGTGAGCGGCGAATTCCTCACCCGGGCGGGCAGCGGCGATATCGGCATCAGGCCGGCCATCGCCCGGCTTGACGGCGACGGCGTGATCTTTGCCGACGGCAGCCGCGAGGTGGTGGACGCGATCATCACGGCGACGGGCTACAACATCAATTTTCCTTTTCTCACGCCCGAGGACGCGCGCGTGACGGGCAATCACATCCCACTTTACAAACGCATGGTGCAGGCCGATTCGGCGCTGCACGGCCTGTGGTTCATGGGGCTGGCGCAGACGCTGCCGACGCTGGTCAATCTGGCCGAGCAGCAATCAAAGCTGCTGGCGGCGTATCTGGCCGGTCGTTATGCGCTGCCCGCGCCAGAGGAAATGGCCCGCACCATCGTGGCCGAGGAAAAACGCTATCAGGGCCATTATTACGCAAGCCGCCGCCACACCATGCAGGTGAATTTCGAACCTTATGTGGCGGATATTGCTGCCGAAATCAGGCGTGGGGCGTTGCGGGCAGTGCGTCTGGCGGCGTAAGCGGCCCGCGCGCCAGCAGCGCAAAACGGCCCCACAGCAGAACCGCCGAAAGCACGCTGGCGACGATGATCGCCCAGATCAGGCCATCGACGCCGCCGCCGTTTCTCACCCCCAGCCACCAGGCCAGCGGCATCATCACCGCCATGTAGGAAACCACGTGGATCACGGCAGGCGCCTTGATATCGGAACGGGCACGCAACGATTGCGCGGCCACCACTTGCAAGCCGTCGGCCGCAAAGAACAGGCTGGACAGCAGCATGGCACTGGCAATGCCGGCCAGCACCGCGGGATCGCGCGAATAGGCCGCGGCGATGGCATCCGGAAACAGCCACACGCCCAGCGAAACCAACAGCAGCGCCGCCGCAGTCACGCCAAAGCCCTGCGCGGCTGAAGCCAGCATCCCCGTGCGATCACGCGCGCCATAAGCCCGGCCGACCAGCACTGACGTTGCCACCGACAGGCCCAGCGGCACCATGAACACTAGCGCCGCCACATTGATCACCACCGCCCAGATCGCCACCGCCGTGACGCTGATCCAACCGGCAAACACCGCCATCGCCGAGAAGGCCAGGCTTTCGATGAAATAGCTCGTCGCTGCGCCATACCCCACCGCGCGCATGGCCCGCGCTGCGGGCGGATCGCGCGGTGCCGGGCTGAACACGCCCAATTCGCGCGCACGCCGCCAGCGCAGGATGACCACCGCGAGCACGATGAACAGAAAAAGCCGGCTGGCAAAGGTGGCCCAAGCGCTGGCCACGGCGCCTTCGACGGCAAACATGTTGTCGCCCGGCACCAGCCACAAATTGACCGCGAGGTTGACGATATTGGCCGCCCACATTGCCACCATGCCGGGGATTGCGCGGCCATGGGCTTCCAGCCAGAACAGCCCGGCATCGGCAACCACGATCGGGACCAGTGAAACGGCCTGTACTTGTAACACCAGGGTCGCACCTTCAGCCAGTCCGGGCGCCATGTTGAACGCCGTCAGCATCGGCCCGCCGGCGGCCGCGAGGAACACGGCGCAGGCAATGGAAATCCAGGTGGCATAAGCCAGTCCGCGGCGCAGGATCGCCCCGGTATCGGCCTCACGGCCTTCACCGATTGCCTGGCTGGTCATCACCTGCACGCCTGACAGCAGGCCCAGCGCCGTGGTCAGCACACCGCCGGTCACCGCCCAGCCAAGGGCGTGATAGCCCATCTCCGCGGCTGAATGCTGGCCGACCACAATCGTGTCCACCAGTCCCATCGCCATGATGCCGAGGCGCGACGCGACGACCGGCGCTGCCAGGCTGAGCAGGGCCGGCAGGCCGTGGCCCTTCGTCTCGTCGTTCGGGGCCGCGGCGGCCGTCATCGGGTTATCATCCTGGCAGGCAACAAGGCCGCTTCGCATACAG
>NZ_JBDNFM010000036.1:0-4344 GCF_041689835.1 Sandarakinorhabdus sp.
CCAGTTCGCTGGCCACCACGGTCTTCTTGAACAGACCCCAGCAGATCAGGATCAGCGCGGTCGCCACCATGCCGCGTGTCAGTTTCGGCACCGCCTTGAACTGCGGCACCAGATGGCTGGCGCGCACGATCGGCCCGGCGACGAGGTGGGGGAAAAAGCTCATCAGCAGCGTCACGTCGAGGAAGGTGGCCGGCGCGGTGTGGCGGCGGGCGGTGTCGATCAGATAGCTCATGCCCTGGAAGGTGAAAAAACTGATGCCGATCGGCAGAATCACCTCCAGCACCGGCAGATCGCGGCCCCAGCCGGCGCGCACCAGCATCGGCGCCAGTTGTTCGAGGAAGAAGCCGAAATATTTGAAAAAGCCCAGAATGCCCAGATTCGCCGCAACGCCGATCCCCAGCCACGGCTGCGCCGAGCGGCCGTCGTCAAGCCGGCGCGCGATGGCCTGCGCGCAGCCCCAGTTGATCGCGGCCGACGCAATCAGCAGCAGCACGAACCGCCAATCCCAGGCGCCATAAAACACCCAGCTCGCCAGCAGCAGGATGATCTTGCGCCATTCGTTCGACGCCTGCCCCACAGTCCACACCAGGATCAGCACGGGCAGGAAGAACAGGCCGAAATCCAGCGTCGGAAACAGCATCAGGGCGCGCTTGCTGCCGGGTTTGCTGCATGGGCGGCGTCAAGATCGGCAAGCAACAGCCGCGCCACTTCGGCGCCGCCGGCCGGGGAATAATGGATGAAATCCGCGCCCATCAGCCCGGCCTGCATCCAGCGCACTGCCGAACACGCCCCGCCCTGCCGCGCCCGCCAATCCCAGAAGGCGATGCCAAGTTCGGCCGCCACCCGGCGCTGCACGGCGCTGGCGGCGGCCAGGGCCGGCGGGTTGAACAACGGAAGGCCGCGGCGCACGGCACGCGGCACCGGGCCGGTCAGCGTGACGGGATCGGGCGCAAGCGCGCCGCCTTCAGCAGTCCACAGTGGAACGTCGATGCCGCTTACTGGCAGGCGGCCGGGTGCGGCCTGAACTGCCTTGTTGCAATCCGGCGCGCTGCCGGCCGCGCCGCGCACAACATTCGCCCTGAGTTCGGTGTTGCGGCTGGCGGCATCGGGCGGGCCGAGCATCAGGATTGGCGCCGGCCCGGCCAAGCGGCGGATGCGCGTAACCTGTTCGCGGATCTGGCCTTCCAGCCGCGCCGCATCGAAAAACGGCGCAAAGCCTTCGTTGGTGCCGAACGCCAATATCACCAGATCGGGCGGCAACGCCTTGAAATGGGCGGCGATGGTGGCTTCGTCGGCGCGGCCAAGGAATTGCAATTGCGACCCCGGAACGCCGAGATTGGAGACGATGATGCCTGCCGGGCGTTCCAGCCACCAGCCGGTGATGATCGCTTCACCGGCCAGCAGTTCCAGCCGCGCGCTGTCGGCGGCGACGGTTACAGTGAAGCGCCGGCACTGCGGCCCATCGGTTGGCGCGGTGAAATTCACTTCCTGCACGTCTGCACCAAGGGTGAGGGAAAAGCGCGGACCGGCCGGGCCGGCGGCAACGCACAGGCCAAAGGCGGTGAAGGCGGAATCCGCCGCCAGCGACAGCGCCGCGCCGGGCGCGCGGCTGGTGAGCGTGTAGCCGGTGATGCCGCGCGGCGGCCAGGGTTCTGCGGCGGCGCTGCCGAACAGGCCGCGTGCGCTCCAGGCAGCTGACATGGTTACCGAGACACCGCGAAGCCGTACGCCGGCATGTGGGCGCCCGGCGGGCATCAGGCCGCGCCCGCCATTGCCCAGCCGCACCTGCAGGGCATCGCGCAGGGCACCGGTAATGCCATCACCAGCCGTATGGGAATCGCCGATCTGGACGATATGAACAGGCCGCGCCGCAGGCATTTGCGCTGCCGTGAGCGGCACGCCGGCCAGATGTTCGCCGCCGCACAGCGCCGCCAGGCAGGGCGCAGCCGCCAGCAACAGGAGCACCGGCGCCGCCATCAGACTTTGGGCGGCCGTGCAGGAGGCGATTGGGCAGGCGGCGACCCGGCGGCCGGCGGCAGCAATTGGGTGGGCGCGGATTCGACAGCCGGCGCTGGCGGCGCTGGCGGCGCTGGCGGCATTGCTGTTACCGGCAATTCAGCACTTGGCAGGATTTCGGGCAGCATTTCGGTGGGCGGCGCATCGCCGGCCTCCGTAGCTGTCACGGGTCCGGGCGCCGGCAGCAGCACGGGCGGCGGCACCAGATCGGGCGTCACCGGCTTGCCGGCGCGGGCGGCCAGCCCCCACGCGCGCAACCGGGTGGCCAGCGCCGCGGTAAGCAGGCGATAGCCCTTCATGCTCATGTGGATGCCATCGCCGGCGCGGACCAGATACGGCACGCCATCGTTGCCGGGCAGGTGCGAGGCATAGCCGCCGGCGGGATCGGTCGCCTCGGCGCTCGTATCGACGAACGGCACGCCAAGATCGGCCATCAGCCCGGCATGAAACGCGTTCAGCCCCTTCGCCTGCGCGTCATATTCGGCGGCGCGCATCACCGGCAAGCCAATCCACACCACACTGGCCCCCTGCGCCCGCAGCGTTTCGACATAGCGGGTGATACGGGCCGTGATTTCGTTCTGCCAGCGCGCTGACAACAGCGGCGCCAACTTGCCATCAAGAAACATCCCTTGGGTGTCGTTGGCGCCAAAACTGATCACCGCCACATCCACCGGACCATCAGCCAACTGGACGGCCAGCCGGTCTTGCAGATTGGTCTGGCGATAGCGGGTGAAACCGGTGGCCTGCTGCGAATAGTGCAGCACTTGAAAGGCTTCGCGGCGCGGCAGCTGGTTGTACAACGCCGCCCACAAGCCGTCGCCAAAACTGTCGCCGAACACACCGATGCGAAACGGGCGTTTTTCGGCGACGGCGCGGGCGAGGCCGGGCGGCACGTCTGCCGCCGCTGCCATGCCCGGCGGCAAACCCTGGGCATCGACCGCTTGCACCGGCATTGTCGCGGCCACCGGCGACGGCGGCGCATCGGCCAGCCAGCCCTGCAGCTGCGGGGCAAAGGCCAGGCCGATGGCGATGCCCGCCGCCACGCCGCACAGCAGCACAGCGGCGCGATCGATCAGCAGGAGGGCCGGAGGTGGGGAAGACGGTTCGGACATGGATTCCAACAGTACCTGCGCCGGGCTGATACACGGCCCGGCCGGCCGTGCAAGGCTTCAGCCGCCCGTGAGCGGCGAAGAACGGCCCAGCCGCGCCAGCCGCACCTTCAGCAAGGCCATGCCAACCACGGCCAATGGCACGGCCAGCACCACGCCGAGCGGGCCCATCAACGTGCCCGCCGCGATCAGGCTGAAGATGGTGAGCACCGGCGGCAGATCGCCAAACCGGCTTTGGGCCAACGGCATCACCACATTGCCCTGCAACTGCTGCACGACCACCAGCGCAATGACGGTAAAGATGCCGGTTTCCGCACTCTGGCCAAAGCCCAGGATGATGGCGGGACCAGCCACCAGGATCACGCCCAGATAGGGCACGAATTCGCACAGGCCGGCCACCAGCCCGATCGCCAGCGGCGATGGCAGGCCAACCAGACACAGGCCCACCGAGGTGGCCACCGCCACAAATGCCATGCCGATGGCCTGTCCCTTGAGCCACGCCGTGAGCGCGTCACGCACCCCTGCAACCGTTTCGGTAGCGCGCGCCCGCGCACCGGGGGGCAACATGGCAATCAGGCCATCGATATACAGCCGCGGCTGCGCTGCCAGATAAAGTGCAGCAACCAGCACGATGGCAAAGCCGGTGATCGCCGATCCGACATTGGCCAGCGTCGCCTGTACGATACCGACCACCTGTTCCATCCTGGGCGCATAATTGCTGAGCTGAGAAATCAGGTCATCACCAACCGGCGTGGCCCGCACCCAGGCTTCCACCCGCTGCAGCGCGGCCGGAAAGCGTTCCGACAGGATAATGAACTGCTCCACCATCATGGTGCCGAACAGCCCGAAGATCACCGCCAGCACCGCCAGCGGGATCAGCACCGCCGCCGCGATGGCCAGCGCAAAGTGCAGGCGCAGCCGGCGTTGCAGGAACGCTGCAAAATCGCTGAGCATCAGGCCGACCAGCGCGCTCGCAAACAGCACCAGCACCAGTTGCTGCAACTGCCAGATGGTCACCGCCACCGCGATGCCGGCCATCACTGCCAGCGTGCGGCGGAACCAGCGACCGCTGTCATCCGGCCCATGATTGAACGGCGGCACGTGGTGCGGGGCGTGATCGGGCGAGGTTTCCGGGCTGCTCATCGCCGACACCATGCAGCGGCCAGATGCTGCTGCCAACCCCTGGCTGCCTCCCCCCAGCTGCCCCCCCCCGGCTGCC
>NZ_JBDNFM010000037.1:0-4373 GCF_041689835.1 Sandarakinorhabdus sp.
AATGGCGGCATTCTGCTGCCGGCAACCAACCGCGACCAGTTTCTGGGCGATGTGTCCCAGGAAGTGGCTGACAAAGGCTTTCTGGTCACCTCCACCGAAGATCTGTTTCATTGGGCGCGTACCGGCAGCCTGTGGTGGATGACGTTTGGCCTGGCGTGCTGCGCGGTCGAGATGATGCACACCAACATGCCGCGTTACGATCTGGAACGCTTTGGCGTCGCGCCGCGGGCCTCGCCGCGGCAATCGGACGTCATGATCGTGGCTGGGACATTGTGCAACAAGATGGCCCCGGCGTTGCGCCGTGTTTACGATCAGATGGCCGAGCCGCGTTATGTGATTTCGATGGGCAGCTGCGCCAATGGCGGCGGTTATTATCATTACAGTTATTCGGTGGTGCGCGGCTGTGACCGCATCGTTCCAGTGGATATCTACGTGCCCGGCTGCCCGCCGACGGCAGAGGCGCTGCTGTATGGCATATTGGCGCTGCAGCGGAAAATTCGCCGCGTTGGCGTGTTTGAGCGGTAATTCATGACAATCGTTGCCCCCGAACTTGGCCGGCACAGCTGGCCCGTGATGGCCACGCACCGCAAACTCGCCGCGCGGCTGGGCGAGGTGTTGGGCGCCGCCGTGATCGACATTGCCGAACATGCCGGCGAAACCACGGTGGTGGTGCAGCGCGACGCGTTGGTGAACGTGATCACGGCGCTGCGCGATGCGGCTGATTTGCAGTTCAACCAGTTGATCGACATTTGCGGCGCCGATTATCCGGACCGGGCCGAGCGGTTCGAGATCGTCATCCATCTGCTGTCGATGACGCACAATCTGCGGGTGCGGGTGAAATTGACCACCGATGGCCGCGCCCCGGTGCCGAGCCTCACCGATCTTTATTACAATGCCGGCTGGTATGAACGTGAAACATGGGATTGCTACGGCGTGATGTTTGCCGGCAACCCCGACATGCGCCGCATCCTCACCGATTATGGTTTTGAAGGCCATCCGTTCCGCAAGGATTTCCCCCTGAGCGGCCATGTCGAATTGCGCTGGTCCGAAGAACACAAGCGGGTGGTGTATGAGCCGGTGAAGCTGGCGCAGGATTTCCGCAGCTTCGATTTCCTGTCCCCCTGGGAAGGCACGGATTACGTGCTGCCCGGCGATGAAAAGGCGACTGGCAAATGAGTAGTTTGGGCTCCGCTGGCGCCGCGTGGACGGCGGCTGATACGGCGGACGTTTTGCCGGCGAAGGACGGCAACGAAATCCAGAACTACATGATCAATTTCGGCCCGCAGCACCCGGCGGCGCACGGCGTTTTGCGGTTGGTGATGGAGCTTGATGGCGAAATCATCGAACGCTGCGATCCGCACATTGGCTTGCTGCATCGCGGCACTGAAAAGCTGATCGAATACAAGACCTATCTGCAGGCGCTGCCCTATATGGACCGCCTCGATTACGTGTCACCGATGTGCATGGAGCATAGCTATGTGCTCGCCATCGAGAAACTGGGCGGGATCGAGGTTCCGCTGCGGGCGAAATATATCCGCACGATGTTTGCGGAAATCACCCGCATTCTCAATCACATCATGAACACCACCGCGCACGCGATGGATGTGGGCGCGATGACGCCGATTTTGTGGCTGTTCGAACAGCGCGAAAAATTGATGGAGTTTTACGAGCGGGTATCGGGCGCGCGGTTCCACGCCGCTTGGTTCCGCCCCGGTGGCGTGCATCAGGATATGCCGCATGGCCTGCTGGAGGATCTGGCGGCGTGGTGCGACGGTTTTCCCAAGTTGCTCGATGAAATGCAGGGCTTGGTGGCGGACAACCGCATCTTCAAGCAGCGCAATGTCGATGTCGGCGTGATTTCCAAGGAAGATGCGATCCGCTGGGGCTTCACCGGGCCGTGCCTGCGCGCCAGCGGCGTGGCGTGGGATTTGCGCAAATCCCAGCCTTATGATGCCTATCACCTGGTTGATTTCGAAGTGCCGGTATCGACCGATGGCGATTGCTATGCCCGTTTCATGGTGCGCATGGCCGAAATGCGCGAAAGCCTGAAGATCATCAAGCAGTGCATCCGCGACATGCCGGCCGGCGCTCACATCACCGATAACCGCAAGGTGGCGCCGCCATCGCGGGGTGAGATGAAACGCTCGATGGAAGCGCTGATCCACCATTTCAAGCTGTATACCGAAGGCATGCATGTGCCCGCCGGCGATGCCTATGTCGCCACCGAAAGCCCCAAGGGCGAATTCGGCATCTACATGGTCGCCGACGGCACCAACAAGCCGTGGCGCTGCCACATCCGCGCCACCGGCATGGCGCACCTGCAGGCGATGGATTTCCTGTGCAAGGGCCACATGCTGGCCGACGCACCGGCCATTCTTGGCAGCCTGGATATCGTGTTTGGCGAGGTGGACCGGTGAGCGAGAAAGCCAAACTGCGCGCCGTGGCGGCGACCGGTGCGGCACTGATCGCCGGCATCGGCTTTGCCGCAGCACAAATCTGGGGTGAAGGCGCCGGCTTGCCGATCGTTGCTGTTGGCGCAACAGTGTGGACGGCCGGTTTCGTGGCCTGGTCGGCCAGCCGGCGCCATCCATGAGCCGGCTCGCTACCGCCGAAACGATGATCGCGCATTACAATGCGCAAGACGCCGATGCCTATGTCGCACTGATGACCGACGATGCGGTGGAGGCCGGTTATCGCAGCGCCAGCTTGCGTGACGGGAAGGAAGGCGTGCGCGCCGGCCTGAAGGCGATGTTTGCCCAATTCCCCGAAAACCGCGCTGAAATCATCAGCGCGCACGAACTCGGGGCGTTTGTGGTGCTGCACGAAAATGTGCGGCGCACCGCTGCTGGCGAACCGTTCGAAGTGATGAGCGTTTACAGTTTTGACGGCGAGCTTTGCAGCCGCGTGGAGTTTATCCGGTGACCGCTTTTTCCGATTTCACCTGGACCGCCGAAAACGCTGCCGAAGCCCAGCGCCTCATCGGCCTGTATCCGCCCGGCCGGCAGGTCAGCGCCATCATGCCGCTGCTGTGGCTGGCGCAATACCAGGTGCGCGAACAAACCGGCGTGGCGTGGCTGCCGGTGCCGGTGATCGAATATGTCGCGCGGGCAGTGGGCATGCCCTATATCCGCGCCTACGAAGTTGCCAGTTTCTACACGATGTACAATCTCAAACCCGTGGGCCGTTTCCACGTGCAGGTGTGCGGCACCACGCCGTGCCTGCTGGGCGGCAGCGACGAAATCATGAAGGCCTGCAAGGACAAGGGCCTGGCCAAGGGTACCACCACCGCCGATGGCCTGTTCACCCTGACTGAAGTCGAATGCCTGGGCGCCTGCGCCAATGCGCCGATGGTGCAGATCAACGATCATAATTATGAAGACCTGACGTACGAGGCGATGCGCGGCATTCTGGATGCATTGGAGCGTGGTGACACGCCGGCGACGGGCAGCCAGATCGGCCGCACCGCCTCGTGCCCCGAAGGCGGGCCGACGACGTTGCAGGAAGTGTTTTGATGTTGAGCGACAAGGACCGCATTTTCACCAACCTCTATGGCTTCCAGCCGTGGAACCTTGAGGCTGCGCGCACGCGCGGAGATTGGACGGATACCAAGGATTTGATGAGCGTCGGCCCCGATGCCCTGATCGACGCGGTCAAGGCCAGCGGCCTGCGCGGGCGCGGCGGGGCGGGGTTTCCGACGGGGATGAAGTGGAGCTTCATGCCAAAGACGCCCAATCCCGATCGGCCGAGTTATCTGGTGATCAATGCCGATGAATCCGAACCGGGCAGCTGCAAGGATCGCGAAATCATCCGCCACGATCCGCACAAATTGATCGAAGGCGCGCTGATCGCCGGCTTTGCCATGCGGGCCAGCGCGGCATACATCTACGTTCGCGGCGAATATATTGCCGAAACCAAGGTGCTGATGACCGCCGTGCAGGAGGCATATGCCGCTGGCTTGATCGGCAAGAATGCCTGCGGGTCGGGCTATGATTTCGATGTCGTCGTCCACCGCGGCGCAGGCGCCTATATCTGCGGCGAAGAAACCGCGATGATCGAAAGCCTGGAAGGCAAGAAGGGCCAGCCGCGCCTGAAGCCGCCGTTCCCGGCCGGCGCTGGCCTGTATGGCAACCCGACGACGGTGAACAACGTGGAAAGCATCGCCGTGGTGCCGACCATCCTGCGCCGCGGTCCTTCGTGGTTTGCCGCCATCGGCCGGCCCAAGAACGAAGGCACCAAGCTGTTCCAGATCAGTGGCCATGTGAACAAGCCGTGCGGTGTGGAAGAAGCCATGGGGCTGCCGTTCCGCGAACTGATCGAAACCCACTGCGGCGGGATTCGCGGCGGCTGGGATAATGTGCTTGCAGTCATCCCCG
>NZ_JBDNFM010000038.1:0-7481 GCF_041689835.1 Sandarakinorhabdus sp.
CATCGCCGGCTTCTTCTTCCTCGGCACGCAGGGCAAACCCCTGGAAGAACGGCCGCTCCCTGATCTGTCGGCAATCACCAGCCACTGGAACGGTTGAGCTTGGGCTGATTTCGGGCTGATCAGCGGCGCAAGCCCGGCAATTTCAAGCCGAAAATATTCAGTTCGATCACAAAGAAGCAAATGATCCAGATGACAGCGTCCCAAAAATCCAGCCAGGAACCGGTGCCGGCACACCACATGGCGCACGCCAGCGCAACGGCATAAAGGCTGAGGCGCAGCAGCGTACGTATGGGCCCGCGGGCACCGGCCGGTCGGAACAGATCAACCCAGATCAGGGCCGATATCGTCAGCCACGCGATGCTGTTGGCAACCTCCACCGCATTGCCGGTCACGGCATGATGTTGCAGCGCATAGACCGCGCAGCCATAGCCGGCCAGCTCGGCCAGCAGCGCCGGTGCGCTGATCCGGGTGAGTGCCCGGCCAGCCCGCAGCCGGCCGGTTTCCCATTCGAACACGGCAAGAATGATGACCCAGCCGATCTGGTCGATGGCCTTGGGTGCCAGCCAGTCATCGGCAACCCACATGAAAACGCCGACATTGGCGAACAGTGCCGCATAGACCACGGCCTTGAAGGCCTGAAACCAATGCTGCGAGCTGGCCAATGTCGGCGGGGATTGAGGCGGCAGGCGGCTTATGCCGCTTTCAGCACCTGTTCGATCTTCTGCTGGGCGGTCGGCTCGTCGATGTTTTCCATCGCGGCGAGTTCGCGCGCCAGACGGCCAATGGCGGCTTCGTAAATCTGGCGTTCGGAATAGCTTTGTTCCGGCTGATCTTCGGCGCGGTGCAGATCGCGCACCACCTCGGCGATGCTGACCAGGTCGCCCGAATTGATCTTGGCTTCATATTCCTGGGCTCGGCGCGACCACATGGTGCGCTTGATCCGCGGCCGGCCCTTGAGCGTGGTCAGTGCCTCGTTCATGGTGGCCTGGCTCGACAGCTTGCGCATGCCGACGCTTTCCGCCTTGTTAGTGGGAACGCGCAGCGTCATCCGCTCTTTTTCAAAGCGCAACACGAACAGGTCGAGCGACGTGCCGGCGATCACCTGGCACTGGATTTCAACCAAGCGACCCCCGCCATGCTTGGGATACACAACATAATCACCGACTTCAAAAGCAAGCGGCTTGGCAATTATCATAGGTCCGGCGTCCTTTTTTTATCAGGTCGTCAGGATGAATCGCGCAGGACGGGCGTGCGCTGCGCGCTGCCCGAAAGATTGCTGACGAACCGCTGACGTGCCTGCCTGCTCTTGACCCTGGCCCGTTGCCCGCCTGGCAGGTTGGCGGAAACAGCAACGGAACCTACGAAACCGGCCGGGGGAAAATACCACCGACCACAGGGTGTCATTATCAGAAAATCGTCACAATTGCCATGCCAATGGTCTCCTGCGCCCAGCAAAATGACACTTTTGGGTCAATAAGCCTCATCCTCAGCCGTTTACCGGCCGGAAAGTCACCAGCCTGACGGGCTTTTACGAGCCAGCGCCCGGGGTCGCGGTGAAATATTTGTCGAACTTGCCTTCTTCGCCCTTGTGCGAATCGGCATCATCCGGGCTTTCGCCCTTAACGGTGATGTTCGGCCATTGGGCGGCGTAAGTGGCGTTGATCTCCATCCACTTTTCCAGACCGCCTTCGGTATCGGGCAGGATGGCTTCAGCGGGGCATTCCGGCTCGCACACGCCGCAATCGATGCACTCGCTGGGGTTGATCACCACCATCGTTTCGCCTTCGTAAAAGCAGTCCACCGGACAGACTTCGACGCAGTCCATATACTTGCACTTGATGCACGCTTCTGTGACGATGTAGGCCATAAATCTCCCTTCGCGGAGGCAGAAGCCCTCAAAAGGCTGTTGGTCCGCTGAATATGTCTTCGCGCCTTAAGCGAGGGCGAAGGCTTCTGGCAAGTGGGCATGTTGCGGTGCCAACGCCGCATCGGCGCTGATCACCGGCTGTCCCGAGCTGAGATCGGTGTAGAAATCGCGTGCTTCAACATAAGGCCCGCGGCGATCGGGCAGGCCGGTCACCCGCACCACGATCACATCACCACCCCGCGGCCAGCTGAGCACGGCACCCGCCCTGACCAGTGCCGAAGCACGGTCCACCACCCGGCCATCAACGCGCAATCGTCGGCTTTCACACAGGTACTGAGCATGGGATCGGGATGGCGCCAGGCGCGCAAACCAAAGAAACTTGTCCAATCTCAACCCGGCCCCGTAGACCAAATGCTACCTCCCCCTCATCCCGGCCAAGATGGCGAATGGCGATGTCTCGTTCCCCCTGGCCGCGGAAACAGCATCGGTAACGAGTGCAGTGCGGCGCCTGGGCAGCCGAGGCGGGCCGGCCCAAGCGAAATGCGGCGTGCCATCGACCAAACGCGGCCGATAGCCCAGCGCCCGCAGCAGCCGGGCCAGCCCGTCCTGCGACAAGCCCAGGCTGGCCGCCCAATTGGGATCGGGCATGAATGGCACCCGCCCGTCGCGGCGCTCGTGAATGTGACGGGACAGACGGTCCACCATGTCGATGCGCACGGCGATCGCGTCCTTGCCCTCGCCCAGCCGCCAAAAACCGGCCACCAACAGCACATCGGCCGGCGCCGCCACGGCTGCGCCCGAGACGGAAACCCGGCCCGGCAGCGGCAGCGGCGGCAGGCTGGCCAGATCGCTGGCCACCGCCCACAGGGCCAGGCGCCAGCGTGTCGCCTCCGGGCGCAGCAGCGCGGGCACGAACAGATGCAGCGGCCCCAGTTGCACGCCGCAACCACTCAGCGCCTGACGATCGGCGCGGGTCACGCCCACCAATTGTTCGGTCACGCCGCCGCGCGCCAGCACGCCAAGGCCTTCGACCAGCTGCACGATCAGGCCGCGTGCGGGAGCCGAAACCTCGGTGCGCAGCGCATGCACCCGGGCCAGCGGCGCAGCGACGCTGGCAATGGCAGCGGCAACATACTGCTCCAGCCGTTCCTGCACCCGCTTGCGATCATGCGGGCTGATGGCGGCAACGGCGCGGTCAAGCTCCACGCGCGGCGCCAGCGCGTCACGGCCCTTTCTCAGCACCGCCACGCGTGCGCCCTTCCACAGCAGGCGCGGCGGCAGGCTGCCATCGAAATCCAGTGTGAAATCGGCATCACCGGCTTCGGCCAGTTGCCGCGCCCGGGCGGCAAGTTCGCGCGACAAGTGGCGTTCGGCAGCCGCCAGCAACAGGCGCTGCTCGCCAGCGCCAGCAGCGGCATCGGCGGTAAAACGGAAACCGTCCAACCGCCCGATCAGCTCGCCGTCCACGGCCACCCCGCCGTCAGGCTCGATCAGCACATACGCCGAAACGCCGCGCGCCTTCAGATCGTTGAGCAGCACGGCGGTACGGCGATCGACGAAACGCTGGGTCAGCGCGCCGTGCAGCGCATCCGACAGGCGGTCTTCCAGCGCGCGGGTGCGTTCTGCCCAACTGGCGGCATTGTCCAACCAGTCGGCGCGGTGCGCCACATACGTCCAGGTGCGTGCCGCCGCGATGCGATCGGCAATCGCTTCCACATCGCCCGTCACCCGGTCGAGGTGAGCGATTTCCGCTGCAATCCACGCATCGGGCAACCGGCCGCGGCCTTCTGTGAGATGGCGGAACACCCGGCCCACCAGCCGCGTGTGCGTCTCCACTCCGGTTTTGCGATAATCCGGCAAGCTGCAGGCCTGCCACAACCGAATCAGGCCGCGCTCACCCAGCAGCCGGCTGCTGGCGCGCTCCATCACCCATGGCTCGCCGGCCAGCCGCTTCAGCACGGCCATGTCGATGGCATCATCCGATCGCACCAGTTCCGGGCGCGGCGGCCGTTCATCAAGGGTGGCAACCAGCCGCGGCAGGCTGGAAAAATCCAGATCGGTGTTGCGCCAGACCAATTGCGTCAGTGGTTCGAAATCATGTTCCTCCAGCCCTTCGATCTCTTCGAGGGTAAAACTGCAATTGGCGGCGCTGCCCAATTGCACGGTGCCAAAGGTACCATCGCGCTGGTGGCGGCCGGCGCGCCCGGCGATCTGCGCCATTTCCGAAAGCGTGAGCCGGCGCTGGCGCTTGCCATCGAACTTGCCGAGCGCGGCAAAGGCGACATGTGCGATATCCATGTTCAGCCCCATGCCGATGGCATCGGTGGCCACAAGGTAATCCACCTCGCCCGACTGGTACATCGCCACTTGGGCGTTGCGGGTGCGCGGAGACAGCGAGCCCATGACCACCGCTGCCCCGCCCTTTTGCCGGCGCAGCATTTCGGCGATGGCATAGACTTCGGCCGCCGTGAACGCGACGATGGCGGTACGGCGCGGCAGCCGCGAAAGCTTTTTGGGTCCGGCATAGGCCAGCGTGGAAAAGCGCGGCCGGGTGATGATCTCGGCCTCGGGGATCAGCTTGCGGATCAGGGGGCGCAGCGTTTCCGAACCCAGGATCATGGTTTCGGCATAGCCGCGCGCCCGCAGCAGCCGATCGGTGAACACGTGCCCGCGCCCGGGATCGGCGCCCACCTGGCCTTCGTCGATGGCGATGAAAGCGACTTCCCGCTCGAGCGGCATCGATTCAACCGTACACAGGAACCAACGCGCTCCCGGCGGCACGATCTTTTCCTCGCCGGTGATCAGCGCCACCTGATGCGCACCCTTCAGCGCCACCACCCGTTCATAAACCTCGCGGGCCAGCAGCCGCAGCGGGAAACCGATGATGCCGCTGGCATGGCCGCACAGACGCTCGACTGCGAGGTAGGTCTTGCCGGTGTTAGTGGGGCCGAGAACGGCGGTGACCCGGCTATTGCCGTTGTTTGCGGGCGAGGCGACGAACCGGTTCACACGCATGATCTGGGGCGTGGCCGGCGCAGCGACAAGAGCCAAGATGCCGCGCGGCTTCGGCAGCCGGAGCCCGAGCCTGAGCCTGGGCTCTGCGGGCCCAGCCTTTGCCGGTGACGCTGCGGCCACCCCGTCATGTACAGCCAGCTCGGTTGTGCATGGCCGAGAATCTGACACGCGCGTATCTGCGGCGCAAGTGACCGTATAATGACGGCGGCTCGTCCCGGCCCGCTCGTCCCCGGATTGTTGCTGGATTGACACGGCGACTGAGCGAAGGCAGATCACACATCGTCCGGAAGCAAATTTATCCGGCAAGAACCGATGGTTAACTGCGCGTAAACGCGCGTTAATTGTCGGAGCTGGGGGATCGGGCTTGTATCAACCGGGATTTCAGGCGGCGGCCGGGGGCAGCATTGCGCTGCCCGGCCCGCTGTCTGCGCCCGGGGCGCAGGTGGCCCGCGCCGGCCAGGCCTTGGCCCGGGCCGCCGCTGCCGAACGATTGCGCCTCGCCGATGATTGGCAGCGGCTGCGCCGCGCCGCCGCCCAAAATGATATCGATCTTGATCTGGGCGCCGCCATCGGCAGCCGCCGCTGGTGGATGAAGCTGGCGGCCTGCACGGCACTGGTGGGCGCTGCGCTTGCGGGCGGCAGCATCGTGCCGCCAATTTTCGAGGCAGCGCCCGCCGCCCTCACACCGGCGCAGCGCGACGAAGCGCGGGCCTATGCCGTCGCGCCGCTGGCCTTTGGCGGTGTTTCCGGTGCCGCGCCGCGCGTTGATTCGCGTCAGTTGCGCCCGCTGGCCGAAGCGCCGGAACGGCCACGCGTTGAACGCAACGTCACCGTCGGCCGGCGCGGGCTGTCGGCCGCTCTGCGCAATGCCGGCGTCGGCACGCCCGATATGGCAGACGTGACGCGCCTGCTGGCCGACATCAACCCCGGCGACGGCGTGCGCGCCGAACTGGTGCTGGGCCGGCGCGAAACAAAATCGGTGCCGCGCCCGCTGGAGCGGCTGGCCGTGCGCGCAGCCTTTGATCTGCGAGTGGAAATAACCCGCAGCGAGGGCGGCCTTGCCCTCAGGCGCATCCCGATCGCCATCGATTCCACCCCGCTCAGGGTGAGCGCCAGCGTTGGCGGCAGCCTCAATCGGGCACTGCGCAGCGCCGGCATTCCCAGCGGTCAGGCTGCCGAATTCACCAAGCAGATGCGCCACGTGGTCGATTTCGAGCGCGGCCTCGGCAAATCCGACCGATTCGACATCATCATCGAACAGGATCGCGCCGAAACCGGCGAGGTTCGTCACGGAAAATTGCTGTTTGGCACACTTGCCCGGCGCGGCAGAAACCCGATGGAAATCGGCCTGTGGAAGGGCGAATATTACCAGGCCAGCGGTGAAGGCGTGAAAAAGGGCCTGATGCGCACCCCCGTTGATGGCGCCCGCATGTCGAGCGGGTTCGGCATGCGCCTGCACCCGGTGCTGGGGTTTTCGCGCATGCACAAGGGCGTCGATTTCAACGCCGGTTCCGGTGAACCGATCATGGCAGCCGGGGGCGGCACGGTGAGCTTTGCCGGCTGGCACGGCGGCCACGGCAAATATGTGATGATCCGCCACAACAAGGATTTGGCGACTGCCTATGCCCACATGTCGCGCATCGACGTTAAGCCGGGCCAGCGGATTGGCCAGGGCCAGCGCATCGGGACGGTCGGCTCCACCGGGCTTTCAACTGGCCCGCACCTGCATTACGAAATCTGGCTGCGCGGCAAGGCGGTCAACCCGGTCAGCTTGCGCTTTATCGGCGGCGCCGAATTGGGCGGCCGCGATCTCAATGACTTCCAGCGCCAGATGAACCGCTGGCGAACGCTGGAAAGTGCCGGCGTTGCACCCATGGCTGCGCCGAAGAAAGACCGCTGAAACTCGGGCCACAGACTGACATTTTTTGGCCATGCTGGCCTGCAATGGCAGCGATATGAACCGTTTTGTCCGCCTGTTTGCCCTCATCGCCGGTCTGCCACTGTTGATCGCCGCAAGCACGCTGCCGCGCCCGCAGCGCCCTGTGGCCAAGATTGTTTCCCTGGCCTGGGGTGAAGAGGCCGCGCGCGACAAGGTGGGTGAAGCTGCCGACGTGATGCGCCTCGCCGGAATTCGCACCGGCATGGCGGTGGCTGATATCGGCACCGGCGGCGGCTATTATGTGATGCGTGTCGCACCGGTGGTGGGGCCGCAGGGGCGGGTGTTCGCACAGGATATCTCGGTGGCGGCGCTGGAGCGCGTGCGCCAGCGCGCGTTGACCGCCGGACATCGTAACGTGCGCTTTGTGCAGGGCAGCCAGGCCAATGCTCGCCTGCCGGATGCCAGCGTGGATATCGCCCTGATGATCCACATGTATCATGAAATCGCACAGCCTTATGTGCTGCTTGACCGTCTGCGCCGCAGCCTCAAACCTGGCGGCCACATCGTGATCGTCGATCTCGACCGCCCGTCCGAAGAACATGGCATGCCCAAGGCGCTGCTGGCCTGCGAAGTGAAGGCTGTGGGCTATGAACTCGTAAGCATGGCCGATATCACCCAGGGCTATGTGGCGGTGTTCCGCCCCGGCGTACGGCCACGGCC
>NZ_JBDNFM010000039.1:0-9033 GCF_041689835.1 Sandarakinorhabdus sp.
CGTTTGGCACCTCGATGTCGGCTCATCACATCCTGGGGCTGGAGCAGGTCCCAAGGGTTTGGCTGTTCACCAATTAAAGTTGTACGTGAGCTGGGTTCAGAACGTCGTGAGACAGTTTGGTCCCTATCTGCCGTGGGCGTCGAGATTTGAGAGGAGTTGTCCCTAGTACGAGAGGACCGGGATGAACATACCTCTGGTGCACCTGTCGTCACGCCAGTGGCGCAGCAGGGTAGCTATGTATGGACGGGATAACCGCTGAAAGCATCTAAGCGGGAAGCCTCCCTCAAGATAAGATCTCATCGAGTCGTGGAAGACCACCACGTTGATAGGCCGGGTGTGTAAGTGCAGTAATGCATTCAGCTAACCGGTCCTAATTACTCTGGTCACGCCTGAAGATCCCACCATCAACGACATCACTGTGCATACGTCATCGTTCAAAATTCCTCCTGTTTGCCGGCTTCATGGCTTGGTGGTCATAGCGCCTGTGACCCACCCGATCCCATCTCGAACTCGGCCGTGAAACCAGGCTGCGCCAATGGTACTTTCGCTTAAGCGATGGAAGAGTAGGTCGCCGCCAGGCCTTGCAGCCGGCAGTCAGCAGGAATACAAACTCATTCACTTGTCTTTGGAGCGGGTGTGCCACAATGGCTTTATCCGCCAATCCTTTTCATAGTTTGCCGCGGGGTGGAGCAGCCCGGTAGCTCGTCAGGCTCATAACCTGAAGGCCGCAGGTTCAAATCCTGCCCCCGCAACCATTCTAGACCCCGCCGTTATTTCGGCGGGGTTTTTTGTGTCATTTCTCTAGCCATTGTCAGTTCGGCACACGGCAATGGCTCAAGTGCCGTTGCCAGCCAAGGTGCAATCACCAGTCTGATTTTCACGCTGAAGCCCAAAAGCAGCACGTCGTGCTCTTTTTAGCCGCCAAGGAGACCGGTCTGCACCAGGATCGCCCGCTCTTTTCGGCGTCAGTAGCGCCACCCTTGATTGAGCCGACATCGATGTTGGTGCAACGCGCCTAAAATCGCCAAATTCCGCCACCATCTTCTCAGCGCACGCAGCGGTAAGGCGCCTGGGTGGCTGAAGACGTACACCAAGTTTTGTTTACGATCTCACACTGCTGCCTCAAACAATCTGCAGGAACACGCAGGCAGCCATCGGCTTGCTCCGACCTCGGCCAAGGCTGAAACGCGTTGACTTCGCTTAATTCCACTGGTGGCATCGAGCACAGCTGCGCGACACCGAATGCCGGCAGCTTTCCGCCTGCGCGCTGGCTGGGCGAGCCCGGTCTCGCCGACGCGCTCACTAGAGCGGTTTCCGGGCGTTTTGAATCGTTGGAGATTCACAAGGTGCGGGTTCTCTGATTCAAGCTCCATGCCAGCGGAGAAGGCGATACGGTTTTGGGTCAGCGCGGCGAGTGCGATCCGTTGGCGACAACTGACGCTTCGTCACGGCACGCCAGCGGCCAAGGTCCAGGGCGGCGACCGGCGTTCGGCCAGGATCGAGGCGCGCGCTTTGTTCATCTTGGGCGCGATCGAGACGAAGACTGACATAACGCTGGTCGGGCTTCAGGCCCTGCTGGCCGGGCGCGGCACGCCCGTCGGCACCGGTACGCTGTGGCGGTTCTTCGACCGCCACCGAATCACGTGTAAAAAAGGCCGCGCACGCCATCGAGCAAGACTGTCCCGACGTCCCGAAGCAGCGCGAGGAGTGGTTCGACAGCCGGCTCGACCTCGATCCCGAGCGGCTGGTGTTCATCGACGAGACCTGGGCGTCCACCAACATGGCGCGCCGCCATGTCCGGTGCCGGCGCGGCGAACGGCTACGGGCCGGGGTGCCGCACGAGCACTGGAAAACGACGACCTTCGTTGCCGGCCTGCGGCGAACCGGGATGGTCGCGCCGTGGGTGCTCGACGGGCCGATGTACGGCGATGCCTTCACCACCTATGTCTCGCGCGTTCTCGTCCCGGAGTTGTCGCCGGGCGATGTGGTGATCATGGACAATCTGTCGAGCCACAAGGCGCCCGCCGTGCGCGCCGCCCTCGAGGTCATGGGCACCAGGCTGCTCTTCCTTCCGCCCTACAGTCACGACTTCAATCCGATCGAACAGGCATTCTCGAAACTGAAGGCCCACCTGCGCAAAGCGGCCGAGCTCACCATTCACGGACTGTGGAACGCCATCGGCCGCATCCTTACCTCTACTCCCCACAGGAATGCGCGAACTACTTCGACAACAGCGGATATGATGCAGACTGATCGGGAAGCGCTCTAAACTCTGCCAGATCGCCATTGTGGGCCAGCGTCAGCGGGCTGCCGATCATGTGGAAGGGGTGCAGGCTTTGTTGGTTGATGGCGGCGCTGCCATCCAGCGGCACGCCGCGCAGGCGGGAAACGAGGCTGCGCACTTTCAGCCTGGCAGCCAGCGCCCGTAGATTGGCGTCGAACACCGCGACGTTGGTGGAATGAAACGTGAGTGGCAAATGGCTGCTGGCCAGATCGTCATTTCACGCAGCAACGCCGAAGCCGGCCAGATTGAGCATGGCCAGCAATTGCGCATCGGACGTCTGATTGAGCAGCGCATTGTCCGGCCGCACCACCAGATTATCCAGCACCACCGGTGCCCCGACATAACCCAGCAATCCGGCACATCAGGCGGCCCCCAGCACGGTGAGGCGAGCGCGAACCCGGGTGAGTCTGCGCTGATCGCGCACCAACGCGGCCCCCAGCATCTGGCTGAGTGCCTGGTAAAGCCGGCCAGGTTGACTGGGCAGGGCGGCACACACAACAGTTCAGCGGATTCGCGCACGAGCAGGCGGGCATTCCAGCCGCTGCCCAGCACAAACGGCGCGCCGCCCACCAGCGCGCCAGGGCCATGCACCAGCAGTTATATGCCGTCAGTCGCCTGCCATTGCAGGGCGCTGCGCAGCACAATCCACAGCCCGGCTGGCGCCTGCCCCGCCGCGATGAGCAACAAGCCGCGATAGGCAGCATGGCCGTGGCCGGCGGCAGCCAACGCTTCCCACATCGCCGGATCGAAGTGATCGAAGCCGGAAAAATTGTGCAAGCGAGCGGCCAGTTGCGCCGCCCCTGCGGGTATTGTGACAGGCAAGGCTGGCGGCGTTTCAGAGGGCGCTGCGGCGGCAAATGTATCGACCAGCGCGCGAGCACGCAGCGCCACCTGCCGGCGCAGCGCACCAGTTGCAGCGCCGGCCACGGCATCGCCAGCGGCAAACAGGCCGGGAAAAAGCCCAAGATCGATGCGCCAGCCCTGGCAGCCCTCCATCACCACCACATCCGCCGAGCGCCGGCCGCCATCTAGCAGGCAAAATTCACCAAGCACGCCGCCCGTGCCGATCAGTGCCAATTTGATATGGCCATCGCCCAGTGTGCGCCCGATCGCCGCCACGCTGCCGTGGGTGCGCAGATACAGGCCATCGGCTTGGTTGTTCTGGGCAAACAGCCGCGTGCCGGCTGGCGCAGCAAATGGTTCGCTCAGCGCGGCGAATGCAGCCAGCGCGCTGGTATCCAGTTCGGCCAGTAAATCGACTCCGGCCGGTAGTGATGCGGCTGCGTGCTGCAATATCCCCATCGCCCCCCAATTTCGCAGCACGATAGACCGTGTTGGCAGCAACTGGCCAGAGCCGCCGATTTTCTGCTGCGGCAGTGCTGCGGCTGGTCTATCAAGCGCCCACCACATTCTGCACCCGGAAGCCCGAATGACTAACGATCCCACAGTCCTCAATCAGCAAGGCATGGCGGCGTTGAGCCAGGGCGATGCGGCGCGTGCCGTTGCGGCATTTGCAGCGGCGGCTGCGGTCGACCCGGCGGCGGGGATTTTGCATTATAATCTGGCCAATGCCCACGCGCTGGCTGGAAACCCGGCGGCGCAGCAGGACGCTCTGGATGCAGCACTGGACCGCGATCCCTATATGGCCCACGCGCTTTTGGCCCGCGGCCGCCTGCACGAAAATCAGGGCCGCACGGCTGAAGCGCTCGCGGATTATGGCCGGCTTGTCGCCGCCGTCGACTCGCGTGAACCGGTGGGCCCCGGCTTTGCTGCCGGTCTTGATCACGCCACTCAGGTGTTGGAGGCTGCAAATGCTGCGCTGGCAGCACGCCTTGACGGCGCGCTCACCGACGAACTGGCCCAAGCATCGCCGCAAGCGGCGATGCGGGTGCGCCATGCGGTGGAGGCGCAGCTTGGTCGCCGCCGCATTTACGTGCATCAGCCGCTGGCGCTGCACTATCCCTACATGCCGGCCATCCAGTATTTTGAACGTGATCTCTTCCCCTGGCTGGCCGAGCTGGAGGCCGCCACCCCGCTGATCCGCGCTGAATTGCAGGCGCTGCTGGCGGCGGGCGGCGACGGTTTTGCGCCCTATGTCAATTATCCGCCCGGCGTGCCGGTCAACCAGTGGCGCGAGCTCAATCACAGTGATGCCTGGGCGGCGCGTTTTTTCCTGCACCACGGCACCCGCGACGAAGCGATGTGCGCGCTGTGTCCGAACACGGCCGAAGTGCTTGGCCGCATGCCGCTGTTCGATCTGCCGGGCCGCGGGCCGACGGCGTTCTTCTCGCTGCTGAAACCGCGCACCGTCATCCCGCCGCACACCGGCGCCACCAACATCCGCAGCATCATCCACCTGCCGCTGATCGTGCCCGAAGGCTGCTGGTTCCGCGTCGGCAATGACACCCGCCCGTGGACCCCAGGCCAGGCCTTCGCCTTTGACGACACTATCGAACACGAAGCCCACAATCCGACGGACGAACTGCGCGCGGTGCTGATCCTCGACACCTGGAACCCCTTCATCGCCGCCGACGAACGCCCCCTGATCAGCCGCTGGGTGAACGAACTGGACGCGCACGGCCTGGGGCTGGCGGGGTTTTCAGCGGCCTGAGGGGGCGGATTTTTAGGGAGACGAAAAGGGCCTCCGGCAGGCAGGGACTCGGTCCCCGCACCCGTTTGTTTTCGGGCAGTCCCTTCGCTGTGCCCGCCCAGTTTTGACGGTTTGGCCGAATTGTGTGGGATACAGGATTTTCACACTGCCTCGCACCGCTGACGCCATATCGCCGGACGGCGCCATGATGACTGGCTTTGCCCGAGTAGGACAGCACGCAGCGGCGACCTTTGTTCCCGGTTGGTTGGGGTGTGTGCAGTATCCGAGATGGGGTGGGGAGCGGTAATTTGCTGATGGGGCGCACCAAGTTGAACCGCGCCGGGTTTGCCGGAGGCTCCAACTCCTGAGAAGGTGGAGCGACTATGAGCAAGATAACGAACAATTATGCGCATGAAATTTGATTCGAGCTATGCTCAGGACCCATTAAAGAGCTTGCATCGGTGACGACTGATTGGCGCAATTGCTGCGCTGAGGTGGCGTTGTCATGAGCGATTTGATCTGGTTGTCGGATGCGCAGATGCGGGCGCCGCATCCACACCCGCTATGGCCGATGCGCCCACACCTTCATGTCCGCCATCTGCATCGCCGCAGCCGTTATCTTCTAGCTGTTATCAGTGAGCCCTGAGCCTGGCGATGGCCGGAGCAAAGACAAGCATGTGATCAGGCGTCGGTGCGGATTGGCCGCGACAGGAAGCCGGGCACGCCTTCCGGGCCAAAGCCGGTAAAGCGTTCGCCGTCACCATCATCACCGCGGCGCGGCGGCGGGGCCAGCGCAATGGCACGGTAGCTGGCGAGGGGATCGCCGGCTGCGGCCTGGCGCACGTTGCGTGGTTTTTCGGTGCGCGGGCCGCGCTCGGCTCGCACCGGACGCTCTTCGCGGGGTGCGCGCTCTTCACGAGGTGCGCGCTCTTCACGAGGTGGACGCTCTTCGCGGGGTGCGCGCTCTTCACGAGGTGGGCGCTCTTCGCGGGGCGCGCGCTCTTCACGAGGTGGGCGGGCTTCGCGGGGTGCACGCTCCTCGCGGGCGGGCTGTTCGGCGCGGGCGGGCTGCCCGGCGCGGCGGCGGCGATCCTGCTGCGGCGCCGGCTCGGTTTCGGTGCCGGCTTCGGCAACGATAGGGGCTGCTGCGGCCGGCACTTCATCAGCGGCACGTTCGCGGCGCGGCTGGCGGGCGCGGCGCCGATCGCTGCGTTCTTCGCCCTTGTCGTCACTCTGCTCGTCGCGTTTGTTGTCGGGGCGGCCGGCGCTGCGTTCTTCAGCAGGCGCTGCCACGGCGACAGCTGCTGCTGGCGGCGGCACCGTAACTTCGGCTGCCTTGGCTGCGCCAGTCCAGCGCGCGATTTTCTGCCGGGTCAGCTTTTCGATTTGAGACAGGTTTTCCGCATCTTCGGGCGTCGCAAAGCTGATGGCGACACCGGTGCGGCCAGCGCGGCCAGTGCGGCCGATGCGGTGCACGTAATCGTCCGGGTGCCACGGCATGTCATAATTGATCACGTGGGACACGCCGGGCACGTCCAGCCCGCGCGCTGCCACGTCTGATGCCACCAACAGGCGGATGTCACCCTGTTTGAAGCGGTCAAGCTCGCGGATACGGTCCGATTGTTCCATGTCGCCGTGGATCTGGCCCACGGGCAGGCGCGCGCGTTTGAGAATGTCAGCCAGTTCGCGCACCATGGTCTTCTTGTTGCAGAAGATGATGGCGGTCTTCACGTCGTCCTGGGCAAGGATGGAGCGCAGCAGATCGCGTTTGTCGCGGCTGGTGGTTTCCACCACCCACTGGGTGATATCGGTGTTGGTGCTGGCGGCGCGGGCGACCTCGATGCTTTTGGGGCTGTCCATGAATTGATCGGCCAGCTTCTTGATCGGCGGCGGCATGGTGGCGGAAAACAGCAGGGTCTGCCGCGACTTGGGCAGCTTGGAACAGATGGTTTCGATGTCGGGGATGAAGCCCATGTCGAGCATGCGATCGGCTTCGTCGATGACCAGCATGGCGCAGCCCGACAGCAGGATCTTGCCGCGTGCAAACAGGTCCATCAGGCGGCCCGGCGTGGCGATCAGCACATCCACGCCCTTTTCCAGCGCTGCCAACTGATCACCCATTGAAACGCCGCCAATCAGCAGCGCCATCGAAAGTTTGTGGTTCTTGCCGTATTTGTCGAAATTTTCCGCCACCTGCTGCGCCAACTCGCGGGTAGGTTCGAGGATCAGGCTGCGCGGCATCAGTGCGCGGCTGCGGCCTTCGGCGAGAATGTCGATCATCGGCAGCACAAAGCTGGCGGTCTTGCCGGTGCCGGTCTGGGCGATGGCGATGATATCCTTGCCCATCAGCACCGACGGGATGGCCTGGCGCTGGATGGGGGTGGGCGTGTCATAGCCGCTGTCTGCAACGGCGCGCAGCAGGGCATCGGAAAGGCCCAGGTCGGAAAAGCTCATCGTGTTCCTGTGAATGTGGGCGGCGTGCCGCCCGGATTTATTCAAGGGTCCCATGCGGGGCAGGGCAGCAAAAGTCAATGGCTGGGCCTGGACCGCAGCCTCCGTGCGCCGGCTGCTTCAAAAACCAAACGGGGCGGCTGTTGCCAGCCGCCCCGCCCGAATTCAACCTTGCAAAGTTAGGTCAGAAGCGGAAGCCGGCGGCCACACCATAACGCCGAGGTTCCAGCGTGAAGATGTTGGTGAACAGGCCCGACGACTGGTCGGTGACATACAGGCCGGTTACCGCGCTGTTGTTGGTCAGGTTCTGCACGAAACCGCGGATATACCATTTGTCGTCCGGGCCGTTGAACTGAACCTGGGCGTTGATCACGGTGAAGCTTGGCACGCGGTTGATGAAACCGTTGAAGATGTTGCCAAAGCTTTCGCCAGTGTGGGCGAGGTCAACGCGCGGGATCAGGTTCATATCACCCAATTCGAACGTGTACTGCGCACCCGCCGAGAACTTGTAGGTTGGCGCCTGCGGCAGTTGGTTGCCGCGCAGGTTGGTCAACACGCCTTCTGGCAACATCTGCACACCGCCAAAGGCGGCGCCCAAGGTGGGCGCAAGTGCCTGCAGGACGCCGCAGAACGAGAAGGCGCCGGTGGCACCGTTGAGGCCGCTGTCCACCGGGAATGCGCCCGGTGCGCGCAGGCCGGCGCCGGCCTGCAAACCCGGGATGCCGCCGGCATTGATGATCGCGTTAGCCTGACCCACAAAGCCATTGGCGCCGGCTGCGTTGCCCGCAGTCGTCGGAACCACGGCGCAGTTGGAGCCGTTGGAAATGTCCTTGATGATCACGGCATCGCTGCGGCCGCCCGATGGATCGCGCGGGTTGGCAAGGAACTTGTCGCTGGCCACCTTGGTGTACAGGTACGAGGCATTCAGGTTGATCAGCAGGTTCCGGGTGGGCTGCAGGATAAATTCGCCTTCGAGGCCGTAAACAGTGGCATCGACGTTGTCATTTACCGATGTGCGGGCGGTGATGCGGCTAAGCTGCAGGCCCTTGTATTGGTAATAGAAGGCCGTGATGTTGGCGCGCAGCTTGCCATCGAGGAAGCTGTTCTTGGAGCCGATTTCAAAAGCGTTCACGAATTCAGGTGTGAATGTGTCTGGCACTGCGAAGATCGGCTGCAGCGGCGGGTTGATACCGCCCGATTTGTAACCGCGCGAATAGGACGCATAGATCAGGCTGTCTTCGTTGATCTTCCAGTCGAGCACCGCGCGCCCGGTCACAGCCGACTGGCTGATTTCGCGAACGGAGAAGGCCTGAATGCCAGCGCGGTTGGGATCGCCGTCGAAATTGCGCGCCGCTGGTGCATTGAAAACGCTGCCCGAGGTGCCGAACGGCACAAAGAAGCTGGCCAGCGTTGAACGGGCGCTCACGGCCTTTTCATCGTTGTTGTAACGCAGACCGGCGGTGAACTTCAGATTGTCGGTGATGTTGTAATAGGCTTCACCAAACAGGCCATAGCTTTTGAGGGTGTAGCGCTGCGTGTTGTTGCGGAAGAACGGCGTACCGAGATAGCCTCCGTTGGCCGCGCCGAGCACGCCCACCAGATAGTCGATCCCCCAGCTGTTCACGTAATAGCTGTTTTCGGGCAGCACGGTATCAACGTAGATGCCGCCGACCAGGAAGTTGAACTTGCCTTCAAATTGCGAGCTGAC
>NZ_JBDNFM010000040.1:0-18060 GCF_041689835.1 Sandarakinorhabdus sp.
CCACCGGCGTCCATTCGCCGTTCTGGGCATAGCGGTGAGCGACGCGGCCTGCGGTGTCGATGGCCCACAGGTGGATCCACTGGTTGTCCACCAGTTCCTTCACCATCGTGTGAGCCATGATGATGTCGTTGATCGCTGCCAGCGGCGCCTCGATGACCACATTGAGGCGCAGCGGTTCGTGCATCAGTTTTTCACCATCGTGCACCGATTGCCACGAGAGGCCGGTCCTCAGGTCGCCGCCATTGCCTTCCAGCACGCCCAAAGTGCCCACCACATTGTGCAGCACCTTGTTGCCGGCACCCCACACGCGGTTGTTCACGGCGGAACCATAATATTGCAGGTTAATCCACGAAGCGACGACCATCGGCGCTGTCATGATCAGCGTCAGCACGCCAAAGCCATCATCCTGGCGCCAATCATAATTGTGCAGGAAGCTGCGGCCGCCCAGATCAATGCCCAGGGTGCGGGTTCGCGGGGCGGCAATGAAGGCAGCGTTGCCCGCAAGGCCCCATTCGGGGCGCACCTGGGCCCAATCGCGGCTGCGGCGCAGGACCTGCGCATCGATATCGCCAGTGGGCGCATCGAGCGCCAGAAAGCGCGAGCGTTCGCGCCGGACCAGCGTCGAGGCGCGGCCCAGCCAACCATCGAGTTCGGCCAGTGCGCTGCGCAGCGCCGCCGGCACGCGGTCGCGGTCGAAAATGCTGATCTGATCGGTGGTGGTGTCGTGCAGGGCGCCAAGAAACCAGATATCATCGGGGATGGCGATGCCGCGTCCGCGCAGGCCGATGCGCACGGCCGGATCGTTCAGGATGTCGGCCGCGATGCGGGCGCTGGCTTCGCCGGTGTGGCCGCCGCACGCCCCGCAATCAAGGCCGGAGGCGTGCGGATTGTTGGCGGTGGTGCTGCCATGGCCGGCAAGCAAAACCAGCCGGGCGAAGTCCTTGGTCAGGCTCATGCCGCGCAGCACGGCTTCGGCCTGATTCAGCCGCTGCTGCGCCGTCAGCCCGGTCATGCGGCCGCCCACCACGCGCGGTTCCAGCCGCGGGCCGAGCTTGCCGATCATGCGGGCGTCAAACCCGTCGGTATTGGGATCAGACACGGTACGGGTGAGGCCCAGCGCGTCGCCCACCAGCTTGGGCGCGAACGCGAGCCCCATGGCTTCGACATACGTAAAGCTGGAGACGGCCGATTGCTTGAAGCTTTTCCACGCCTTGGCAGCGCGGCGGCGCAGCAGGCGCAGGCCAAGCACTTCGATTTCCTCGTCTGCCGAGGCGCCGTTCACCACTTCGCTGATGGTGAATGCCGGGGTGAGCAGCACCGGGCAATGGGCGCCGCCGGTTTCACGGCCGATGGGGATATATTCGATCGGATAGCCAAAGAAGCCGGCAAAACCGATGGTCTCCGCCCCCGGTGCAACCTGTTCCAGCGCGCGGCGATAGACTTCGGAACGCACGTCGATGCAGAACGCCGCCTGCAACGGTTTACGGCCCCCAAAACCATCCGACTGGCTGCGCGGCAGCGCGAACGGCTGCGGGGTGACATCTTCGCGGGCCAGCTTGGCCAGCAGCTGGCGCTGCCAGGCGATTTCATAGGCATCCTGGAACAGCAGTTCCACCGCCAGTTCCGGATCCGCCGAAAAGCCGGAATCGTCCGGCAACTGCGCAGCCTGGCGCATTTCGGCGGCCCAGGCGGCTTGGAATTGCGCATCGGAGCGCTGGCGAAACAGCGCATATCCCCACGCCATGCGGATGGCGAGCAGCTCGATGAGGCGGTTGTCGGCCCGGCCATAAAGCCCGTTGTCCCACACCAGATAGCGCACATAGGCCGCCCAGCCGCCGATATCGAACAGGGCGCGGTGCAGGTAATCGGCCGTTGCGCGCTGCGGAATGCCGATGGCTTCGACGATCAGGCCGATTGCCTCCACCGGATCTGCCGGAAGATCGGCAACGATGCTGCGGAAGCTCTTCACACCCAGCGCTTCGGCGCCGCGATCATGGCGCATCGATTCGCGCCAGGCCGCCCAAGGCGACATGTGCCGCACCGGCATCTGCCAGCTGGCCTGGCCTTCATCGAAATAGGCCGCGCACCAACGCGAGATTTCATCGACCATGAATGCGGTACGGCTGGCCTGCCGGTCACCGGCCGACAGCCGATCGAGGACTTCGGCGATGGTGGCGACCACACCGGGCCCCGAAACCTGATTCCTGGCGCGTTCCGCCGGATCGCGTGCCAGCGCCGTCTTGGCCAGGGCAACGTCTGCCGGGACGGCGGCGCTGCCCGGCGCACGCGCCAGCGCAGCGGCAATGTGGGCATCACTGATGATGCCGTCGGCAAGTGCGCGGCGATAAAAATCGCGCGGCATCAGCATGTCCACCTTGGCGACGCGGCGCAGGGTGGCAGTGGTGGCGGCAAAGCTTTGCCCGCTGAAGCCGAGGAACGGATTCACGGCAACAAAATGCTTGAGCGGCCACAGCGGCGCGATGCGCTGGCAGGCAATCGCGATGGCGGTATCCAGCGCGCTGGGGGCCGGGGCGGCGGTGGATGCAGACGCGTCGAGGGTGTCGGTGCTCATGGCAAAACCTTTCGCGGAAGGGAGGGGTTCAGCGGCGCGTTGGCAGGCCGGTGGGCCACAGGCGCAGCACCAGCCGATTGGCCAGCGCATTCACATAAAGGCCGTTGTGAGCGTGGACGTAAAAGGCCCGCGCCCATTCCGGCGTGGCAGCAACACCATCCTTGGCGGGCTTGGCGGTGATGAAACTGGCCTGGAAGACGGTGAGGACGGCAAAGCTTGCCACCACCACCGCGATCGCCGCCAACGCCGCCGCATCGGTGCGGTAGGCGCCTTGGGGCAGGGTGCCGGCCATCACGGCCGCCATGCCCGCCTGCACTGCAAACCACAGGCCGGCCACCACTGCCGCGCCCATCACCGTGCGCGCGATGACGAACCCGGTGGGGCGTGTGTCGATCGACTGGGCGATATAATGGGTGAGGCCCATGAGCAGGATGGCACCCAGCGCGAACAGGCCGGGTTCACGGCCGAGATCGAAGCCCGACAGCGAGCCGACGATGGCAACGCCTGCCAGCACGCCGACCACGGCGAGGCCGAGCCGGGCCGGGTGCGGCGCGCCGCCCGGGCTGGGCGACCAGCTGGCCCGGGCAATATCGACCACGCTGCCCGACGACAGGAAGGCATGTGCCTTGTAGAGCGAGTGGGCCACGATGTGCAGCAGCGCCGCAGGCCACGCGCCCAGCCCGCATTGCAGCAACATGAAGCCCATCTGCGCGATGGTGGACCAGGCCAGCGCCACCTTTATGGCATTCTGGGTAAGCATCACCACGCTGGCAAACAGCGCCGTGAAACCGCCCACCACCAGCAACAGATCCATCGAAGGGGTGGAGAGTTGCAGCAGCGGCGAGAAGCGCAGCGCCAGAAATCCGCCGGCGTTGATGATGCCGGCATGCAGAAGCGCCGAAACCGGGGTGGGGGTTTCCATCACTTCGGTGAGCCACCCATGGAGCGGAAACTGAGCCGATTTCAGCAGCGCCGCGGCGGCGATCAACACGGCTGCGATGCTGAGGCTGGCCGGGGTTTCTCCGGCGGCGGCAACGCCCTTCAGCGCCGCAAACAGGCCGGTGAATTCCAGCGTGCCGGTCGCCTGCCACAGCAGGGCGATGGCAACTGCAAGACACAGATCACCCAAGCGGCTGGCGATGAATTTCTTGCGTGCTGCCAATATCGCCGCCGGCCGGTCGCTGTAAAAAACCAGCAATTGGCCAAGGCCGATGGAGGTGGCCACCCAGGCGGCGAGGAACATCGCCATGTTGCCAGACAGGATCAGCAGCAGCACGCTGGCCAGGGTACCCGACAGCAACCGGGTGAAACGGGAATGGCCGGGATCGCCAGCAAGGTAGTTGCGCGAAAACAGCACGACGATGCTGCCGACGAAGCTGACAAGCAGGAACATCACCGCCGTGAGCGCGTCGAACAATATGCCGATGCCGGGCAGCGCCGGGGTGGCCAGCGGGCCGCCCAGCGCCACCAGCAGTGCGGCGATGGCCGCGCTGCACAAGCTGATCAGGGCGCCGCCGCGAGCGAGGCCGGCCAGCCGCTTGGGATCGGTGGCGGGCAGCGCCGCCAGCGCTAGCAGCGCCGCCGGCCCGGCCAGCACCAGCCATAACAAGAGGGTCGTCGTCGTCATCAATGTCGCTCCAACGGGAAGGGCTGAACTACCTGTCAGGTATGCGATGATGACATATGCGTAAAATATATATATTGATAATATTTGTTCTGTTTTATGAAAGCGTTTTCATGGCGGCCCTCAATTACAACCACTTGCGCTATTTCCATGCTGTCGCCCACGCTGGCAGCCTGACGCGCGCCGCCGTGCAGCTCAATCTGTCGCAATCGGCGCTGTCGGTGCAGCTGAAGGCGCTGGAGGGGTCGCTTGGCCACGACCTGTTCGAACGCAGTCACCGCCGCATGGCCCTGACCGAGGCTGGAAAGATCGCGCTGGATTATGCCGATACGGTGTTCGCGGCGGGCGACGCGCTGCAACAGACGCTCGCCGGGCGCGTGCGGCTGGATCAGCAAGTGCTGCGCATCGGCGCGCTGCCGACGCTGTCGCGCAATTTCCAGGCCGAGTTCATCGCGCCGCTGATCGACCGCCGCGATGTCGAACTGGTGATGGTTTCCGGCACACTGAAGGATCTGCTGGCGCAACTGGAAGCGCATGAACTGGACGTTGTGCTCGCCAACCAGCCGCCGCGCGGTGTGGTGGCGCCTGACATCATCAGCCGCCGTATCGCCCAGCAGCCCGTGGGCCTCGTCGGCCCGCCCGGCCTCATCGATCGCCCGCTGAACTTCCCGCTTGATCTCGCCGCGCTGCCCGTGCTGCTGCCGGCGAGGGGTCTCGATATTCGCACCGGGTTCGACCAGCTACTCGATGCAGCCGGCATCCAGCCGATCATCCTGGCCGAGGTAGACGACATGGCCATGCTCCGCCTGCTGGCTCGCTCGTCGCGGGCGCTGACGCTGGTGCCGCCGATTGTCGTGAAGGACGAACTCGCCGCCGGCACGCTGGTGGAGGTCTTCACCATCCCCGGCCTCACGGAGGAATTTCACGCCATCACCCAGCGGCGGCGCTTTCCCAATCCGCTGCTGGCCGAACTGCTTGAGGGCTAAAGCCCCATCTCGGCTCCCGCCGCCCTGATCCGGCCCTGCGCGTCGACATCGCCGGCAAACGCGGCCAGCGCCTGATCGCGGGCTGTCCTGGCCGCAGGCACCTCCCCCAGCACTTGGCGGGCACGCATCAGCCGCAGCCAGCCAGCTTCGTCATTGGGATTGGCCTTCAGCTTTTGGGCGAGGCCGTCGACCATGCCGCGGATCATCGCTTGCCGGTCGCCGGGCTTCATCGCCTGCGCGGCCTTCACCTGATCGCGGCTGGGGCTGGGCATCACGCCTGCGGGGGCAGCGGCATTGGCGGCAGCAGCAGCAGCGACTTGCGGCGGCAGGCCGGGCACGGCGGCATTGCCAACGGGCTTGGTAGCGACCAGCCGCGCGGCGATATCGATGCCTGCTGCCTGGGCCGTCTGCTGGATGACACCGCGCAATTGCGACAGCCATGGTGCGTCGGCAGGCGAATCTGCCAACAGCCTCAGCATGTCTTCCACGGCGTTCTTGCGATCACCCGATTCGGCCTTGCGCACGGCGAGGAAATAACGCGCGCGGGCATCAGCCCCGTCCTGCGCGGCAGCCTTTTCGAATGCGGCGGCAGCAGCCGGCGTCACTTGGCCACCAGCCTCCTGCACAAGCGCTTCACCATATGCCGATTGATAGCCTTCGCCGCCGGGTTTCAATGCAATGGCGCGTTCATAGGCCTTGGCGGCATCGGCATAACGGGCCGTCTGGAAATAGCTCCAGCCCAACATGCGCCAGCCTTCCGGATCGTTTGGCGTGGCCTGCATCTTCTGTTCAAGGCCGGCGACCAGCTGGGCAACTTCACCCTGCGCGGCGGCCCCTTGTGCCGACGGGGGTGCGGCGGCGGGCGCAACGGTGCTGGCGGCGGCACTGGTCGCGTTGCTGCCGCCCAGTTCAGGCTGGCCCATGCTGGCATACATCGCAGCGCCGGCCACAGCGACCATGGCGGCAAGGCCCAGCGCCAGGCCAGAAAGCGCGCCTTGGCCCAGACTACGGTTCAGTTCGGTCGGGATATGGCCAGCGGCGAGCAGGCGGCGGCGGATCTCGTTGCGCAGTCCCTCGGCTTCGCCGGGCTGGACGCTGCCAGCGGCCACTTGCACATCGACATCGGCGAGCTGGTCTTTGAGCACCGCGATGGTGGCGGCACGCGCGTCCACCCGAGCTTCGTGGCGGCGCACCAGCGGGATGGTAAGCCAGGCCGCGGCCAGCGCGGTCAGCGCGGTAAGGATAATCCAGAGCGTCATGTTGGAAATCTCAGCTGGAAGGGCCGGCCAGCCGATCAAGCTCGGCGCGCTCGGCCTCACTCAAGGGGGCAGCATCAGGGGTCATCACGGGACGACGGCGGAGCTTGACGATCAGGCCGGCTCCGCCCAACAGCAGAACTGCAAACGGCCCCGCCCACAGCAGCAGCGTGTCGCCTTCGAACGGCGGCTTCAGCAGAACGAAATTGCCATAACGCTCAACGACATAGTCGCGCACTTCGTTGTCGCTTCTGCCTTTGGCGATCTGCTCGCGCACCAGCACGCGCAGATCGCGGGCCAGCGGCGCGTCGCTGTCGTCGATGGACTGATTCTGGCAGACAACGCAGCGCAAATTCTTGGAAAGGGCGCGGGCGCGGGCTTCCTGCGCTGCATCGGGCAGCATCTCATCGGGCAGCACAGCGGCAGCCGGGCCAGCCGGCAAGATCACTGCAGCCGGGGCGGCGAGTGCAAGTGCCAACGCAAAAGCGATGCGCTTCATGCTTCAGCCTGCAATTGCAGCATCATCGGCTTGATTTGGGATTCCCAAATTTCCGGGCTGATCGGTCCGACCTGCTTGAAACGCACGCGGCCTTTCTTGTCGACCACAAAGGTTTCCGGCGCGCCGGTGACACCCAGATCGATGGCAGTGCGGCCGGGGAAATCGGCGCCCATGCCGGAATAAGGGTTGCCGTACCGAGCCAGAAAGGCGCGGCTGTCTTCGGGCTTGTCTTTCCAGGCGATGCCATAGACCGGGAAGCCTTCGGCAGCGATGCGTTCCAGCACCGGGTGTTCCTGCGGGCAGGCCGCGCACCAGCTTGCCCACACGTTGAGCAGGCGCGGCTCGCCCCTGAAACTGGCGCTGACCAAACCCGGGCCGCCGCCCGGTTCGTCGGCGATGCCGGGCAGGGAAAATTCGGGCAAGGGCCGGTCGATCAACTGGCTGGGCAGTTCCTTGGGATCCTGGGTCAAGCCAAAGCCGAGGAACGCAGCAAGGCCGGCAAATGCGATTACGGGCAGGATAAAAAACAGGCGCTTCATGACCCGCGCTTATTCCGCCGGAACCAGATTGGGCGCAAGAGGCCCCGCACCAGGCGATTGGCGAACTTGCGGCGCCCCGATACGGAAACGCCGATCAGCAAGGCTGGCGCAGCCGCCCATCGCCATCAGCAGGCCGCCAAACCAGATCCACCCCACCAGCGGGTGCCAGTAGATGCGCACAACAAGCCCCATGGTTCCCTTCGGCCCCCGTGCATCGGCCTGCGTATCGCCGATGGCGATATATTGATTGCCCAGCACCGACACGCCGATACCGGCTTCGGTCGTCTGGTTGCGCGACACGGTATAAAACCGGCGTTCCGACACCAGCACGCGTTCGCTGCCGTTCTGGCGCACGGCGAAGCGGGCGCGCAGGGCACGATAATTGGCGCCGTCCACCTCTTCGGCGCCTTGCATCGTCACGCTCACCGGGCCGGCCTGCGCCGTTTCGCCAGGGCGCATGACGAGAATTTTTTCAGCGGCAAAGCTGGTCATCGCCGCGATGCCGGCAGTGGTGAAGCCGAGCCCGGCATGGGCCAGTACCAGCCCGATGGTGGCCGCTGGTGTGGTGCGCACCAGACGCCACGAAAAACCGCCAGCGCCCCGCCAGCGCCGCACCAGCACCAGTGCCGCGCCCAGCACGAGCCAGCCGCCCAGCGCCAGGCCCAGCGCGGCCGAAACCTGCGCCAGCCCCAACCACAACGAAAGTCCCGCCAGCAACGCCCCCACAATCACCAGCGGAAGAAGAATTTTCTGGCCCAGCGCAGCCAGATCGTCGCGCTTCCAGGCCAGCATCGGCCCCACAGTGACAAGCAGCAGCAGCGGCGTCACCAGCGGCACGAAGACGAGGTTATAATACGGCGGGCCTACCGAAATCTTGTTGGAGGGCGACACCGCTTCCATGATGACCGGAAAGAAGGTGCCCAGAAACACCACGGCGGTGAGCGCCATCAGCAGCAGGTTGTTCATTGTCAGGCCGGATTCGCGGCTGACACTGCCGAACATTGCGCCCGATTTCAGCATCGGCGCCCGCGCCGCAAACAGCACCAGCGCCGTACCGGTGGCACCGATGATCATGGCGAGGATGAATACGCCGCGTTCCGGATCAACCGCGAAGGCGTGTACCGAAGTGAGGATGCCCGATCGCACCAGAAACGTGCCGATGAGCGACAGCGAAAATGCGAGGATGGCGAGCAGGATGGTCCAGCCTGCCAGACTGCCGCGCTTTTCAGTGACGATGGCCGAATGCAGCAGCGCCGTGCCCAGGAGCCACGGCATGAAGCTGGCGTTTTCCACCGGATCCCAGAACCACCAGCCGCCCCAGCCCAGTTCATAATAGGCCCAGAAACTGCCCAGCGTGATGCCAAGGGTTAGCGGCACCCACGCCGCCAGCACCCATGGCCGCATCCAGCGCGCCCACGCCGGATCGGCGCGGCCTTCGAGCAGGGCAGCAACGGCAAAACTGAAGGTGACGGAAAAGCCGACATAGCCAAGATAAAGCAGCGGCGGGTGGAAGACGAGACCGGGATCCTGCAGCAGCGGATTGAGTTCCGCCCCGTCGAGGGGCACCGGGAATAACCGCGCGAACGGGTTGGACGTGAACAGCGCGAAAGCGAGGAAGGCGACCGAAATCATTGCCTGCACGCTCAGCACCCGGGCCTGCAGCGTGGCGCGTAGATTGTTGCCAAAACGGGCAATTCCGGCACCATAAATGGCCAGCACCAGCACCCACAGCAACATCGAACCTTCGTGATTGCCCCAAGTGGCGGCCAGCCGGTACGGCAGTGGCTGCGACAGTGCTGCGTGGTTGGCGACCAGCGCCACGGAAAAATCGGCCTGCCCGAACAGGATCATCAGGCAGGCAAAGCTCAGGCTGATAAGCACTGCCTGCAAGCCGGCAGCGCTACGCCCGAACGCCATCAGCGCCGCATCGCCGCGCACGGCTCCCAGCATCGGCAACACCGCCTGCAGGGTGGCCACCAGCAGGGTGAGAATCAAGGCGAAGTGGCCGATTTCGGCAAGCATTTGCGTGTCGTCTCCAGCTATTGCGGCCGCGGTCCGGGAAATATTCACACCAGATTGCATTCTTGCTTAGCCGATGCGTATCAAGATGCTAGGATTTATCTGGCATTGAAGCACTGCTACAGGGCTTGATCCGGGGGGAAAAGCCGTTGTGACGACGTATCGCATCGCGATTGTGGGTTCGGGGCCTGGCGGCCTGTCGGCGGCGGCGCACGCGGCAGGGCTGGGCATCAGCCACGTCTTGCTGGAAAAGACCGACCATCTGTCGGACACGATCTACAAATACCAGAAGGGCAAGCATGTGATGGCCACGCCGTCACTGCTGATCTTGCGGTCCCCGCTGGATTTCGGCGCCGGCAAGCGCGAAGTCGTGCTGGGCACCTGGAGCGAGCAGACCAACGCCGCCAGCGTGAACGTGAAGCACAAGGCTGAAGTGAAGAGCATCGTCGGCACCGGCGATCCCATTCCCGGATCGGTGATGCAGATCGTCACCCGCAGCCGCGACGGTTCCACGCAAACAAAGGAACTGCAACGCCGCGCGCCGCCCTATCGGCTGACGCTGACGAATGGCGAAGAGATCATGGCCGATGCCGTGATCATGGCGATCGGCACTCAGGGCAATCCCAATCTGATGAGTTGCGCCGGCGGCAACAGTTCGCACGTGCAATATCAGCTGGACGACCCCACCGAATATACCGACGAGCATGTCTTCGTGATCGGCGGCGGCGATGCCGGGATCGAGAATGCGCTGGGCCTGTGTGCGGATGCGGCGCAGAACAACACGGTCACGCTGGTCAACCGCACCGCCGATTTTGCCGCCGCCAAGGATGCCAACGTCAAGGCGCTGATGGCGGCGCGCGATGCCGGGCGCATCAACATCATGGGCGAAACCACCGCCAAGGAAATCGAGCCCGGTTTCATGACCCTCGATACCCGCGACGGCGAGGTGCGGGCTCGCTGTGACCGGGTGATCGCGCGCATGGGTTCGGCGCCGCCGCGCGGCTTTGTCGAAGGCTGCGGCATCGAATTTGCCTCCAGCGACCGGCTGGCTTTCCCCAAGCTTTCCGCCACCTTCGAATCCACTGCGCCCGGCATCTATGTCGTCGGCGCGCTGGCCGGTTATCCGCTGATCAAGCATTGCATGAACCAGGGCCACGACGTGGTGGAGTTCATCAATGGCAATCTTGATCTCAAGCCGGCAGACGAGCCGATCCTGGAAGCCAAGTTCGCGGATATACCCACCAAGCGCAGCGTGTCAGACTGGCTGGAATATCTGCGCAGCCGCGTTTCGATCCTGAACGGCATGAGCAGCCTTCAGATGCGCGAATTCATGCTCGATTCCAGCGTAAGGCTTTACCGCGCTGGCGAGGTGATCTTCGAACGCAACACGCCCGGTTCGTCACTGTTTGGCATTGCCGATGGCCAGGTTCAGGTGGAGGTGAACCCCAGCGACACATCGATCACCGTGGCCATCGACACAGGCACCATCTTTGGCGAAGTCGGGCTGATTTCCGGCCGGCGGCGCGGGGCGACCGTGCGCGCCGGGCGGGATTGCGTTTTGGTTGAAATCAGCCGCAGCGCCGCATTGAAGCTGATGAGCCAGGTGCCATCGGCGGCGCGCGAGATCACCCGCATCTCTACCGAGCGCAGCCTGCTGCAAATCTTCAAATCGGGGCTGGCGCCGGCCGATCTTGTCGACGTGATCGCGGGTGCCAAGGTGGAAACCCTGCGTGCCGGCCAAGTCCTGATCAAGGAAGGCGACGCCGGCGACGACATCTTCATCATCCGTTCCGGCTCGATGGTGGTGGAAAAATCCCTTGGCGGCAAACCGGTGTTCCTCTCCTATGTGCCCGCCGGCAGTTATGTCGGCGAAATGGGCGTGATCGACGGCAGCCCGCGCAGCGCCACCGTGCGCGCCGCCGTAAAAAGCGACGTGATCCGGCTGGCTGGCGAACCCTTCCGCGCGTTGTTGGCCGCCAAACCGCAGTTGCTCGACAAGCTGCGCGGTGAAATGGCGGGCCGCATGCAGCTCAATAACTTCATCGAATCCAAGAAAGACAGTTTTTCCGGTGTCGTCGACATGTACACCGGGATCGCCAACTTCCTGGTGGAACAAGGGGTTGGGGAAGCAACTGACGTGCTGCTGATCGACGAAAAGCTGTGCGTTGGCTGCGACAATTGCGAAAAGGCCTGCGCCGACACTCACGACGGCCTGTCACGGCTGGATCGCGAAGCCGGGCGCACCTATGCCCATTTGCACGTTCCAACCAGCTGCCGCCACTGCGAGCATCCGCACTGCATGGCCGACTGCCCGCCCAACGCCATCCACCGCGGGCCAACCGGCGAGGTGTACATCGACGACAGTTGCATCGGCTGCGGCAACTGCCAGCGTAACTGCCCTTACGGCGTGATTCGCATGGACAAGGTGCCGCCCAAAAAACCCTGGCTGCTCAGCTGGTTCCTGCTGGGCAGGGGCCCCGGCCCCGGTGAGCCCAGCCACAAATGGGCCAAGAAAACCGATCCTGCCTACGCCGAAAAGGCCAAGAAGGCGATCAAGTGCGACATGTGTTCGGGCCAGGAAGGCGGCCCGGCTTGCGTGCGCGCCTGCCCCACCGGCGCCGCCATCCGCGTGTCGCCCGAACAATTCCTGAGCGTTGCCCTGATGAACCGGGAAGGACGCTGATGGCAAGCACCGCCCCGACAAAAGCAGGGCCTGTACGCAAGGCCATGTCTGGCAAGGCCGTGACCCGTGCGCCGCGCGACGTTGCCCACGAAGGTTTCCTGGTTCACCGCCGCGGCCGCTGGGCCAAAGTGGCCATCACCATCAGCCTCGTGGCGCTGGGTGCCTACCTGCTCACCGATCCCATCCCCCGCCACAACGGCGGCAGCTGGCTGGGCTACACGCTGGGCACGATCGGGGCCGGCATGATCGTCTGGCTGTCCCTGCTGGGTGTGCGCAAGCGGGTAATCGGATCAAAGCCATTCAGCCTGAAGGGCTGGACCAGCGCTCATGTCTATCTGGGCCTGTCGCTGATCGTGGTCGGCACGCTACACACCGGATTCCAGCTGGGCTGGAACGTTCATACCTTGGCGTGGGCGCTCATGATGATCGTCATCGTGTCGGGCCTGTGGGGCATCAGCCTGTATGCGACGCTGCCCGAACGCCTGTCGGCCAACCGGGGGGAGGTAACGCAGCAGCAAATGCTGGAGGCAATCCGCACGCTCGATCGCCAGCTTGATGCCGCAGCGCAGCCGCTTGGCGCCGATGATGCGGCGCTGGTGCGGCTCAGCCTGGAGGAGTGCCAGATTGCCGGCTCGGTGGGCCAACGGCTTTCCGGCAATTACGCGGGCGATGGCAACGCCCGCGCCGTCGCGGCGATCACCCAAAAGGTAATGGCCGGCCTGCGCACGGGCAGCGCCGACGAGCGGTTGCAGCAGATCCAGTTCCTGCTGGAACGCAAGGAGGCGGCGCTGGCCCAGGCCCGCCGCCATATCCGCATGAAAACACAACTGGAATTGTGGCTGTATATCCATGTGCCAGTGACGGTCGCGCTTTTGGCAGCGCTGCTCGCCCACATCATTTCCGTTTTCCTGTACTGGTGAGGGGGGAACGGACATGAGCTTCATTGTTCGCCATGTTGCCAAGCGCGCCGATGGAGGCGACATCATCCGCACTCGCACGCTTGTGCAGACGGAGCTGACGGTCGGGCGCGGCACCGATTGCGACATCCAGCTGGCCGATCTTGCCGTAATGTTGCGCCACGCGCGGCTGGTGCAGATTGCCGCCGGCAAGGTGAGCGTGGAGGCCACCGGCGGTGTGCCGATCGAGGTTGGCGGCAAGTTCGTTACCCGCGCCGATCTGGCCGTGGCCGACAATCCCGTCGTTGATATCGGGCCGTTCCGCCTGTCGCTTTCGCCCGGGGCCGATGGCGCGGTGGCAATCACCGCCGAACGGGTGGTGCCGCCGGTCGATGCCGCCGATGCAGCGCAGGAAACCAGCATCTTCTCGCTGGCGGGCGCGATGCCCACCAAGCGGCGCATGGCGTGGGCCGGGGCGCTGGCCGTGCTGGTGCTGTTGTTGCTCGTGCCGTTGTTTCACTTCATCGGCGAGGGCGAGCCGACCCTGCCCAAAGACATGCTGGCCGAAGCAGCGCGGCCCGTCACCCCGGGCGAGGCCTTTGGCGATGGGAAGCTGAGCGTGCTCACGGCGCGGCCGGCGGCGGCGGGCGGCTTTGCGCCTGACGAAACCTGGTCGAGCGGCGCCCTGTCCAACGCTCACGCCAGCCTGTCCAATAATTGCGGTGCCTGTCATCAAAAAGCGTTCGTGTCGGTCACCGATGGCGCCTGCCAGACTTGTCACACGGCTTCGGCGCTGCCCGATCATGCCGCGCCGGCCCGCATGGCCAAAGGCCGTCTGCCCGAAACAGGCGTGATGGCGGCCGCGCACAGCGCCTTCAACCTGCCGCAGGGCCGATGCACCAGCTGCCACAAGGAACATGAAGGTGAAGCCACGGTAATGACGGTGGCGGAATCCTTCTGTACCGATTGCCACGGCGGCCTGAAATCGCGGTTGTCGGACAGTCCGGTCGCCAACGTGCCGGGATGGGCGAAACACCCCGATTTCCGGGCCACGCTGGTGTCATTGCCCTCGGCCGACAAGCCGGTCTTCACCCGCACCGCCCTAGCCGGCGCGCGGGAGAAATCCGGGCTGATTTATCCGCATGACATTCACCAATCCGCCACCAATGCCGTTGCCAACATGGCGCTCAAACAGCGGCTGCCGGTAGCGGCCGATGGCGCGCTGCCGTGCAGCTATTGCCACAAGACCGATGAAAGCCAGGTGCGGTTCAAGCCGATCGACATGGAAGCCAATTGCGGTGCCTGTCATGATCTGGCGTTTGCGCGTGATGGCGGTACGGTGCGCACCCTGCCGCACGGCGAGCCCGCGCAAGTGGCCGGCATCATCCGCGATTTCTACCTGAGCCAGGCCGTTGCGCCGCGCACCGACGTGCAGCGCATCGCCTTCGATCGCCGCCTGCCCGGCCGCATGGCAGAAGTTGAGGTGGCCCAGTTGCGCCTGTCCGGCGTTGGCGATGCGCGCGCCAGGGCACAGGCCGCCGTGGTCGGCATCTTCACTGGCAAAACTTCGATTGGCGGCGCGGGCGGCAAGGGCATCTGCACCGATTGCCACATCGTTTCCGATAACGGCGCCGGCGATATCACCCGCCGCTTTGCCATCGCGCCGGTCAGCATCAACGATCACTATCTGCCGCAAGGCCGTTTCCCGCACGGCAAGCACAAATCCTATGATGGCAAGACCGGCCAAGCCGCCTGTGTCGCCTGCCATACCAGCGTGATGAAATCCAAGGCCTCAACCGACGTGAATATTCCCGGCGTTGCCAGTTGCCGCGAATGCCACGGCGCCCCGGCCAAGACCATGCTCAGCGCCACTGCCAAGGCCGGCGCAAGCTGCGATACCTGCCATGGCTATCACGAGGGCGCGGGACCCGCTGGCACGCTGCCGCCTGGCCACACCACGCCCACCCGCGTCGCCGCCCCCACCCGCGTCGCCGCCGCGCGCGGCCGGCAGACACCGGCCTGATGCGCAGCCCGGCTTGCCATCCGCGCCGCGCTGCATCAGTCTTGCCATGGGACCCGTATCTGCTGGGGCAACGGCCGTTTGGGGGACAGCCCCAGCACTGGGTGCGGCAGCAGGAGTGCGTGTGATGCTGATTGCCCAGGTGACGGATATCCACCTTGGTTTCCAGCCGGATGATCCGGAAGAAATGAACCGCAAGCGCTTCGACGACGTGTTGCAGTCCCTGCTTGCCCTCACCCCGCAGCCCGATCTGCTGCTGGCCACTGGCGATCTTACCGAAAATGGAAGCATCACATCCTACCAGACGCTTAAGACGGTGACCGACCGGCTGCCCTTCCCAGTGTTTTTCGCGTTGGGCAATCACGACAATCGCGCCAATTTCCGCAGCGTGTTTCCGGCCGTTCCGGTGTGCGGCACCGGCCATGTGCAATATGCCTTCACGCACGGCCCAATGCGCTTTGTCGTGCTCGACACGCTGGAGGAAGGCCTCCACGGCGGCGCGCTATCGGCCGACCAGGCGCAGTGGCTGGATGAAACGCTGGCCTGTGATGACCGCCCGACCATTTTGGTGCTGCACCACCCGCCGATCGAAACCGGCAACGGCTGGATGACCGAGGATATCGATGCGCCGTGGGTGCAGCGGCTCGCGGCCGTGGTGCGCCGGCACCCACAGATCCTGCGCATGGTTACCGGCCACCTGCACCGCGCGATCGTTACCGGCTGGCACGGTTCCACGCTAGCGGTCTGCCCATCATCGGCACCGCAAGTCGCCATCGATTTTCGCGCGATCGACGGCGAAAATCCGGACGGCCGCGACATGATCATTGCCGAACCACCCGGCTTTGCCCTGCATTACTGGACCGGGCGCGACCTGATCACCCATTATGCGTCAGGCGGCGAGCATCCGGTGCTGGCGCGTTACAATGCGCGCATGCAGCCCACCGTGCGACACATATTGGCGGAGCGGACGGGCCATTGAGCAGCCTTACGTCGCGCCTGCTCCCTGCCGAAACAACAAAATCGTTGGAAATTGCCAGAATAGTGTGGGCGCTCTTCACACACGCATGGGCATCAAAACATAAAGCGCCTTAGCGTCGTCGCTTTCACGAATCAGCGTCGGCGCAGAAGCATCTGCCAAATGGACATCCACCAGATCGGCATTCACCTGCCCCAAAATGTCGAGCAGATAGCGATAGTTGAAGCCAACCTCGATATCGGCGGCGGCATAATCAGCCGGCACTTCTTCCGACGCCGTGCCATTTTCCGGACTGGTGACCGACAGTGTGACCTTGTCCCGGCCCAGCGCCAGCTTGACGGCGCGGGTTTTTTCCGTGGTGGCAATAGCGGCCACGCGGTCAACCCCCTCGGCCAGGCTCCTGGTGTCGATCTTCAGCAGCTTGTCGTTCGCTGTCGGGATAACACGGGTATAATCGGGGAAGGTGCCGTCGATCAGCTTGCTGGTCAGCGTTGAATCAGCCGAAAAACGGAACCGCACCTTGGCCGCTGACAGGCCGATTTCCACCGGGGCATCGGCGGCCATTTCATCCAGCAGCTTGCGCACTTCGTTCACGCACTTGCGCGGCACGATCACGCCCGGCATGTCGGCAGCACCTTCGGGCAGATCAAGCTCGATACGAGCGAGGCGGTGGCCATCGGTAGCAACACCGCGCAGCTTTGGCGACGGACCAGTGGTGGCATGCAGATAAATACCGTTGAGATAATAGCGCGTTTCCTCGGTGGAAATCGCGAAACGCACCGCGTCGATCAATTCCTTCAGCTCACCGGCCGACAGGGTGAAGCGCACCGGCAAGTCGGTTTCGGCGATCACCGGGAAATCGTCGCGCTTCAACGTCGCCAGACTGAAGCGGCTGCGGCCGGCAACCACGGTCATGCGGTCGCCCGCTGCGGCGAGTTCAACCTGGCTGCCTTCGGGAAGCTTGCGCACGATATCAAACAGCGTGTGCGCCGAAACCGTGGTGGCACCGTTCAGATCGATCGCGGCAGCAATGTTTTCAACCACCTGCAGATCAAGGTCGGTCGCCATGAAACGCAAGCCGTCGGCCCGCGCCTCGATCAGCACGTTCGAAAGGATCGGGATGGTGTTGCGCCGTTCAACCACCGACTGGATATGCCCCAGACACTTCAGCAGGGTTGCGCGCTCGACGGTGGCCTTCATTCTGATCCTTGCGGCGAAATGGGGTGACGACCGCACTATAACCATTCAGGCGCGGGGTGGTAGTGGCGATGTGCGCCGAAATCGGCTTAAGCTGGCGGCATGGATCTGATTCTCGCCCGCCACGCCGAAACCGTGTTCAACGCCGCCGCCCGCATGCAGGGCAATGGCGCGCACACCCCCCTCACCCGCGCCGGAATTGCCCAGGCCGAAGCCATGGGCGCGGCGCTGAAAAACGTGCTGGGCGAGGCACCCGACATCGATTTGTGGGTATCACCGTCCGGCCGCACCCAGCAAACGGCAGCCATCATCGGCGAACATCTGGGGCTGGATTTCTTTGGTTGGCGCAAGGACGAACGCCTGCTGGAAATCGATGTCGGTCAATGGGAAGGCCGCTGGTACCACGACATCGTTGCCGAACTGGGCCGGCCGATCATTGATGCGGATCGCGGCCTGTTTACCGAAGCGGCACCCGGCGGCGAATGGTTCCCGCAAATTGCCGACCGCCTGAAACACTGGGTCGCCGACCTCGACCACAGCCGCCCGGCACTCGTCATCAGCCACGGCATCACTGCCAGCGTGCTGCGCGGGATATTGGTGGGCGGCGAAGACTGGCACGGCGTCCCCGTCGCCGCGCGCGCGCCGCAAGGCACGGTGTTTCGTATCGTGAACGGCACGGAAACAGCGCTACACATCGGCAGCGGGCCAACGGTGTCGCGCGCGGCTTGAGGGTCAAAAACAAATTATGACTTCGGCGGGCAGGCTCGCGGACCCTGCCCCCGGTTGGTTTGAC
>NZ_JBDNFM010000041.1:0-13686 GCF_041689835.1 Sandarakinorhabdus sp.
AATCGGCCGGGCCCTTGCGGCTCACCTGCAGTGCATCCACTTCACCAAAATCGCGGCGCAGCTTGGGTGCGGCCTTGCGCGCGGCCTTTTCCATGACGGTGATCAGCGAGCTATGGGTGACCATGGCAAAATCCTTGCAGCCGGCGCGGATGCACGGGCGGCGATGGGGGAACAGAAATGCGAAAGAGCGAGGCGCGACTTAGCGGATGCAGACGGTGGGGGCAAGGTGAGGGTGTTACCAGCCCAGCACCTCTCCGAACGATGCCACCCCTGCCCCCGGCCCGCCTTCGTGATCCCACACGGCGCGCACCACCGCGATGAAATCCGCCCCGGCGGCCACCAGCGGCGCGGCATTGTAGGCAAAAATGCCGCCGATAGCGACGCACGGCACCTGGCTCAGCGTGGTCCACCAGCCCAGGATGTCGGGGGTGGGCCGGTAATGGCTGGGCTTGGTGGTGGTTTCGTAAAACGCGCCGAACGCGACGTAATCGGCGCCCGCTTCGCCGGCTTCCATCGCCAGATGCCGGCTGTCGTGGCAGGTGCGGCCAATCTGCGCCTCGCGCCCCAGCAGCGCACGGGCTTCGGCAATCGAACCATCGCTCTGGCCCAGATGCACGCCGTCCGCGCCAGCCTGCTTGGCGAGATCGACGCGGTCGTTGAGGATGAAGGCAACGTCGGCAGCCTGGCACACGGGCAGCAACGCCGCGCAGGCGCGCAGCACTTCATCGTCGCCCACATCTTTCAACCGCAACTGAAACGCCGCCACCGGCCCGCCATCCAGCGCGGCTTTCAGGCTTTCGGCAAAGGCCGGGATTTCGATGCGCGGCGGCGAGACCACATAAAGCTGGCACGCCGGGCGCGATTCCTGCTGGAACCGAGTGGCGAAGTCAGTGGGCAGCGGGACGAGTTCGTCTTCGGTCATAACGGGGCTTTAGCCGGCCTCACGTCAAGGTGCCAGAGGGAGCGTCCCGCAAAAAACACGTCATGCTGGCGCAGGCCAGCATCCACCGTGCAGATTTGCGCGCATCCGGAGATGGATGCTGGCCTGCGCCAGCATGACACAAAAGCCAAGTACGGGTCCGCTTCAAGCTGCCCGCTCACGCCTTGCCCAGATAAATATCCACGATCTTGTCCAGCATCGCCAGCGCTTCGGCGCGCGGGCGCTGGAAGGTGTTGCGGCCGATGATGCTGCCGTTGCCGCCGCCGTCGCGGATGGCGGTGGCATCGCTGTACACAACATCGGCGCCCTTGGTGGCACCGCCCGAAAACACCACCAGCCGGCGGCCATTCAGGCATGATCTCACCACGTGGGCGACGCGGCTGGACTGGGCCGACCAATCGCTGCCTTCATACGCCTTCACCGCGTCCTTCTGCTCGATATGCGCGCTCGGCAGCTTCACCTTGATGATGTGCGCGCCCATCAGCGCCGCCATGTGCGCCGCATAGGCGCCAACATCCAGCGCCAGTTCGCCATCCTTGCTCAAGAGGCCGCCGCGCGGATAGCTCCAGAGCACGGTGGCGAGGCCGACCGATTTGGCCTCCGCCGCCAGTTCGCGAAATTCCTCCATCATGTCGAACACGTCGTCCGCGCCCGGATAGATGGTGAAACCGACGGCAGCGCAGCCCAGCCGCAGTGCATCGTCCACGCCGCCGGTGACGGCCTGGTTGATGCCGGTGGCCCAGCTGTTGCTGCTGTTGACCTTGAGGATGGTCGGGATCTGGCCGGCAAACGTATCGGCGCCGGCTTCGAGCATGCCCAGCGGCGCGGCATAGGCCGACAGGCCGGCATCGATGGCGAGCTGGAAATGATAATGCGGATCATAGGCTTCGGGGTTGGGCGCAAAGCTGCGCGCCGGGCCGTGTTCGAAACCCTGATCGACCGGCAGGATCACCATCTTGCCGGTGCCGCCCAGCCGGCCCTGCATCAGCAGCCGCGCGATGTTGGATTTGGTGCCGGGATTGTCGCTTTCGTAATTGGCGAGGATGGCCTTGATGGCCGGCGTGATCGACATGGCTTGGTTCCCTTTAATCCTGTTGAAGCGCCGCCACGCCCGGCAGTGCCTTGCCTTCCATCCATTCCAGAAAAGCGCCGCCAGCGGTGGAAATGAAACTGAAATCCTGAAGCACGCCGGCATGGGCCAGCGCCGCCACGGTATCGCCGCCGCCCGCCACCGTGATCAGCGTGCCGCCTTGCGTGAGCGCGGCCGCCGTGCGCGCCAGCGCCGTGGTGCCGGCATCGAAGGGCGGAATTTCAAACGCGCCCAGCGGCCCGTTCCACAAGGCGGTGGCGCAAGTTTTCAGCGCGTCGGCCAATGCCTCGACGGCGGCGGGGCCGATATCCAGCACCATTTCATCGGCGTGGATATCGTGGATATTGGCGATGCGGCTGGGGGCGTGGGCCTTGAATTCGGTGGCCACCACCACGTCGTACGGCAGGTGGATCGTGCAGCCGGCCGCTTGCGCGCGTGCCATGATATCCAGCGCTGTCGCCGTCAAATCATGCTCGCACAATGATTTGCCGACATCGATGCCGCGCGCCGCCAAAAACGTGTTGGCCATGCCGCCGCCGATCATCAGATGATCGACCTTTTCAACGAGGTGCAACAGCACGTCGATTTTGCTTGATACCTTGGCGCCGCCAACAATCGCCGCCACCGGGCGCTTGGGTTGGCCAAGCGCGGCTTCAAGCGCCTTCAATTCGGCTGCCATCGTGCGGCCAGCGAACGCAGGCAGCAGATGCGCCAGGCCTTCGGTGCTGGCGTGGGCGCGGTGAGCGGCTGAAAACGCGTCGTTCACATAAAAATCGCCCAGTTTTGCCAGTTGGGCAGCAAAAACCGGATCGTTGGCTTCTTCGCCCGCATGGAAACGCGTGTTTTCCAGCACGGCAATGCCGCCCGCGGGCAAGGCAGCCAGCGCCGCAGCTGCCGCATCGCCCACGCAATCATCAATGAAGGCAACCGGCCGGCCAAGCACAGCGCAAAGCGCGGCGGCTACCGGCTTCAGGCTGTTTTCCGTGTCCGGCCCCTCGGGCCGGCCGAAATGCGAGAGCACCGCCACGCGGGCGCCGGCATCGGCCAGCGCCGCGATGGTGGGCATCGCCGCACGCAGGCGGTTGTCGTCACTGACCGCACCATCGGCCATCGGCACATTCAGATCGGCCCTGACCAGCACGGTCTTGCCGGCCAGCGCCGGCATGTCATCGATGGTGCGAAAGCCGGCCATGTGTTTACAGGAACTTGCCCATCGCCACTGCCGTATCGGCCATGCGATTGGAAAAGCCCCATTCATTGTCATACCAGGTGAGCACGCGCACCATGTTGCCGCCGATCACTGCGGTTTCCAGGCTGTCGACCGTCGATGACGCCGGGCTGTGGTTGAAATCGATCGACACCAAAGGTTCAACGGTGAAATCGAGCACGCCCTTGAGCTCGCCATTGGCGGCAGCCTCAAGCACGGCGTTGACTTCATCCTTCGTGGTGGCGCGGCCCGATTCGAAGGTCAGATCGACCACCGAAACATTCGGCGTCGGCACGCGGATGGCCGAACCATCCAGCTTGCCCTTCAGTTGGGGCAGCACCTCGCCCACGGCGCGGGCAGCGCCGGTGGTGGTGGGGATCATCGACAGGCCAGCAGCGCGGGCGCGGCGCGGATCGTCGTGAAGCTGATCGAGGATCTTCTGATCGTTGGTATAGGCGTGGATCGTGGTCATCAGGCCCTTCACGATACCAAATTCACGGTCCAGCACCATGGCTACGGGGGCCAGGCAGTTGGTGGTGCACGACGCGTTGGACACGATGTTGTGGTCCGCCGTCAGCTTGTCGTGGTTGACGCCATAAACCACGGTCAGATCGACGTTCTTGCCGGGTGCAGAAATCAGCACTTTCTTCGCGCCCGCCGTGATGTGGGCGCCGGCCTTGGCGGCATCAGTGAAAAAGCCCGTGCATTCCATGGCGATATCGACGCCCATGGCGGCGTGCGGCAGCTTGGCCGGATCACGCTCGGCGGTCACCGCGATGCGCTGGCCGTTGACGACAATGGCATCGCCGTCGACGCTTACGGTGCCGGGGAAGGCGCCGTGCACGCTATCGCGCGCCAGCAGGCGGGCGTTGGCCTGAGCGCTGGCGAGATCGTTGATCGCCACCACCACGATATCGGTGCGCCCGGATTCCACGATCGCGCGCAGCACGTTGCGGCCGATGCGCCCAAAGCCGTTTATTGCAACTTTCACAGCCATATCACTTGTCCTTCATCATGCGTCGCGGCCCAGTGTTCGTTCAACCGAGCCGCGCCTTAACGCGCGCGGCGATGGCCGTCGCGGTCAATCCATATTCGGCATACAGCCGATCCGCCGGCGCCGATGCACCAAAATGATCGATGCCGATGGTGAGCCCGTCACTGCCCACCCAACGCTCCCAGCCCATTGTCACGCCGGCTTCGACTGAAACCTTCAGCACACCCTGAGGCAAAACGTCGGCACGGTAATCCGGTTCCTGCGCCGCAAACGCTTCCCAGCACGGCATCGATACCACGTCGCAGCCAATGCCATCCGCTTCCAGCGCAGCAGCTGCCCCGGCAGCAATATGCACTTCCGAACCGGTAGCGACCAGCACCACGGCGCGCGGCGCGGTGGCAGCGATCAGACGATAGGCACCGCGGGCGCTGCGATTGTCGGCCACGTCGCCGCGCAGCGGCGGCAAATTCTGCCGCGACAGGGCCAGCACGGATGGACGCTTTTCGTCGTTCAACGCACAGGCCCAGGCTTCCGCCGTCTCGATGGCGTCGGCCGGACGCCAAACCGCCAGATTGGGAATGGCACGCAAGCTGGCCAGATGCTCGATCGGCTGGTGGGTGGGGCCATCCTCGCCCAGGCCGATGCTGTCGTGGGTGAGCACATGCACAACGCGGATCTGCTGGATTGCCGCCATGCGGATGGCATTGCGCATGTAATCCGAAAACACCAGAAACGTGCCGCCAAAGGGAATGATGCCGCCGTGCAGCGCCATGCCGTTCATCGCGGCAGCCATGCCGAATTCGCGGATGCCATAGTGAATATAACGGCCGCTGTAATCGGCGGCGCTGAACAATTTCTGGCCCTTGGCCTTGGTGTTGTTGGAACCCGTCAGATCCGCCGAGCCGCCCAGCATTTCGGGCAGCGCCGGCACCAGCGCATCCAGTGCCATTTCGCTGGACTTGCGGGTGGCGACCTTGGGCGGCGTGGCCACCAGGCTGGCCAGATAGGCCGGCATCGGATCGGCGGCCGGTAGGCGGCCTTCCATGCGGCGGGTGAATTCGGCGGCATGCGGGTTGGCAGCAAGTCGCGCTTCCCACTCGCCGCGTGCAGCCGCGCCGCGCGCACCCTGCGCTTCCCACCACGCCTTGATATCGGCCGGAATTTCGAACGGACCATGCGCCCAGCCCAGCGCTGCCTTGGCGCCCTCGATCTCCGCAGGCCCCAGCGGGCTGCCGTGGCTGCCGCTGGTGCCGGCCTTGGTTGGCGCGCCCTTGCCGATGGTGGTTCGCGCGGCAATCAGGCTCGGGCGCGGATCGGCCTTGGCAGCGCTGAGCGCGGCATCGATGCTGCCAAAATCATGCCCGTCGCAGGCCACGACATGCCAGCCGGCAGCAACAAAGCGCGCGGCCATGTCTTCGGAGCTCGACAGGCTCACCGGGCCGTCGATGCTGATCTTGTTGTCGTCCCAGATCACGTTGAGGCGGCCCAGCTTCAGGTGCCCGGCCAGCGAAATCGCTTCCTGCGAAATGCCTTCCATCAGGCAGCCGTCGCCGGCGATCACCCAGGTGTGGTGATCGACCAGCGCATCACCAAACACGCCGTTCAGATGCCGTTCGGCAATTCCCATGCCCACGGCCATGGCCAGGCCCTGCCCCAGCGGGCCGGTGGTGCATTCAATACCGGGCAGTTCGGTATTCTCCGGGTGGCCTGCGCACGGGCTGTGCCACTGGCGAAAACGCTTGATGTCGTCCAGCGTGGGCTGGGCATAGCCGGTGAGGTGCAGCAGCGCATACACCAGCATCGATCCATGCCCGGCCGACAGCACAAACCGGTCCCGGTCCGGCCAGCGCGGGGCGGACGCATCATATTTCAGGTGATTGGCAAACAGCACGGTGGCGACATCGGCCATGCCCATCGGCATGCCGGGATGGCCGCTGTTGGCAGCTTCCACCGCATCCATGGCGAGCGCCCTGATGGCGTTGGCGTAGCGCGAAAGATCGGTCATCATGGCCGTTCCTGTTTACCATGGCGCGCAAGCAAAATGCTGGCGCGAGCGGGAGCGATTCCCGGTGGTGAGAGTATATTGGGGGCGGCTTTGGCCCACGCTGCGCGCGCGCGTCAACCTTCCTGTTGGCGTTCACTCTGATTGCGCCACGCTGCCTGCTTGACCCGGGCTGATATCCCGTCTTATAAATAGCCTGCAAGCCATTGAGCTCGCGGGGGAGCGGCGCAATTTCGGAATTGATGAGCCTGTTCGTGCGACTTGAAACGGCCCTGGCCGCGATCGAGACGCGCCGTAGCGCCGAAGCCGCCACCGCTGCGGACGACCACGCCCGGCTGCTCCGGATTGAAGCCGCCGCAGCCGAAGCCGTTGGCGCGCTTGACCAGCTGATCGGGCAGGAGTGAAGCGATGGGCCTGGCGTTGCTCAGCATTTCGGGTCGAAACTATCGCATTAGTTGCCGCGACGGCGATGAAGACCGGATCGCGCGCCTTGGCGATGATATCGCCGCCCGAGCCGAACGCATCACCGGATCGCTGGGCACCCTGCCCGAAGGCCAGTTGCTGGTGATGACCGCGCTGATGCTGGCCGATGAACTTTCCGACGCCCGCGCGGGCATTGCACCTGCTGCCGCGCCGCCGCCGGTGGTGGACATTACCCGCCTTGCCCGCATCGTCGAACGGCTGGAGCACCTCGCCAGCGCCTGAAAGCGCGTTTGCGCAACACATCTCCTTGAGCTTTCGAATGCGGCACCCTATATTCACAATTGGCGGGTACTGCCCGGTACGAGCAAGCAAGCATCCCTGAGGCGATAATCTTCCTATCGGGGGCTGGCACTGGGCGGATCCTGGTCTGCCACAACTGGCTCCCACCTGACGTTACTGGCGTCAGAGGATCTTCAAGGCCAACGGCCCACGGTGGTCCCGCCACACCACCCTTCGAACGAAGGTTCGGATTGTCCGTGAACAAGATCGATCTGCGCCGCCACTATCGCGCTGTCCGCAAGGCGTACGTGGCTGGATTGACGGCCGAGCAGCGCGTGCAGCTGCAACGGCAACTGGCCTCCACCGCCGCGCCGGCGCTGGCTGATGTGGCCATGATGGCAAGCTATGCAGCCGTGGGTGATGAAATCGATCCGGCCTGTATTGATGACGCCAGCGATGTGCTGGCCTTTCCGTGTGTTACCGGTCCGGATATCCTGTTTCACGGGGCAGAGCGGCATAGTTTGCGCCCCGGATACCAACTCATCCCTGAGCCGCCGACCGATGCCGCGATTGTTGGACCCAATGTGCTGCTGGTGCCGCTGCTGGCCGTCACGCTGGCCGGGGTGCGGCTGGGCCAGGGCCGCGGCTATTATGATCGGGCGTTGGCGGCACTGCGGTCCAAACAACCAGTGCTGGCAATCGGCATCGCCTGGGACTGCCAGATCGCCCCGGCCCTGCCCACCGACGCCTGGGACATGCCGCTGGACATGATCGCGACACCTTCGCGTCTGGTGGACTGCCGAAAATGGCGATAAAGCCGCCAATCATGGATCTTGCCCCGCACCGCATTCCCCCTGAGCCAAGCTGGCGCAAGCCGGTAGGCATGTTTGGGTTGATCGCCTATATCGCCGTTTATGCCCTGATCGTGTCGGTGCTGTCCGATCACCTGGCGGGCTTGCCGCGCTGGCTTGAAACCGTTGCCTATCTGGTGGCCGGCATTGCCTGGGTGGCGCCGCTGAAGCCGTTGTTCCTGTGGATGAACACCGGCCGCTGGAGGCAGAAATGAGCATGACGCCGCCCGAAGCCTGCCAGACCCCCGAAGCCTGCCAGAACATGGCGCAGGTGCGTGCCGGCGTGGATGTGCTGGACGTGGAACTGGTCGCGCTGCTCGCCCGGCGTTTTTTCTATATGGATGCCGCCGCCCGCATCAAGCCAGACCGCAGCGATGTGCGCGATGAAGCCCGCAAGGCCCAGGTGATCGCCAATGCCAGCGCCGCCGCTGCCGCCGCCGGCCTGCCGCCGGGCTTGGCCGAAACCCTGTGGGAAGCATTGGTCGAAGCCTCCATTGCCCACGAATTGGCTCGCTGGGAATCGCTGCACGCGCAGGTTGCCTGATGCTGGCCTACGAACCTGCCGTTCGTCTCGCCGCCTTTGCCGGCATGCTGGCAGCGATGCTGTTGTGGGAAACGCTGGCCCCGCGCCGCGCGCCCGCTGCTGGCAACGGCGTGCGGCGTTTGAACAATCTGGCGATGGTCGCGGTGAGCACGCTAGTTGTACGCCTGCTGTTCCCGGTGCTGGCGGTGGGTTTCGCCGCCGATATGGCGCAGCGCGGCATCGGCTTGTTCAACGCCATTGCCGTGCCCGATTGGCTGGCCGTGCTGCTGGCCATCATGCTGCTCGATCTGGCCATTTACGGCCAGCACCGCTTGTTCCACCGTGTGCCGTGGTTTTGGCGGCTGCACCGGGTGCATCACGCCGATCCCGCCTTCGACACGACCACCGCGCTGCGCTTCCATCCGCTCGAAATCATGCTGTCGATGGTGATCAAGCTGGCGGTTGTGGCGCTGCTGGGCGCACCGCCGCTGGCCGTGCTGGTGTTCGAGGTGATCCTGAATGCCACCGCCATGTTCAATCACGGCAATGTGAGCCTGCCGCCGCGCCTTGAACAGCCGCTGCGCTGGCTGCTGGTGACACCCGATCTGCACCGCGTGCACCACAGCGTGCACGGCGATGAGATGAACCGCAATTTCGGCTTCAACCTGTCGGTATGGGATCGCCTGTTCGGCTCGTTCGCCGGCCAGCCGCGCGATGGCCATATTGCCATGCAGATCGGCCTGCACGATTTCCGCGAGCCGCGCGCGCAATGGCTCGACCGGCTGCTGCTGCAACCGTTCCGGCAAAGACGGAGCTGATCGGATTTCCACAGCGTTTCGCGGTTGTTAGTGCCATCTTCTCAAGGAAAATGGCGCGAGTGACGGGGCTCGAACCCGCGACCTTCGGCGTGACAGGCCGACGCTCTAACCAACTGAGCTACACCCGCGTGCGCTGTGGAGCCGCGCTGATATGGAGGCGGCGCTGTGCTGTCAAGCAGAGTTTGCCCTGCCAATCGCGCAGACGCTGCGGCCGATGTTGTGGCCGATGTTGAAGACAGGGCGAAATCGGCTAGGGATGGCCAATGGACACGCCTGCCCCCATCCCCGATCCCGCCCGCCCCGTCGCGCGCTTGCTGAACCTGTTGCAACTGGAGGAAGTGGAAACCGATCTGTTTCGCGGCCAGTCCACCGACGAAGGCTGGATACGCGTTTATGGCGGCCAAGTGGTGGCGCAGGCGCTGATGGCGGCCAGCCTCACGGTGGAAACTGCCAATGGCCAGCAACGCCTGTGCCACAGCCTGCACAGCTATTTCATCCGGCCCGGCGACCCCAAACTGCCGATCGTCTACAAGGTTGAACGCGACCGCGACGGCGCCAGCTTCAGCACCCGCCGCGTCGTGGCCATCCAGAAAGGCCGGCCGATTTTCAACATGGCGGCCAGTTTCCATCTGCCCGAGCAGGGGCTTGAGCACGCGGTCACTGCGCCAGCGGACGTGCCGCACCCCGAGACGCTGGAAAGCGATTCGGACTGGGCGCGCCGCAATGCGCCCCACGCGCCCGAACCGTGGCGCACCATCTGGCTCAGCCGCGAACGCCCACTGGATTTGCGCGCCGTGGAAAGCGACGATTTCTTCAATCCACAGAAACGCGCCCCGCAGCAGCGCCACTGGGTGCGGCTGGCCAGCGCCCTCACTGCCGAACAAGCCGCCGATCCAGTGCTGCAACGCTGCCTGTTTGCCTATGCCAGCGACATGACCCTGCTCGATACCTGCCTGGCGCCGCACGGCATCAGCTGGGCCAATCCGGCGCTGCAATCGGCCAGCCTCGATCATGCCATCTGGTTCAACGACACGCCCGACATGAACCAGTGGCATCTGTTCGATCAGGATTCACCGATGTCGGGCGGCGGGCGGGGCATCAACCGCGCCACCGTGCATGATATCGGTGGGCGGCCCATCGCGTGCCTGATGCAGGAAGGGCTGATCCGCTATCGGCCATGAACCAGCCCCGCCCCACCCTTTCCCACCGGCTGAAAAAGCCGCCCTATCATTCGGCGCTGGGGCCGGGGCTGGTGACGGGCGCGGCCGATGACGATCCGTCGGGCATCGCCACTTATTCGCAGGCCGGCGCCAGTTACGGCTTTGCCTTGCTGTGGACAGTGGTGCTGGCCTGGCCGTTCCTGACCGCGTTTCAATTCACTTGCGCCGAAATCGCCCGCGTCACCGGCAAGGGGCTGGCCGCCAATCTCGCCGCCCACCTGCCGCGCGCTGCGGTGTGGGCGGTGGTGCTGATGTTGCTGGGCGCCAACATCTCCAACATCGCTGCCGACATCGCGGCCATGGGCGAGGCGGCGCGGCTGGTCACCGGCCTGCCGCGGCTGCCGTTGATGGTGAGCTTTGCGGCACTGTCGTTGGGGCTCCAGATTTTCGTGCCCTATCACCGCTATGTCAGTTTGCTGAAATGGCTCACGTGCACGCTGTTTTCCTATGTGCTGGTGGTGCTGGCAGTGGGCGTGGAATGGGCCAGCGTGCTCGGCGGGCTATGGCCCAGCCTGCCGGCCGGCAGCGCCACCACGGTGGTTGCCATATTGGGCACCACGATCAGCCCCTATCTGTTTTTCTGGCAAAGCGCGCAGGAGCTGGAAGAAATGAAACTCGAACATGCCCGCCCCCTGCTCCAGCAGCCGCGCGGCGCTGGCCGTGAACTGATGCGGCTGGTGAAGGACAGCGCCGGCGGTTTTCTGGTGACGATGGTGATTTCGCTGTGCATCATCGCCGCCACTGCCGCGACCCTGCACCAAGCTGGCAGTGGCGGCACCACCATTGCCACCGCCGCCGATGCGGCCGCCGCGCTGCGGCCCATCGCCGGCGATTTTGCTTTTGCGCTGTTTGCGATCGGGATTATCGGCACCGGCCTGCTGGCGGTGCCGGTGCTGGCGGGTTCGGCCGCTTATGCCCTTTCCGAAGTGATGGGCTGGCGCGCCGGGCTCGAACTGAAACCGCGTGAGGCGATGGGGTTTTACGGCGTGATTTTTGTGGCCATCGCCGCAGCCCTGGCGCTCGACATGATCGGCATCGATCCCATGAAGGCCTTGTTCTGGACGGCGGTGGTCAACGGGCTGGTGGCGGTGCCGGTGATGCTGGCAATCATGCTGCTGGCCAGCCGCCGCGCCGTGATGGGCAAGTTCAAGGCGCGCGGCGCGCAGGCGGTGCTGGGCTGGGGCGCCGTGTTGCTGATGCTGGCCGCCAGCCTCGGGATGGTGCTGGCCTGATCAAAGCCGCCGCGCGGCGATCACTTTGGCCCAAAGTTGGCTGCTGCCAGATTGGCGTGGATAGTGCGTTCCAGATCCTCCACTTCGGCCATGAGGCGATTGTGGCTCCGTGCAGCTTCGGCGTGCGCCGCGCGCAATGCACCTTGGCGATCGCGCGCGGCACGGTCATGGCCACTTTTGGCGATCCGCCGCTCGTGATCGCGCAGTTCGCTGCCGTGCTGATCAAAACTGGTATCGTGACGGCGCAATGCGGCCGATACGGCCTCCAGCCGGCGCGCGGCGGCCATGTGCTGGCTGTTCCAGCGGGCGTGGTCATCAATCCAGCTGTGATGTTCTGTCGCCGCCCGCGGGTCGGTCGGCAGCGCAGCAGCAACGGCAAGAAAAAGCGGAACGGCAATGATGAGCATGAGGCCTCGCAGGCGGCAAAAAGAAGGTTGCATTAATGTAATGTTCCAGCCGTAAACCGCAAGGGCCCGCGCGCAGGCTTGCCACCCGGCAGCCAGCGCTTATTCTGCTCCGCAACATCGGCACGGAGAATCCCATGGTAAATCTCACCCGCCCCGACGGCACCATCGCTGAAGACCTGGCGCTGTCGCGCCGCACCGTTCTGATCGCGGCCGGCTATGCCGCGTTCGATGTGGGCGCCAATGCCCAGCCGATTGCCACGCCCGCCGATGGGCTGGTGACGGGCTGGGAAACCCTGCCCGGCGGCCTGCCGGCGTTCGTTGCGCGCCCGGCTGGCGCCAAAGGTTCTGGGGGCAAACACCCCGCCGTGATCGTGGTGAACGAAATTTTCGGCGTGCATGAATGGATCAAGGATGTGTGCCGGCGCTTTGCCAAGGCCGGCTATGTCGCGATTGCGCCCGAGTTCTTCTTCCGCGGCGATCCGGACAAGACGCTGACCAAGCTGACGGATTATGCCGCCATTCGCGTGATCGTCGCCAGGGCCGGCAACGAACAGGTGATGGGCGATGTGAAGACCACGCTCGATTGGCTGGGCGGCCAAGGCTTTGTGAACAAGAAAAAGCTCGCCATCACTGGTTTCTGTTGGGGCGGGGCTGTCACCTGGATGGCTGCGGCGCGTTTCCCTGAACTCAAGGCCGGCGGCGCCTGGTATGGCCGCCTCAAGGGCGATCCCGGCACCGAAGGGCGCAAGTGGCCTCTGGAAATCGCTGCTGATCTCAAGGCACCCGTGCTCGGCCTCTACGGCGCACTCGACAAGGGCATCCCGGTTGCCGACGTGCAGGAAATGCAGGCCAGGCTGAAAGGCAGCAAGAGTAGCATCATGCTCTACCCGGATGCCGATCACGGCTTCCTCGCCGATTATCGCCCCAGCTTCAACGCGGCGGCCGGCAAGGACGCATGGGAACGATTGCTGAAGCATTTCAAGGCGAACGGGGTGTAATCAACACGCCACGTCGCCCCGCACTTGATGCGGGGCTTGGCTTTCAGCCCTCAAACCCCACGAACCGCGCTGCTTCGTCCACGCTCTTGCGATCCGACACCACGGCGTTGGCCGGGAAGCTTTCGTCCGGCCAGCCAATCGCGATGGCTTTCATGATCACCTGATCGTCCGCGATGCCGGCATGTTCGCGGACCACGGGCGATTGCATGATGCCCTGGCTGTTGATCACCGCGCCCAGTCCGCGCGACCACGCGGCGTTGACCAGCGCGGTCGAAACCGCACCGCAATCGAACGGCGTGTCGTCGCTGCCGGCCAGCCCACGATCATAGGTGATGATCACGCACACCGGCGCATCAAACTGGCGAAAGCCGCGCAGAACCCAGTCCATGCGTGCGGGCGCGTCGTCGCGGGCGATGCCCATGGCGCTGAAAAGCTGCTTGGCCACGCCGATCTGGCGTTCGCGGTGGACGCCTTCAAATGCCGTGCCGGTGCGGAATTCGCGGCTGTGCGGCACGCCGGCGATGTTGCGTTCGGTGTTGCCAGCGCGGATACGGTCCAGCGGTTCACCCGTCACCACGGTGAAATTCCACGGCTGCGTGTTCATCGACGACGGCGCGCGCATCGCCAGCCCAAGGATTTCCTTCATCAGCGCCATCGGCACCGGATCGGGCTTGAAACCGCGAATGGAGCGGCGGCCCAGCA
>NZ_JBDNFM010000042.1:0-4364 GCF_041689835.1 Sandarakinorhabdus sp.
AAGGATTTCCAGATTTCGGTGCCGCGCGCGGGTTTGCCGGCGTTGATCGAAAATGCCGATGCCACCAACAAGGGCGTGGAAGTCGAATTCAACGCCGCGCTGTCGCCCAACGTCAGCCTGTTTGCCAACGGCGCGTACATCGATGCCCGCGTCAACAATCAGCCGCGCTTCGGCAATTTCGCCGGTGACCGTTTCCGTCTCCAATCCGAATGGCAGGGATCGGCTGGTGCCAATTTCCGCTTGCCCCTGAGCGGCAGCATCGAACTGTTTGCCAACCCCAACGTCACCCACCGGTCCAGCGTGTTCTTTGAACTGCCCAACAACCCGGTGACCAGCCAGGGCCCGGTCACGCTGGTAAACCTGCGCGCCGGCATCCGCGATTCCAAGGCGCGCTGGGAAATCATCGGCTTTGCGAGCAACCTGTTGAACAAGGAGTATCTGCTGGACGGCGGCAACACAGGCGGCGCCTTCGGCATCCCCACCTTCATCCGCGGCCTGCCCCGGCTGTTCGGGGTGGAAGCGGTGGCGCGCTGGTAATTTCAGGTCGGGACGGGCAGCTGCGTCAGGCTGCCCGTCCCGTCCTGCTTGCCCCCTCTCCCTGCCCGGTCTATCCCGGCTGCATGTCCGAACCTGCCATCAGCCTTCGCGGCCTCAGCAAAGCCTATGCCGGCGGCAAGCAGGCGCTGAAGGGGATTGATCTCGATATTCCGCGCGGTTCCATCTTTGGCCTGCTCGGCCCCAATGGCGCCGGCAAATCGACCACGATCAACATCCTGGCCGGGCTGGTGAACAAATCGGCAGGTTCAGCCCGCATCTGGGGTTTCGATATCGACGAACACCCGCGTAACGCCAAAGCCAGCATCGGCATCGTGCCGCAGGAATTGGTGTTCGATGCGTTTTTCACGCCGTTTGAAACGCTGGAATTGCAGGCCGGCCTGTTCGGCGTGCCCAAGGCCAGGCGCCGCACGATGGAATTGCTGCGCGCCGTGCGGCTGGACGACAAGGCGCATGTGTATTCGCGCACCTTGTCGGGCGGGATGAAACGCCGCCTGCTGGTGGCCAAGGCGCTGGTGCACAATCCGCCGGTGCTGGTGCTGGATGAACCCACGGCGGGCGTGGATATCGAATTGCGGCAATTGCTGTGGGATTATGTGCGCGATCTGCACAGCATGGGCACCACCATCGTGCTGACCACGCACTATCTCGAAGAAGCCGAAAGCCTGTGCGACCGCATTGCCATCATCAATCATGGCGAAGTGGTGGCCAACGACCTGACCAGCATCTTGCTCGGCACCACCGGGGACAAGGTGCTGGAAGTGGTGGTGGACCGCGATCTGGCTGCGATTCCGCCGGCGCTTTCGGGGTGCAAGGCGATCGAACTGCAGGGGCCGCGCACGCTGGTCATCACCTACGACAAGCGCCACAACAATGCCGGTGCCGTGCTGGCGATGATGGCCGCCGCCGGCCTGGGTGTGATCGAGGTTTCGACCCGCGAAGCCGATCTGGAAGACGTGTTCCTGGAGCTGACAAGTGGCCCAAAAATCCAAAACGCCGCCGCCTGAGGCGCGCCACTTCGATGCCATCGTGATTGGATCGGGCGCAGCGGGGCTGACAGCAGCGCTGCATCTGGCCGAGCGAGGCACGGTGGCCGTGCTGGCCAAGGGCGGTCTGGCCGATGGATCGACCGCGTGGGCACAGGGCGGCATTGCTGCCGTTCTGGACGCCGGCGACACGGTGGCGGCGCACGTGGAAGACACGATGGTGGCGGGCGCCGGGCTCAACCACCGCGCCACGGTGGAATATGTGGCAGCGGGCGCATCGGCGGCGATCGACAGGCTGGCGGCGCTGGGCGTGCCGTTCAACCCCGGCGAGACTGTTTCGGAACGCTGGCATCTTACCCGCGAAGGCGGCCACAGCCATCGCCGCATCGTGCATGTGGATGATGCCACCGGCTGGGCAGTTTCGCAGGCGTTGATCAAGGCGGCGCAGGCGCACCCCAATATCACATTGGTGCCGCACATGGCCGCGGTTGATCTGATCACCCATCGCCACGTGCTGAACGCGCGTTTCCCGGCGCGGCGCTGTCACGGCGTTTATGCGCTGGATACTAAAAAGCGCCATGTCGTGCGGTTTGTGGCGCCGGCCACCGTACTGGCCACAGGCGGGGCGAGCCGGGTGTATCTGTATTCCACCAACCCCGATGGTGCCACCGGTGACGGCATCGCCATGGCGTGGCGGGCGGGGTGCCGGGTATCGAACATGGAATTCAACCAGTTCCATCCAACCTGCCTGTTTCACCCCAAGGTGCGCAATTTCCTGATCACCGAAGCCGCACGCGGCGAAGGCGGGCACCTGAAACTGCCCGACGGCAGCCGTTTCATGGAACGTTATGACGACCGGCTGGAACTGGCGCCGCGCGATGTGGTGGCGCGCGCGATCGACGCCGAAATGAAGCGACTGGGGCTGGAGCATGTGCTGCTCGATCTGACGCATCTGGGCGCCGATTTCGTGCGGGCGCATTTCCCTACCATCCACGCCCGCCTGCTCGAACTGGACATTGATTGCACCGTGCAGCCCATTCCGGTGGTGCCGGCGGCGCATTACAGTTGCGGCGGGGTGATGGTGGACCTTGAGGGCCGTACCGATCTAGCCGGGCTGTGGGCGGCGGGCGAAGTGACGCAAAGCGGCCTGCACGGCGCCAATCGCCTGGCCTCGAACAGCCTGCTGGAATGCCTGGTATTTGGCCAGGCCGTTGCCGACGACATCAGCGCACAAGCCCCGCTGCCGCCGCTGCCCAGCATCAAGCCGTGGGACGAAAGCCGGGTAACGGGCAGCGACGAAGAAGTGGTGATCGCCCACAACTGGGACGAACTGCGCCGCACGATGTGGGATTATGTCGGCATCGTGCGCACCGAAAAGCGGCTGGAACGCGCCGCCCACCGCGTGAAGAACCTGCGCAAGGAAGTGCAGGATTATTACGGCAATTTCCGCATCACCGCCGATCTGATCGAGCTGCGCAACCTGGTCACCGTCGCCGATCTGATCGTGCGTTCTGCGCGGCGCCGCCGGGAAAGCCGCGGCCTGCATTTCAGCACCGATTATCCGGGCCAAGCTACTGAAGCGGTGGACACCGTCCTTGATCCGATGCTGACCCGCGAAAGCTGAATGCGGCCACAACAAGATAGCCCGCCAGTTTGGAAGATCAGGCCGCGGCGCGACGTGACAGCGGAAACGGCTGCGGTTGGCCAAACAGCCAGCCTTGGGCCAGATCGCAGCCCAGCCGCGTGAGAAGCTGGCGCTGGCTATCGTTTTCCACCCCTTCGGCTACCACCTGCTTGCCCATGCTGTGAGCCAGATCGATGGTGGCGCGCACCACTTGCTGGTTGCCGGCCGACATAGACAGGCGGGCGATGAAGCTGCGATCGATCTTGATGATATTGGCCGGGACATCACGCAACTGGATCAGGCTGGCATGGCCGGTGCCGAAATCGTCCAGCGCCACGTTCACCCCGGCATCGCGCAGACACTCCAGCGCTTCGATCAGGGCGCCGCCCAACCCGCCCATCACCACCGTTTCGGTCACTTCCACCACCAGCGCATGCGGCGGCACACGGTGGCGAGCCAGTTCATCGAGGATGGCGACGGCGGCCGCAGTGCCTTGCAACTGGCTGCCAACGAAATTGACCGACATGGTCAAATCCTTGCCGTCGCTGCGCAGCCGGGCCAGCTGTTCCAGTGCCGATTGCAGCACATAGGCCTGCAATGGCGGCAGCAAAGTGGATTCGCTCAGCACTTCGGGGAAGTCGCCGGGAGCCAGCAGCCCGAGGCGCGGGTGCTGCCACCGCGTCAGCGCTTCATAGCCGATCAACGTGTCATCAAGCTGCACGATGCGCTGGTAATGCAGCAGGAACTGGTTGTTGGCCAAACCAACGCTGGCTTCCGACAACAGGCGGCTGCGAGCTTCGGCTTCATCGGCCATGCTGGAATCGTAACTGCGCCAGCAACCGCGCCCCGCGGCCTTGGCCCGGTACAGTGCCAGATCAGCCTGTTTGAAGATGCGCGCCAGCGGCACGCCCTTGTCTTCCGACGCGCCGTGGCCGGCACAGATCGATATGGTGAGATTGTGGCCCGAATGACGCAGCGGGACGCCCGACGACAGCGCAATCATCTGGCGCACTGCCGGCAGCCGTTCCCGGGCTGTGCTGGTGAGCAGGATCACGAATTCGTCACCGCCAACGCGAGCAATGCTGGCTTCGGGGCCGGCGGCTGCCGCCAGCCGTTCCGCCACTGCAACGATCAGCGCGTCACCGGCATCGTGGCCAGCCATGTCGTTGGTCTGCTTGAGGAAATCAATATCGATGGCG
>NZ_JBDNFM010000043.1:0-16869 GCF_041689835.1 Sandarakinorhabdus sp.
GAAACCCCAGGCCTCCCCCTGCTGCCATCCGCTGCGCGCCAGATATTGACCGATGGAGGCGAACACATCGGCCTGGCTGCCCCACAGATCGACCTTGCCATCGCCGTCGCCGTCCTTGCCGTGGCTGAGGTAGCTGGTGGGCAGGAACTGCGTCTGGCCGAACGCCCCGGCCCAGCTGCCCTTCATCGCATCCCGCGCCACACGGCCTTCGCCCACCATCCGCACGGCGGCATCCAACTCTCGGGCGAACATCTCGCGCCGGCGGCCTTCAAAAGCGAGGGTGGCAAGCGCGGAGGGCAGATCATAGCGGCCAAGCACGCGGCCATAGCTGGTTTCGATCCCCCAGATGGCGGCGATCACCGCAGCCGGTACGCCGCTTGCTGCCTGAGCGCGGGCAATAATCTCGCGGTTGGCCGCAAACTGGCGCTGGCCGTGGGGAATGCGGTCACCGCGGAACTTGGCTGCAAGATAGTCCGGGAACCGGATCGGTTTGGCTGCGCCGCCGGGCTGGCTGCGATCGGCGCCGATCACGCGCGGCACCAGTTGCACTCCGGCAAGGGTTGCATCCAGCCATTCCGGCTTCAGCCCGCGCGCCGTGGCCTCGGCGCGGTAGATCGTCAGCCATTCGGCAAAGGCCGCCTGCTGCTGCGGCGAAACCGGGGTTTCATCGGCATGGGCCGGCGCGGTCCCGATCAGGGCCGCAGCCAACGCCAGAAGGAAAAGGCGGGCGTGCATATCCCTATTTGCCAAAGCGACGCCGCCGGGGAAAGAGCAAAAGGCTCAACTCATCGCATCAAAGCGCGACTTGTCCTTGTCCGACAGGCGCACTTGCAGGGTCAGGCTTTCGTCGTCGCCGGATTGGCCCACCACTTCGCCGTGGCTGTGCAGCCAGGCCATGCGGCGGCCGTCGGTCACCGCCACGGTGATGCGGTGCACGCGCTCATCGGCGCGCAAGGTGAGATCCATCGCCGCCTGCAACTGTTCCAGCCCTTCACCCGTGAGCGCCGAAACCGGGATGGCATCATTGCCGGCCTCTGCCCGCACCAGTTCACGTTGTTCATCATCAAGAGCGTCGATCTTGTTGAAAACCGTGATCATCGGTGTTTCGCGCTGGCCCGGCGCGAGGCCCAGGCTGGTGAGCACATCGATCACATCCTGCGCCTGGGCGTCGCTGTCGGGGTGGCTGATGTCGCGCACATGGACGATCAGATCAGCCTCCAGCACTTCCTCAAGGGTGGCGCGGAACGCTGCGACCAACTGCGTCGGCAGATCGGACACGAAACCCACCGTGTCGGACAAGACCACCTTTTCGTGGCCCGGCAGCTTGATGGCGCGCATGGTGGGATCGAGCGTGGCAAACAACAGATCCTCGGCGCGCACTTCGGCGCCGGTCAGCCGGTTGAACAGGGTGGATTTGCCGGAATTGGTATAACCGACCAGCGCCACCACCGGCCACGGTGCCTTCTGGCGGTTGCGGCGGTGCAGGCCGCGGGTGCGGCGCACGTCTTCCAGATCATCGCGCAGGCGGGCGATGCGGTCGCGGATCAGCCGCCTGTCGGATTCGATCTGCGATTCGCCGGGGCCGCCCAAAAAGCCGAAGCCGCCGCGCTGGCGTTCAAGGTGAGTCCAGCTGCGCACCAGGCGACTGGCCTGATATTGCAGATGTGCCAGTTCCACCTGCAACGTGCCTTCCGCCGTGCTGGCGCGTTCACCGAAGATTTCCAGAATAAGACCCGTGCGGTCGATCACCTTGGCTTTCAGCAGTTTTTCGAGGTTGCGCTGCTGCACCGGGGTGACACGGCCATCGATGATGACCACTTCGGCTTCCATCGATGCCACCAGCCCGGCAAGGCGTTCGATCTGCCCGCTGCCAAGCAGGCGGGACACCTGGACCGAACGCACCTTCACCACCTCGGCATGCGCGACATCAAGCGCGATGGCTCGGGTCAACCCAATGGCTTCGGCCAGCTTGGCTTCAGGGGAACGCAGGGCGTGGCCGACAGAGGCCTTGGACGTGATATGCGGCAGGATGACCACGGCGCGCGCACCCACCCGGATGCCGCGCGCTTCATCGAAGCCGCCAATGGTCAGTTCGCCGGGCTGTTCTGGCTGATTACTCAAAATGTCTCTTTCAGTCTTCGGTTTCGGCTTCGGTTTCTGCTTCGAACAGTTGCAGCGGCGTGGCCGGCATCACGGTCGAAATTGCGTGCTTGTAAACCAGCTGGCTGTTGCCGTCGCGGCGCAGCAATATCGAAAAATTGTCGAACCAGGTGATGACCCCCTGCAGCTTGACCCCGTTGACCAGAAACATCGTAACCGGGGTGCGGGTCTTGCGTACGCTGTTCAGGAACAAGTCCTGCAGGCTGTTGGATTTGTCCGCCACCGGGCCATCCTTTTTTGTTTTTGGGCCGGCTTGATGCCGCCATGGCAGGAACATAGGGACGGCGAGGCGGATTTTCAAATACGCAGTTCGCCACATCCGGTCAGGATGGATCGACCCCGCCGCTTTCCGGGCCGGGCTCGTCGGCGAGGCCAAGCGCCTTCAGCTTGCGGTGCAGCGCACTGCGTTCCATGCCGATGAAGGCGGCAGTACGGCTGATATTACCAGAAAATCGCCGGATCTGTGCGCGCAGATATTCACGCTCGAACGCTTCGCGGGCTTCGCGCAGCGGCGTGCCCATGATCGATCGCACCGCCTGCCCCGGCACAAGGCGCGCTGGTTCGGCGGTCACTTCCGAAGGCAGCATGTCGATATCCAGCTGCCCCATGCTGGTTGTCGGGGCCATGATCATGGTGCGTTCGATCACGTTCCTGAGCTGGCGCACGTTGCCCGGCCAATCATAGGTTTGCAGCGCCGCCAGCGCATCGTCCGACATGTCCGGTGTCGGCATGCCGCGTTCGGCGGCATAGCGCGCGAGGAAATAGCGCGCCAGCTCGGCCACATCCTCGCGGCGTTCCGATAAAGGCGGCAGCCGCACAGGCACGACGTTCAACCGATAATACAGATCTTCGCGGAAGCGGCCGGCGGCGATTTCGGCGGATAAATCGCGGCTGGTGGCTGAAATCACCCGCACATCCACCCGCACCCAGCGCGCGCCGCCCACCCGCTGAAACACCTGTTCGGTGAGCACGCGCAGGATCTTGGCTTGCGTTGTCATCGGCATGTCGGCCACGTCGTCCAGAAACAGCGTGCCGCCATGCGCCTGTTCAAGCAGACCGGCACGGACATTCTCGCCGCCCTCCTCCACGCCAAACAGCGTTTCCTCCACCCGGTCAGGGGTCATGCGTGCAGCCGAAACCACCACGAACGGTGCCTCGACCCGTGGGCTCCACTGGTGCAGCAGGCGTGCGGCGACCTCCTTGCCGGAACCGGCAGCGCCGCTGATCAGCACGCGGCTGCCGGTGGCGGCCACGCGCTTGAGGGTGGCGCGCACCTGGTTGATCTGCGGCGAGGTGCCCGTGAGCTCGATATCCAGGCCAACCCGTTCCTTCAGCGCCTCATATTCGCGGCGCAGGCGTTCGGTTTCGGTGGCGCGGCGCACCACCAGCAGCAGTTGTTCGGCCTTGAACGGCTTTTCGATATAATCGTAGGCGCCGCGCTTGATGGCCGCCACGGCGGTATCAAGATTGCCGTGCCCGGAAATCACCACCACCGGCAAGGTGGGATCGCGCGCTTTCATCGCATCGAGCAGCTCGATCCCGTCCATCGAGGAGCCTTGCAGCCAGACATCAAGGATGACGAGGCTGGGCCGGCGTTCGGCCAGCGCCGCCAGCGCACCTTCGGCATTGGCGGCAACGCGCGTTTCAAATCCTTCGTCGCCCAGTACACCGGCCACCAGTTCGCGGATATCGGCTTCATCATCGACGATCAGGATATCAAGGGCCATGGCAGGGGGCAGTCCTTTTCAGGCAGTGGTGACAGAAGCCGCAGCGGAGGCGAGCGGCGGGCCAGGTTGCGGTTCGGGGACGAGATGGCGGCTGATGCGGGCGATCACCAGCGCGCCTGGGCTGCCGGGCCAAGGTTCCGGGTTGTCGGCCAGTTCCAGCTGGCCGCCATGATCCTCGATGATCTTGGCACAGATGGCGAGGCCAAGCCCGGTGCCGCGCGCGCGCGTCGTGACATAGGGTTCCAGCAAGCGCGTGCGATCTTCCGCCGGAAAGCCCAGCCCATTATCGGCAATGGCGATCCGCACCGTATCGGCATCGGCGGTCACCGAAATGTCGATGTGGCCGGGCTCGGCGCCTTCGCCGTCGCGCTCCAACCTGGCGGTCACGCTTTCGGCGGCGTTCTTGATCAGATTGGTGAGCGCCCGGCCCAATTGCTGACGGTCGCACACCAGCGCCAGATCGTTGGCAACAGATTGGGTGAAGCTGATCGCCGGGAAGGCCACATCCTGCAGCACCAGTGCCTGCCTCAATAGCCGATCGACGCCGTCCACAGCAAACACCGGACGCGGCAGCCGGGCGAATTCGGAAAATTCATCCACCATGCGGCGCAGATCGTCCACTTGCCGCACGATGGTACCAGTCAATGTGGTGAAGGTATCGGCATCCTCGTGAATTTGCCGGCCGAATTTGCGTTGCAGGCGTTCGGCCGCCAGCGAAATCGGGGTGAGCGGGTTCTTGATTTCGTGCGCGATGCGGCGGGCGACATCAGCCCAAGCGGCGCGGCGCTGATCGGCCAGTTGCGCCGTGATGTCGTCAAAGGTCAGCACAAAGCCTTCGGCGCGGCCTTCGGCGTCTTCGGCTGCACCGATGCGCACAGCCAGCGTCTGGATTTCCTCCCCGCGCTCGATGCGAACCTGGCCGGCAGCGTCACCGGTCTGCTGGGCCTGCGCCAGCAGATCGGCCAGTTCGGGCGCCACATCCTGCAATATCCGCCCGCGCAGCACCCGGTACGGCAGCGCCAGCAGCGCCGCGGCAGAGGCATTGGCAACGCGGATCACCCCTTCCGGCGCGATCGACATGACACCCGCCGAAACCCCGGCCAGCACCGCCTCGGTAAAGCGGCGGCGGGTATCAAGCTCGTCGTTAGCCGACAGCAGCGCCGTTTGCTGCGCCTTCAACTGGCTGGTCATGCGGTTGAAGGCGCGTTCGAGCACACCGATTTCGTCGGCCTGGCCGCGCACCGGCACCCGCACATCCAGGTCCCCCGCCCCCACCCGTTCGGCGGCCAATGCCAGGCGGGCAATGGGTTCAACAAGGCGCGTGGCCAGCCACAGCGCATACCAGATGGCCACAATCAACGTGAGCAGCGACACCGCCATCAGGATAAGGTTGAACCGCAGCTGCATCACCCGGCTGCGTTCGGTGAGCGCATTATACTCGCCCAGCGCGCCAGCCGCCTGGGCGGCGCGCGCCAGCACAGCGGGATCGACCTTGCGGCTGACATACAGAAAGGTGCCGGGGCTGCCGGGCACGGCGACGGCGGCCTCCACCCGGTCTTCACCAGCGCCGATCAGCGTGACAGGGGCGCTTGCGGCGCGGGCCAGATCGATATCGGCAACATGCAGCTGAACTTGCGCGGGCGTAACCCCGCTGGCCGCCACCAATTGCAGTCCGGCAGGCGTTTTCCGGAAAACGGCGGCTTCGGTGAGGGTGCGGCCCGCCACCTGGAAATCCAGGCCGCGGCGATACAGCGGCGTGCCCTCGCCGAAATCGCGGGCATAACTCGCCACATCGGCGGCCATCACCACGATATCATCGCCGATGCGCTGGCGGTTTTCTTCCACATAGGCCCTGGCGACCTGATTGGAGCTGTCGAGAATGGTCTTCACCCGATCCGAAAACCAGAATTGCACCCCGAACTGGAACAACAGGCTGGCAAACACCACCACCAGCAGCGTGGGCACGGCGGCGATCCCGGCAAACAGCGCCACCAGCCGCAAATGCAAGTGAGCGCCGGCCAGGCCCTTGCGGCGATTGGTGATCAGGATCGCGACACGCCGGCCGATCAGCACAACCAGCAGCATCGCTGGCGCCAGGCACGCAACCACCAGCAACGCCACCAGCGGCTGCGAGGCGCCATTGGCCGGCAACCCGCGCCGTGTGAGATAAGCATAGCTGGACCAGCCCATGACGATGGTGGCGATGGCCGCCAGCACTTCGACACGGGGATAGAAATTGTCGTTGCGGGTAATGCGCAGAACCCGGCGCGGCAGCCGCCGCCAACGCAGCGCCAGCTTGGCACTGGCAAAACGTCGCCGCCGGATCGGCGCGGTTTCCAAGATGAGCGATTCGACCGTCACAGAACCGCAGCATAGCCCGGCATTGTGTCTTCGGGAACACAGTGATGCGCCGCACCGTTGCCGTGTTGCGACAGCCTACGCTGCGAGAGCCCCAATTGGGGGGGGCAGTTCGGCTTGCGCCGCGTAAAACCGGTCGATCATCGCCAGCACTGTCTGGCTTTCCGCCACGAAATTCACGCTGTTGCGGAAAACCGCGCTGTCGTGCAGCCCCTTGGTATACCAGCCCAGATGCTTACGAGCGAGGTTCACCCCGTTGATCTCGCCGTAAAGCGCGAGCATCAGGGCGTAATGTTCCCTCACCAGCGAATGCTGCTGTTCCAGCGTCGGATCGGCCGGCACGTCGCGGCACGTCAGCGCCGCCATCACCTGCGCGATCAGCCAGGGTTTGCCATACGCGCCGCGTCCGATCATCACGCCATCCGCGCCACTTTGCGCCAGCGCGGTCTTGGCATCGTCAATCGAGCAGATATCGCCGTTGACGATCACCGGCAGGCGCACCGCGTCCTTCACATTGCGCACGAACGCCCAATCGGCGGTGCCCGAATACAGCTGGCAGCGGGTGCGGCCGTGCACGGTGATGAGGTGAATGCCCTCGCCTTCGGCAATGCGCGCCAGCTCGGGTGCGTTGAGGCTCTGGTGATCCCAGCCCATCCGCATCTTCAGTGTCACCGGCAATTTTACCGCTTTCACCGTGGCGCGGATCAACTGCGCCGCCAGCGGCAGGTTGCGCATCAGCGATGATCCCGCGTTGCCGTTGACCACCTTCTTCACCGGGCAGCCCATGTTGATATCGATGATTGCCGCGCCCATCTGCTCATTGAGCTTGGCGGCTTCGGCCATCCGCTGCGGCTCGCACCCGGCAAGCTGCATCGACACCGGCTCCTCGCTCGGATGCCAGGCGGCTTTCTGGAGGCTCTGCCGGGTCTCGCGGATCATCGCTTCCGATGCGATCATTTCGGTCACGGTCAGCCCGGCGCCGAACCGCTTGACCAGCGTGCGGAACGGCATGTCGGTCACGCCGGTCATCGGTGCCAGGATTACCGGCACGTCGATGCGGTTGGGGCCGATCTGGATGGAGGAGATAAGGCTCATTGCCGGCGGGCCATAGCGCAGATTGGCCCTTTCCGACAAGGCGAGCGCGCTCTATGCGGCAGCACATGCGTATCCACGCCCTCATCGTTGCAGCCGGCAGCGGCATTCGCGCCGGCGGCGGCGTGCCAAAACAATATCGCGCCGTGGCCGGGCAGCCGCTGCTGCGCCATGCTGTGCTGCGCCTGCTCAACCACCCCGCCATCAGCGGCGTCACCGTGGTGATCAATGCGAATTGCCTGGCGCTGTATAATCAAGCTGTGGCCGGACTGGGCCTGCCTGCGCCTGTTTGCGGCGGTGCGACCCGGCAGGAAAGCGTGGCCGCCGGGCTGGAAGCGCTGGCTGGTGACCCACCCGAAATCGTGCTGGTGCACGATGCCGCCCGCGCCTTTGTGCCCGATACGGTAATTGATGCGGTGATCGCTGCATTCGCAGATGCAGCGGTGGACGGCGCCTGCCCGGCCCTGCCCCAGATCGACAGTCTGCGCAGCGGTGAGGCGGGGCGTTATTCCGGCAGCATCGATCGCGGCAATCTGTGGCGGGTGCAGACCCCGCAAGCGTTTCGCTATCCCGCGCTGCTCGCAGCGCACCGCGCCGCCGCCGCCAATGAAGGTGAAAGCGCGGCCACCGATGACGTGGCAATTGCGCTGGCCGCCGGGCTGTGCGTTGCCATCACGCCCGGCGACGAACGCGCTTTCAAGGTGACGGAAGCGTCCGATTTTGCCAAAGCGCAAGGCATGACCGCCTATTCCTCCCGCGCTGCCTCCGGTTTTGACGTCCACCGCTTCGGCCCGGGGGATCATGTCTGGCTGTGCGGCATCAAGGTTGCGCACGATGCCGGGCTGATCGGCCACAGCGACGCCGATGCCGGGCTGCACGCGCTCACCGATGCGTTGCTTGGCACCATCGCGGCCGGCGATATCGGCGATCATTTTCCGCCCACCGACGAACGCTGGCGCGGCGCTGCGTCCGATCAGTTCCTGGCCCACGCCGCGTACCTTGTGCGAGAACGCGGCGGCCTGATCGATCACGTCGATGTCACGCTGATCTGCGAACGCCCCAAGGTCGGCCCCCACCGTGTAGCGATGCGGGGGCGGATTGCCGCCATCCTTGGCCTGGACGTGAGCCGGGTGAGCGTAAAGGCCACCACCACCGAAAAACTCGGCTTCACCGGCCGTCAGGAAGGCATCGCCGCCCAGGCCATGGCCAGCGTGCGTTTGCCGGAGAGCGTGTCATGAACCCCGAACTCATCGCCTTGGCGGAGCAAGTGCTGGCCGAAAACCGCGCGTTGGGCCGCCGCATCGCGCTGGCCGAAAGCTGCACCGGCGGCATGGTGGCAGCGGCGCTCACCGAAATCGCCGGCTCGTCCGACGTGTTCGATCGCGGCTTCGTCACCTACAGCAACGAAGCCAAGATGGAGATGCTGGGCGTATCCGAAGACGTGATCGCCACGTTTGGCGCCGTCTCGGTCGCCGCCGCTTGGGCCATGGCGCTGGGCGTGCTCAAGCACAGCCACGCCGATGTCGCGGTTTCGATCACCGGCGTCGCCGGGCCGGGCGGCGCCACCACCAAAAAGCCGGTGGGCATGGTGGTGTTTGCCCGTGCCATTCGCGGCGAGAATCCGGAGATGGTGGTTGCCGATACAAGGCAGTTCGGTGATCTCGGCCGCGCCGAAGTGCGCCGGCAAGCCGCGCTGGTGGCGCTGGAACTGCTCAGGCCGTAATTCTCAACGCGGCCCGTAAAGCACTTCAGCGCGGGCCACGAAGGCTGCTACCATCCGTTCGAAGGCCTGGGTGAAAAACATCCCGGCCAACTTTTCGAAGGCGCGATTGCGGAATTCGAAATCCACCGCGAAATCGATTTCACAACCCCCGCCCAATCCGATGCCCGGTCCCATCTCGGGGGCATCGCGGAAGTTCCAGTCGTTGAACAGATGCTTCATCGGCCCGTCAAGATACTCGACATGCACCGAATTCGGGCGCCGCAGCGTGACCCGGCTGGTGAATTTCTCGCGTATGAAGCGGAAACCCACAACCATGTCGGCTACCAGAACCTCGCCCTGCTGCGGCCCGGCGCGCACACCCTGCACCCACGGCAGAAACTCCGGATAGCGGCCGATATCGGCAACCAGATCGAACATTTCGGCGGCCGACCATGCCAGCCGGCGCACTTCGCGGTGTTTGGGCATCAGGCCTTCGCAGCCACGGCAGCTTTGCGCCGCGCCTGCATTTCGGCAAAATCCCGCCCGGCATGATAGCTTGACCGCGTGAGCGGTGTTGCTGCCACCAGCAAAAAACCTTTGGAGCGTGCCACTGCGGCATGAGCATTGAAGGTGGCCGGCGGCACGAATTCCATCACCTTGGCATGGCGCGGGGTTGGCTGCAGATACTGGCCGACAGTGAGGAAATCGACACCCGCCGATCGCATGTCGTCAAACACCTGGTGCAGTTCCTGGCCTGTTTCGCCCAGGCCCACCATCAGGCCTGACTTGGTAAAGACGGTGGAGCTCAATTGCTTGACCCGGTCCAGCAGGCGCAGCGAATGGTAATAGCGCGCGCCCGGCCGGATGGTGGGATACAGGCGCGGCACGGTTTCCAGATTGTGGTTGTACACGTCCGGCCCGGCCTCGACGATCATCTCCACCGCCCGGTCCATCTTGTTGCGGAAATCGGGGGTGAGGATTTCGATGGTGGTGCCCGGCGTCTGCCGGCGCAGTTCTGCAATTACCTTGACGAATTGGCTGGCGCCGCCATCGGGCAGATCATCCCGGTCCACCGAGGTGATGACGATATGTTCAAGGCCCAGCTTGGCAGCCGCTTCGGCGACGTGGCCGGGCTCACTGATATCGACGATGCCGGGCATGCCGGTTTTCACGTTACAAAAGGCGCAGGCGCGGGTGCATGTATCGCCCAGGATCATCACGGTGGCGTGTTTCTGGCTCCAGCATTCCCCGATGTTGGGGCAGGCGGCTTCCTCGCACACGGTGTTGAGCTTCAGGCTGCGCATCAGCGCGCGGGTTTCGTTATAGGCCTTGCTGGTCGGCGCTTTCACGCGGATCCAGTCAGGCTTGCGCGGCAACCCGGCCAACGTCAGTTCTGGCGGCGCGGGGGGAAGATCGAGAACAGGTTCGCTCATACCCTGCAGATAGCCGCCGCTGCCGCGCGGAACAACTCAGTTATTGTGCACGGCTGCCCCATCAGGCGCATCGGCCGCAGCCTGTTCGGCAGCGTCTTCGGCAGCATGTATCACCGGGGTGCCGATTTCGAGGATCTTGTCGCAAAGATCGGGCGCGCCGCAATCGAGGCCAGCCACCGGGATCAACACAGCATCGGCCGGCACAATGCCAAGGTGGCGCGCCAGGCGCGCCAGCCACTGCTGCGGCGGATCGAGCGCCGGGTCTTTCAGGCGCATCAGCACCAAATCGAGGCCGCGTATCCGAACAGCATCGAATTCGGCAATATTCGTCCACCCCACCGGCTTTGCCGACCAGCGCCGATCCATCACGCCCTGAGCATCGATCCGCAGCATTGGCCAGGTATCGCGCTGCATGAGCATGGCGAGGCCCATCACCAGCAGCGCCGTCCCTGCCATGATCCAGACAATGGCCGTGCCAATTGTTTGCGCTGTCGTTCCGAACATCCGCATCAGCCGATCAAGCACAGACTGGTGTGAACCAATACCCAGTATTTGAAAAATAAAAGTAAGGCCCACCGCAGTCGCCAGAAGCGCCAGGGCAGCCATTGCCACCCTGACAGGTATATCTTCACGGTAGCTGGCTGCGAAACTCAACTGCGATGCCTTTCACATGCGATGTTCTGATTATTGCAAGTGCCCTGTCAAGAGGGTGCCAAGGCAGTTGGCACGCGTCCATTCCGGTGCGATAACATGGCGCACAACGCAACTTCACTATCGGGAGCACGACATGCCGGAATTCAAAGCCCTGCTGGAAGGCTACCGCCGTTTCCGCACCGGCGCCTATCAGGAACAACGCCGCCGTTACGATGCCCTGGCCGACAAGGGGCAGGCGCCCGGCCTGCTGGTCATCTCCTGTTCTGATAGCCGGGTCGATCCCACGCGCATCTTCGATACCGAACCGGGCCAGATGTTCGTGGTGCGCAACGTCGCCAATCTGGTGCCGCCCTGCGACAGCGACAACAGCCAGCACAGCACGTCGGCTGCCATCGAATATGCGGTTACCCAATTGAAAGTGCATCATATCCTAGTGCTGGGCCATGCCCGCTGCGGCGGTATCAAGGCCAGCCTCGAAGGTACGTTCGACGATGCGCCAATGGGCGAAGGCGGCTTCATCGGCCGCTGGATGAGCCTGATCGCCCCAGCCCGCGACATCATTCGTGCCGCCGCCAAGCTGTCACCCGATATCGATGCTTGCAGTGCACTGGAGCTCGCCGCCATCCGACTTTCGATCGACAATCTGCGCAGCTTCCCTTTCGTCGCCGAAGCCGAAGCCGCTGGCACGTTGCATCTGCAGGGCGCGCTATTCGATATCGCCGAAGGTGTGCTGCGCGTGCTCAACCACGACACCGGAAAATTCGAAACCGTGCCGATGGATTGGGAAAACGAGACCGCCTCCCTGCCGAAATCGAACTGACGACCGAAATAGATCTGAAGACCGAAAACGGGCGTATCCGGCACATATAGGGGGATGGCCGGATACGCCCGCAGCAGCTTGGCAGGGGCAAGGGCAGTTGCCGCGCCGCCAAGCCGATAAAACTATATAGGACTAATTTTGTCTCGATTGCAAGACCGAACATTGCATTCTTGTCATGAACACCTGCGGCAGGCCGCCGCACCCTTGTGCGACCCTCCCCCTGCGAGAGGTACTGAACGCGGCGCGGCTACTTCGCTTGCCTGTACGCCCTCCCGCGAGGGTCCTTGACGCCTGCCGCCTGGTTCACATTATCTATGAATTCCTTGTACTTGCATCCGGTCCAGCCGCCTGCACCCATGGCCGAACAACTGCCAAGGCTGCCCGCATCCGGCCCGAGCAAGCGGTTGCGCTCCGCCGAAACGCTAGCCGTGCCGCGCTCACCAAAGCCGCGCAGCACCTGAAGCGGCGCGCGATACGGGGAACGCGCCGGCTCGCGATCGGCACACACCACAATCTCGTCGGGTCGGCGTTTTGGTGGGCACAGCACGCTCCACCCCGGCGGCATCAGGCCCGCGCTGCCGGCAGCAGCCACAGCAAGAGCCGCCAGCAGGCCCATCAGTAATGAATGGCCCGCCCGTACGCGTCGAGCACGCTTTCGTGCATCATTTCGCTGAGCGTGGGATGCGGGAAAATCGTGTGCATCAGCTCCGCCTCGGTGGTTTCCAGACCCATGGCGATGGCATAGCCCTGGATCAGTTCGGTCACCTCGGCGCCCACCATGTGCGCGCCCAGCAACTGACCGGTGGCGGCGTCAAACACTGTTTTCACGAAACCGTCCGCCTCCCCCAGCGCAATCGCCTTGCCATTGCCGATGAACGGGAATTTGCCGACGCGCACGCTGTGGCCCGCCGCTTTGGCCCGGCTTTCCGTCAACCCGATGCTGGCGACTTGCGGGCGGGCATAGGTGCAGCCCGGAATCCGCGCCACATCCATCGCGTGCGGGTGATTGCCGGCGATATGCTCCACCGCGATGATGCCTTCGTGGCTGGCCTTGTGCGCCAGCCACGGCGGGCCGGTGACATCGCCGATGGCAAAAAGGCCGGGCACATTGGTGCGGCACATGCCGTCTGTATCGATATGGCCGCGCGTGGTGGCAACGCCCAGCGCCTCCAGCCCGATATTCTCGGTATTGGGCACGATGCCGATGGCGACGATGACATGGCTGTACTGGTCGGTGCTGGCCTTGCCGTCGGCGGTGGTGATGGTTGCGGTTACCCCCTCCGGCCCCGGCATCACATCCGACACCTTGGCGCCGGTGACGATGGTCATGCCCTGTTTGGTCAGCGCTTTGCCGACAAAGGCCGACACGTCCTCATCCTCCACCGGCAGCACCCGGTCCAGCATCTCGGCCACGGTAACCTTTGCGCCCATGTCGGAATAAAAACTGGCGAATTCAATCCCGATGGCGCCGGAACCGATCACCAGAAGCTTGGTTGGCATCACCGGCGGCACCATGGCGTGGCGATAAGTCCACAGGCGGTTGCCGTCCGCCGCCACCCCCGGCAAGTCTCGCGCCCGCGCGCCGGTTGCCACAATCACATTCTTCGCGGTCAGCGTGCGTTCGCCGCTGGCAGTGGTAACGGCCACGGTCGTTGCCCCGGTCAGCCGCCCCTGCCCTTCGATCACCTCGATTTTATTCTTCTTCATCAGCGATTTCACACCGCTGTTCAGCTGCGCCGCCACCTTGCGGCTGCGGTCCGTCACCTTCTTCAGGTCAAACGACGGCTTCTCCACGCTTAGGCCATAGGCATCGGCGTGGGTGATATAATGGTAAATTTCGCTTGTCCGCAGCAGCGCCTTGGTCGGGATGCAGCCCCAATTCAGGCAGATGCCGCCCAAAAGCTCACGCTCGATGATGGCAACGCTCATGCCCAACTGCGCCGCGCGGATGGCGGCGACATAGCCGCCGGGGCCGGAGCCGAGGATGACGAGGTCGTGGGTGGTGGTCATTGCTCTTCTTTCCCCTCTCCCCTTGCGGGAGAGGGTCGACTCGCCAAAGGCGAGCGGGGTGAGGGGTTCGCCAGCGCCAGAAACAGCCGCTCCGAGACCGGCTCCCTCTGGGTCAAATTCTCGTGATTCCAGAACCGCAGCACGCGAAAGCCCTGCCCTTCCAGCCATCGCGTCCGTGCCTCATCACGCGCAGTGTATGCATGTTGACCGCCATCGGCTTCCACGATCGATCGCGCGTCATAGCTCGGGAAGTCAGCAATAAACGGACCAACCGGCTCTTGCCGGCGAAAATTGTGGCCCGAAAACCGCCGATCGCGCAGCAGATACCAGAGCGCCTGCTCAGCCGAAGTTGGGGTCTTGCGCATGGTTCGGGTGCGGGATTTCAAGGGCGAAGCCCCCTCACCCCGCTCGGCTTCGCCGAGTCGACCCTCTCCCGAAAGGGGAGAGGGGGTTTTCATGCCACCAGCCCCAGCGGCGCTTCGATCAGCGCCTTCACCGCGCCCATCAACGCTGCGCCATCGGCCCCGTCGATTGCGCGGTGGTCGAAGCTGCCGGTGATGGTCATCACGGTGGCGATGGCGAGCGCGTCGCCCTTAACCACGGCGCGTTTTTCGCCGGCGCCCACGGCCAGGATCATGGCTTGCGGCGGGGTGATCACCGCGTCGAACTGTTTGATGCCGAACATGCCGAGGTTGGACAGGCTGGCGGTGCCGCCTTGATATTCGTGCGGCTGCAACTTGCCGGCGCGGGCCTTTTCGGCGAGCAGCTTCATTTCACTGGCGATCTGGCTCACAGCCTTGCCATCAGCGCCCACGATGATGGGTGTGATCAGGCCCGACGGCGCGGCAACGGCGACCGAGATATCGGCGCGGTCGTACACCAGCAGATTGTCGCCGGCAAAGCTCACATTGCACTTGGGCACTTGGCGCAGGCCCAGCGCCAGCGCCTTGATGACCAGATCATTCACACTCACCTTGATGCCGCGCGGTTCCAGCGCCTTGTTGAGCTCGCCGCGCAGTTTCAGCAGCGCATCGAGCTCGACATCAAGCGTGAGATAGATGTGCGGGATCGATTGCTTGGCCTCGGTCAGCCGGCGGGCGATCACCTTGCGGACATTGCCGAGTTTTTCGACATTGTGCGGAATGTCACTGGTGATGGGGGCTGCGGGGACGCGGGCTTCAACAGGCTCTGCCTGGGCGGGTCTGGGTGCAGGCGCTGCCGCAATCTCGGCCGGCACGCCCAAAGCTGCCTCAACATCGGCGCGCACGATGCGCCCGCGCGGGCCGCTGCCGGCGATGCTGGCCAGGTTCACGCCCTTCATCTCGGCGATGCGGCGGGCAAGCGGGCTGGCGATGATGCGGTCACCGGCCGGTGAGGCCTGAACAGGCGCGGCAACCGGCCCCGGTGCGGCTGCAGGCGAAGAAGCAGCGGGCGCTGCCTTTGGCGTAGGTGCAAGCGCCGCCTTCGGTGCCGGTGCGGCATCGTCGTCCTCACTCGTCAGGCGCATGATCACCGTGCCCACCGGCACGTTCTCCGCACCTTCAGCAACCAGCAGTTCGGTTATCGTGCCTTCGTCCACGGCTTCCACTTCCATGGTCGCCTTGTCGGTCTCGATTTCGGCGATGATGTCGCCGGATTTCACGGTGTCGCCGGGTTTGACATGCCATTTGGCCAGCGTGCCCACCTCCATGGTGGGCGACAGGGCGGGCATGGTCACATCAATAGCCATGATCAATTGTCCACAAAAAGCTGATCGACCAGGGCGCGTTGTTCATCTTCGTCCGGGTTGTCGATCAGGTCGGCCATATCGAGGAAATAGGCGGCGGCAGCGGCAAGCGGGCCGCTGTAGCGAACCTGGGTGCCTTGATCGGATTTCATGCCCCACGCCACCACCAGCGCGCGCTTGCCGATGGCGTTGATCTTCTTCACCAGCGGCACGAAATCACCATCGCCGGCCACCAGCGCCACTACGTCGGTGCGGTCACTCACGGCCAGATCGAATGCTTCCAGCGCCAGCCAGACATCGATGCCCTGTTCCTTGGGCGGTTCGCTGTTGGTATCGATGCGGGTGAAATGCGGGGTGATGTTGCTGACTGCAAGGATCTGATCGAACACCCTGTCGTTGCGCAGCGATTCCACCACGAAATTGGCGGTTTGCGCCCGGTCTTCCAGATCGCGCAGCGTGTAACGGCCACGGAAATAATGTGCTTCGACCACCCGGCAACGGTTGCGCGGCACGTCTTCCATATCGGCAGCAGCGATGCGGATGAAATCCATCAGGCCGGAAAGTGAAAGGCGCCTACCAACTTCATGTTCGAACTTGTAAAAGGTCGATACACGATTGAAATAACTGCCATCGATCATCACGGCGACCCGGGTTTGCCCAGGGGTTTTCATCGCAGCCATTACCGGTAACACACGGCGCGCGCCGCGGCGATCACGTCGTCCACTTTCAGCAACGCGGCCTTTTCCAGATTGGCGGCATAGGGCAGCGGCACATCTTCGTTGGTCACGCGTAGCACCGGCGCATCAAGATCATCAAAGCCCTTTTCCATCACCACGGCCATGATTTCCGACGCGATCGAACAGGCCGGCCAGCCTTCTTCCACCACCACCATGCGGTTGGTCTTCTTCACGCTTTCCAGCACGGCGGCGGTATCCATCGGGCGCAACGTGCGCAAATCGATCACCTCGGCATCAATGCCCAACGCCGCCAGCGCGTTGGCGGCCTGCAGCGACACGCCCACACCGATGCTGTAGCTCACCAGAGTCACATCCTTGCCCGCCCGCACGGTGCGCGCCTTGCCGATGGGAACCACATGATCGCCTTCCGGCACGTCGAAGCTTTGGCCATAAAGCAGCTCGTTTTCGAGAAACACCACCGGATCAGGCGAGCGGATCGCGGCCTTGAGC
>NZ_JBDNFM010000044.1:0-20807 GCF_041689835.1 Sandarakinorhabdus sp.
CCGATCGGCCGGTTCGGTCAGCCCAGGGAGATTGGCGACGTTATTGCCTTCCTGGCCAGTGACGAGGCCAGTTTCATTACTGGCGCCGAATTGGTTGTGGACGGCGGCTACACCGCGCAGTGAAAAATCAGGCGGCGATCTGATCGAACTGCAGCCGCGCCAACCGGGCATAAAGGCCGCCGGCGGCCATAAGGCTGTCGTGCGTGCCTTCGGCGACGATACGGCCCTTGTCCATCACCACGATACGATCGGCGCCGCGCACGGTGGCGAGGCGGTGGGCGATGACCAGTGTCGTGCGGTCCTTCATCAGATCATCGAGCGCGGCCTGCACCAGCTGTTCGCTTTCGGCGTCGAGCGCGCTGGTCGCCTCGTCAAGCAGCAGGATCGGCGCATTGCGCAGGATGGCGCGAGCAATGGCGACGCGCTGGCGCTGGCCGCCCGAAAGCCGTGTGCCGCTTTCGCCCAGGAAACTGTGGATGCCTTCGGGCATGTCTTTCAGGAAGCCATCGGCATGGGCGGCTTCGGCCGCAGCCCACACTTCGGCTTCGGTCGCTTCGGGCCGGCCGTAGCGGATATTTTCCAGGGCGCTGGCGGCAAAGATCACGGTTTCCTGCGGCACCACGGCGATGCGCTCGCGGATCTGGTGCGGATCGGCATCCAGGTAAGACACGCCGTCCAGCCGCAATTCGCCGGCCTCTGGATCGTAAAAGCGCTGTACCAGTTGAAACAGCGTGGATTTGCCGGCGCCCGACGGGCCGACCACGGCCACCGTTTCACCGGGCGCGACCTTGAGCGTGAAGCCTTTGAGCGCCGGTGCATCTGGCTTGGACGGATAGTGGAAATGCACGCCGGCCAGTTCAAGTTCGCCGCGGGCCGGGGTCGGCAGCGGCACAGGATGGGCCGGAGCACGGATCATCGGGCGGGCGGCCAGCAATTCTTCCATGCGCCCGGCGGCCCCGGCGGCGCGCATGAAATCGCCATAGACTTCGGTGAGCGTGCCAAACGCGCCGGCGACGATGGCGGCCGCAAACACGAATGCGGCAATCGAACCGCCCGACAGGCGGCCTGAAATCACATCGAGCGCGCCCTGCCACAGCACCAGCGTGATGGCGCCGAAAATGAGCGTGATCACCAACGCCGTCATCACCGCGCGCAGACGGATGCGGCGCTTGGCGGTATCGAAGCTGCGTTCGACGGCGGCGGCAAAGCGGCTGGATTCGCGCGCTTCCTGGGTAAAGGCCTGCACGATGCGGATGGCGCCGAGCACTTCGGAAACCATCGTGCCCATGTCGGCCACCCGATCCTGGCTGGCGCGCGAGATGTCGCGCACCTTGCGGCCGAGGAAAAGGATCGGCGCGATGGTGAGCGGGATCACCAGCATCATCATCAACGTCAGACGCGGGGACACCCAGAACATGTAACCGATGCCGCCGATGCCCATCACCGTGTTTCGCAGGGCGAGGCTGGCCGATGTGCCCACAACCTGTTCGATGACCGACGTGTCCGACGTGATGCGGCTGGCAATCTCGGCGGGACGGTTTTCTTCGAAGAATACCGGATCAAGGCTGATGAGGTGACGCTGCACTGCGGTGCGCAGATCGGCCACCACACGCTCGCCAATCCAGGACACGAAGAAAAAGCGCACGCTTGTGGCCAGACCGAGCATGAGCACAAGGCCAAGGAAGCCCAGGAAGAACGGTGCGATGGCGTCCGGGTCGCTGCCGCGGGCAAAGCCATTGTCCACCACTGTTTTCAGCCCTTGCGGGATGGCCAGTGTGGTGAGCGCGGCAACGCACAACGCGATGACCGCCGCACCAAGTTGCAACGGATACGCACGTGCAAACCGCCACAACAGCTTGAGGCGGGAGAGTTTGCGCTCGGCCGGAGGAGGCAAGGGTGGTTTCGGCGGACGGGGAGCCATGCAGGCTGATAACAGCAGGCCGCGCCACACTCAATGGCAACCGGCCGCGACAAAGCCGGCAACAGCGGTCGTTATATATATGCTGCACCGCACCAGATTAGTTGCACGTTGCAGCCGATTCCGGTTTATGCTGCATGTGCGATATGGAACTGCATCATGAATGCGGCCACGCCGGAAGGAATATTGATGCTTTATACCGCCTTTGAGATGCAGAAAGCCTGGCTGGCCGCGATGGGCATGGCAGCCCAATCCAGTTCCGACTGGTTGCTCAGCCAAGCCAATCCGCTGGCCTGGTCGCCGTCTGCTTCATCGATGGCGCGGGCGCTGGAGGTATTTGCCCACACCGTCGAAGTGCGCGGCAAGCCGGCATTTGGCCTGCTTTCCACCACCGTTGATGGCGTTTCGGTACCAGTTTCGGAAGCGGTGGTGCACCGAAAGCCGTTTGGCCAGCTCAAGCATTTCAAGCGCGCCATTTCCGGTCGCCGCGATCCGCGCATATTGGTGGTGGCGCCGATGTCGGGCCATTACGCGACGCTGCTGCGCGGCACGGTGGAACGGTTGCTTCCTGATCACGAGGTGTACATTACCGACTGGCGCGATGCTCGCCTGGTGCCCACCAGCGAAGGCCATTTCGATCTCAATGATTACGTTGATTATCTGATCGAGTATCTCGAAGTGCTGGGGCCGGACACGCACATGCTGGCGGTGTGCCAGCCTTCGGTGCCGGCGCTGGCTGCCGTGGCTTTGATGAACGAGGATGATCATCCCTGCACGCCGCCCAGCCTGACGATGATGGGCGGGCCGATTGACACACGCAAAGCGCCGACATCGGTGAATGATCTGGCCTCCAAGCGGCCCTACGCCTGGTTCGAGCACACGGTGATCCAGGATGTGCCAGCCATGTATCCGGGCGGCGGCCGCAAGGTTTATCCCGGCTTTCTGCAATTGTCGGGCTTCATGTCGATGAACCTCGCCAATCACATGAATTCGCACTGGGATATGTTCAAGCACCTGGTGGACGGCGACGAAGAATCGGCCGACGCTACCAAAGCTTTCTATGACGAATATCGGTCGGTGTGCGACATGACTGCCGAGTTTTATCTGCAGACGATCGATCTGGTATTTCAGCGCCAGGCGCTGGCCACTGGCCAATTTGAACATCGTGGCCGTATTGTCGATCCGGGCAAGATCACCAGGACCGCGCTGCTGGCGATCGAGGGCGAACGCGACGATATCTCCGGTATCGGCCAGACCAAGGCCGCGCTCGATCTGGCGGTGAACCTGCCGGACAACAAGAAGCAATATCACCTTGCGGAAGGCGCCGGCCATTATGGCATCTTCAACGGCCGCAAGTGGCGCGAGGCAATTGCGCCGGTTATGGAAACGTTTGTGCGCGCCCACGATACTGCCAAGGTTGCGCCGGCGCCGCTGCGCGTGGTGCTGCCGCCGCACATCGAACCAGACGTGACGCCCGGTGTCGAGGTTGCCTGAGCGCGTTTTGACGGTTCGCCTTTTGGCGGCCGCAGACGTGGAGGCATATCGCGCTTTGCGGTTGGCCGGGCTGCACGCTCATCCAGCCGCCTTTGCGGCTGATGCCGACGATGAAGCGGCTTGGCCGGCGGGCGATTGGCTGGCGCGCTTGGCGAAGCGAACGACATTTGGCGCGTTTTTGGGCGTTGATCTTGTTGGCACTGTGGCGCTTGCGTTTCAAACTGGGCGCAAGGTCAGCCATCGCGGATCCCTCGTGGGCGTGTATGTGGCGCCGGTTGCGCGTGGTAGCGGCGCAGGCCCTGCCTTGATCGCAGCCGTGGTGGCTGCGGCTCGCGGCCAGGTCGATGAACTGGTCTTGAGCGTTGGCATCGGCAATGCACCGGCAATTGCGCTGTATCTGGCTTGCGGATTTCGCCCTTACGCAATCGACGAGGATGCCATTCGCGTCGACGGCGTGCGGGTTGATGACGTGCTGATGCGATTGCGACTGTAGACGGTCAACTGGCCAGGCGTTCTTCCATCTCGGCCAGTTTCAACCAGCGCAGTTCCGCTGCTTCCAACTGGGCGCGCAATTTATTGATTTCAGCCATCAGCGCGGAAAAACGGTTTGGATTCTTGGCATAAAGATCGGGATCGCCAATGAGCGTCTCGCGCTTGGCGATATCCTTGCCCAGCGCTTCCATGCGCCCCGGCAAATCGGTGAGTTCGCGCGCATCGATATAGCTTAATTTGCTCAACTTTTTGGCAGCGGGCGTGGCAGCCGTGGTGGGCGCGGCGGAACGGCCCTTGGCCTTGCCGGCGGGCCGCTGGCGCGCCGCCCAGTCACTCCAGCTGCCAACGCTGATTTCGGCATTGCCGTTGCCGTCCATGGCGACAATCATCGTCACCACCCTGTCGAGGAAGGCACGGTCGTGGCTGACCAGCAGCACCGTGCCATCATAATCGCCGATCACGTCCTCGATAAGGTCGAGCGTTTCCATGTCGAGATCGTTGGTGGGCTCATCGAGTACCATCAGATTGGACGGCGTGGCAAATTCACGCGCCAGCAGCAGGCGGGATTGTTCACCGCCCGACAGGGTTTCCGCTGCCGCATCAAGGACGCCGGGATCGAACAGATATTCCTTCAGATAGCCGGCGACATGTTTCTTGGAACCGTTCACCTCGATCCATTCGCCGCCATCGGCCAGCACTTCGCGCACTGTGCGGCCTTTCAGGCGCGCGCGGTGTTGATCGATGATGGTGGGGGCCAAGGCAGCGCTGCGCTTGATGGTGCCGGATGCAGGTTCGATCTGGCCGAGCAGCAGCTTGATCAGGGTCGATTTGCCGGCACCGTTGGGGCCAACGATGCCGATCCGATCGCCCTTGCGCACCCGCAGCGAAAAATCGGTAAGGATGGGCCGATCGCCAAAGGCCAGCGAGATCGCCTTGGCATCCATGAGGATCTTGGAACCGGGATCGCTTGATTCGGTGCTGATGCGCGCTGTTGTCGGGCCGCGATCGAGGCTGCGGCGGGTTTCGCGCAAATCCATCAGCTTGGTCAGTCGCCCGATGTTGCGTTTGCGCCGGGCGGTGACGCCGCGTTGCAGCCAGTGTTCTTCGGCCTTCAGTTTGGTGTCCAGGCGCTGGGCGGTGCGTTCCTCCTCGGCGGCCACGGCTTCGGCCCAGGCATCGAAACCGCCAAAGCCTACTTCGGCCCGGCGCAGCATACCGCGATCCAGCCACAGGCAATTGCGCGTAAGCCGCGTCAAGAACGTACGATCGTGGCTGATCACCACCAGCGCGCAGCGGCTACGATCCAGCCAGTTTTCCAGCCATTCGATGGCATTGATATCGAGATGGTTGGTAGGCTCATCGAGCAGCAGCAGATCGGGTGCCTCAGCCAGTACCCGCACCAGCGCAGCGCGGCGACGCTCGCCGCCCGATGCGGTGGCGGCCGGGCGATCAAGATCAAGCCCCAGTTGATCGGCCAGAGCGGCGATGTCATGAGCCTGGGCGCCGCCAGCCATGGCATAGGCTTCGAGCGTGGCGAATCCCCCCATCGGCGGATCCTGTTCCAGCCGGCCGATGCGCAAGCCGCCCGATGCTGCCCGCCGGCCGCTGTCAGCTTCGATGCTGCCGTCGATGATTTTGAGCAAGGTCGACTTGCCGGCCCCGTTGCGGCCGATCAACGCCACGCGGTCACGCGCATCGAGGGTGAGCGACAGGCCTTGGAACAGCCAGCCGGTGCCGGTTTTCAGGCCGATGGCATCAAGAGTGAAAATGGGTTCGGGCATGCGCAAGCGCAGTGGCCTGTCGCGCCGCTGCTGGCAAGAGGCAGCGGTTGCACACATGCCATCCATGCGGCACAAGGATCATTCATCTCGGTCGCTTGCAATCCGTTCATGTTCAGGACGGGTTCAAGCGATGGCGGGCAGGGTGGCGATCTCAAGGACCGCCGGTGAAGTAATTTCAGCGGGGCCGATTGGCAGGACCATGCGTGTGCGCAACCTTCTTTTCGCTTTCACCAGCCTGGCACTTGCCGTTCCGGTGCTGGCCGGCCCCAACGACGTGCACGACATGGTGCGCGCCGGAGAGATCATGCCGCTGGAGGCGATCCAGCGCCGGGTGGTGCAGGAAACCCCGGGAGAGTATGTCGGTGTGCAATTCGATCAGGCCAGCCGCACCTACCGGTTCCGGTTCATGCGCGAGGGCAATCTGATCAATATTGATGTTGATGCCCGCACCGGCGTACGGGTGCAGCGCCGGCAAAGCTTTTGATGACGGGGCGGCGGCACTGGGCAGCGCCGCCAGCTTGACAGGAGCAGATGAAAACGTGGACGGGGCCCAATGCGAATACTGATCGTCGAAGACGAGCCAAATCTGCGCCGCCAGCTGAAAAATGCGCTGGAACAGGCGGGCTATGCCGTGGATGTCGCAAGCGACGGTGAAGAAGGCCATTATCTGGGTTCCAATGAAGCCTATGACGCGGTCATCCTCGATCTTGGTTTGCCGGGCCTTGATGGCCTGACCGTGCTCGATCGCTGGCGCCGGGAAGGCCGCATCATGCCGGTGCTGGTGTTGACTGCGCGCGACAGTTGGTCAGACAAGGTTGCCGGCCTTGATGCCGGTGCCGACGATTATCTGGCCAAGCCGTTCCAGATCGAGGAATTGGTGGCGCGGCTGCGCGCCATCATCCGCCGTGCCGCAGGGCAGGCGACATCGGAATTGACGGCTGGCGGCGTGCGTCTTGATGGCCGCTCGGGCCGGGTGACCCTGAACGGCGAACCGGTGAAGCTCACGGCTCAGGAATTCAAGCTGCTCAGCTATCTGATGCACCACAAAGGCAAGGTGGTCAGCCGAACCGAGCTGATCGAACATATATACGACCAGGATTTCGATCGCGATTCCAATACGATCGAAGTGTTCATCACGCGCATCCGCAAAAAACTGGGTGCCGATCTGATCATGACCACGCGCGGCCTTGGCTACAGTCTCAACGACCAGCTCTGAACCGCAGCCGCCGGCTGATATCAGCACCGGCCGCTCGCTTCAGCGGCGCATGGTGCTGATCGCATCGGTGTGGATAACCATGTTGCTTGGCGTGGGCGGGCTGGCGCTGGTGAGCGTTCTCGATGATACGCTCACAGCCAGTTTCGACGAACAGCTGGCCAACAATCTCAACGCCATGATCAACGCCGCCGAATTGGACGAGGTGGGCGACGTGCGCCTGCTGCGCCAAATGGGTGACCAGCGTTTTGCCGAGCCTTATTCTGGTCTTTACTGGCAGGTGTCGGAGGGCGGCCATGCACCGTTTCCATCGCGCAGCCTGTGGGATCGCCAGTTGGCAGCGCCGGCCCGCGATCAGGATTGTCGAAACCCCGGCAAATATGAAAGCACGCAGTTTCCCGGCGAAACACTGCGGGTATTGGCGCGCAGCGTACGCTTGCCCGGCGCGGCGCAGCCATTCCTGTTTCAGGTGGCGCAGTCCAGTCGCGATCTCGATCGGCAACTGGCGCGCACGCGCACCATCGTCGGCTGGAGCCTCGGGGTATTGGGCATCGGCCTCATCATCATGGTTGGCCTGCAATCCATCTATGGCCTGGCGCCTTTGCGGCGCGTGTCGGATGCCATCGCCGACATCCGGTCGGGCCGGGCGCGGCGGGTGAATGCGCAATTCCCGGTGGAAGTTGAACCGCTGGTTGCCGAAATCAACGAGTTGCTGGCCCACGGTGAGGCCCAATCCGAAGCCGCGCGCCGCCACGCCGGCAATTTGGCCCACGCCCTGAAAACCCCGATGAGCGTGCTGTTGGGCGAGGCGCGCGGCCGTGATGATCCACTGGCCCGCGCCATCGAAGCCCAGGTGCAGGTGATGCGCCGCCATGTCGATCACCAGCTGGCCCGTGCCCGCGCCGCCGGCCGCCGTGCTGCCTCCACCGCCCGCACCCCGTTATGGCCGGCGCTGGAGGCGATTGCCCGCACGGTGGGGCGGATCCATCAGGGCAAGGTGCTGATCGATCTGGCCGGAATGCGCGACGCGGCTTTTCGCGGCGAGCGCCAGGATCTGGATGAAATGCTGGGCAATCTGATTGACAACGCCGCCCTGCACGGCGGCGGCCGCGTGTTCATCACGGTTGAGACCGAAGCCGACATGGTACGCATTCTGGTGGAGGATGACGGCAGGGGCATTGCGCCAGACCAGCGCAACCGGCTGTTCGAACGCGGCGAGCGGCTGGACACGGATAAGCCCGGCACCGGCCTTGGCCTTGCCATCGTCAAGGATGTGGCTGAACTTTATGGCGGCAGTGTCGAACTTGGCACTTCGGAGGATCTGGGCGGCCTGCTGGTGATTCTCAGCCTGCCCAGGGCATTTCAGGGCGGGCAGCCGGATGTTCAGCCGCGCGCCGCCTGATGGTGGCGGATCACTTCGTCGATGATGAAGCGCAGGAATTTTTCGGAAAATTCAGGATCGAGATTGGCGCTGGCTGCCAGCGTACGCAGGCGAGCAATCTGTTCCGTCTCGCGGCCCGGATCGGCTGGCGGCAGTCCGGTTTCGGCCTTGTATCGGCCCACCGCCTGGGTTGTCTTGAAGCGTTCGGCCAGCATGAACACGAGAGCCGCATCGATATTGTCAATGCTCTGGCGATAGGCCTCCAATACTTGATCGGTCACGCTGTTTCCCCTACCCGGCCGCCGCCCGGGGCGCCGACCCTCTTTTGCGGCACAGCAGCGCGGGGGGCAAGGCCACGCTTGCGCGCCCGGCAGCTTTCGGTAAGGAAAACGATGTGAGTGCCACAGTCCATAACCTTCGTCGAGAGCCGTCCATCCAGGCTCTGCTGAACCTGACGGCACCCGGGCTCAACGCAGTGAACCACGTCATCCTCGATCGCATGCAGTCGCAGGTGGCGCTGATCCCGGAACTGGCCGGCCATCTGATCGCCGGCGGCGGCAAACGGCTGCGCCCGATGCTCACTTTGGGGTGTGCCAACCTGCTTGGATATGAAGGTACGCGCCATTACAAGCTCGCGGCAGCCGTGGAGTTCATCCACACCGCCACGCTGCTGCACGACGACGTGGTCGACGCATCGGGTCTGCGCCGCGGCAAAGCCACGGCAAATGCGCTTTACGGCAATCCGGCCAGTGTGCTGGTGGGTGATTTCCTGTTCAGCCGCGCCTTTGAACTGATGGTGGAAGACGGCTCGCTTCGCGTTCTCAAGATTCTTTCTCGTGCGTCGGCGGTGATTGCCGAAGGCGAAGTGGCGCAGCTCACGGCCCAGCGCGACGTATCGACCACCGAAGATCGCTATCTGGAGATCATCAGCGCCAAGACAGCCGCGCTGTTCGCTGCCGCTTGCCAGATTTCCGGCGTGGTCGCCGAACGCGACGACAAGGCCGAAGCAGCGCTGGCCAGCTATGGCCGCTATCTCGGCATCGCGTTCCAGTTGGTGGATGATGCCATCGATTATGTGTCGGATGCGGAAACCATGGGCAAGAACGCCGGCGACGATTTTCGCGATGGCAAGATCACCCTGCCGGTGATCCTGGCCTATGCTCGCGGCAACGAGGAAGACCGCGAATTCTGGCGCCGCGCCATGAGCGGCAAAGCCAATGGCGACGTCGAACTTGCCCGCGCCGGGGAGCATCTGCGCACCACCAACGCCGTTACCGACACCATGGCCCGCGCTCGACATTACGGCCAGCGCGCCATCGATGTGCTCGGCAGCTTCCCAAAGGGCCTGGCCCGCGACGCGCTCACCGAAACGGTCGAGTTTGCCATCGCCAGGGCGTATTGACGGCCAGTTGACGGCAAGCCCTTGCCTGCGGGGCGGGGCCACGGCAGAGGAAGATCATGCACGCTCGTCTGTACCAACGCCCCAAGCACGCCATGCAATCCGGCCGCGCCCGCACCGGCGAATGGCTGCTTGAATTCGAACGCGACGATCGCATGCGCGCCGATGCGCTCACCGGTTGGAGTGGCAGCGGCTTCACTGCTGGCCAGCTACAGCTGCGTTTTGCCACCCAGGAAGCCGCGTTGGCCTATGCTGCTGCCAACGATCTGGAGGTGGAGATCGTCACGCTTGGGCCGCGCGTGTTGAAGATTCAGGCCTACGCCGACAATTTCCGCTGATGCGCTCCACCTTCGCCTCGGCGACGGTGCGGCTGTATCGGCTGGACGAAGGTGATCCGGTTGCCGAAACGCTTTTCTACGGCCCACTGGCCGAAGCGTTGGCCATCGCCGCAGCTCAATCCGAAGCCGTGCAGCTAATGTTGTGGATCGCCACCGACAACGATGTGGCCGCTTATCTTGACATTGCCGACGACTAGGGCTGGATTTTCGGCCGGGAAGGGGGCATCTGCGCACCAACGCGCCCATAGCTCAGCTGGATAGAGCACGGGCCTTCTAAGCTCGGGGTCGCAGGTTCGAGTCCTGCTGGGCGCGCCAATTGCCTGGAAATCCGCAATAAAGCGTGGTGCGGGGCCAATCGAAATTTGGCTGGCGAGCAAAACTGCAAATCTTGCTTTTCGGAAGGATCAAATCCTCGACAGTATCGTTGTGAGTTTACACTCCATAACGAAAAGGCTTTCCATGACCACTATCGGGTACGGTTCTTTGGGAGCCGATAAAAGCCTTGTTCCTGTCATCTTTGACCGCGAACCACTGCGTGCCGGCGAGGTGGCGATCGACATCGCTTTTTGTGGCGTTTGCCATTCCGATATCCACCAATGCGCCGATGATTGGGAAAACACGGTGTGGCCTTGCGTGCCGGGCCACGAAATCGTTGGAACAGTGACGGAAGTTGGCGACGGCGTGCCGGAATTTTCGGTGGGGCAGACAGTTGGTGTCGGCTGCATGATCAACAGTTGCCAGACGTGCGAGCCATGCAAGGCGGGCGACGAGCAATATTGCGCGGGGCCCAAAAGCAGCACCTTTACCTATAATGGCCCCAAGAAGCCTGACGGCACCAACAGCTATGGTGGCTACAGCGACAGCATCGTGGTGCGAAAAGAGTTTGTCCTGACAATTCCGGACGGCATCGACCCTGCCGAAGCCGCGCCAATATTGTGTGCCGGGGTCACGACCTATCAACCGATGAAGCACTTTGGGCTGAAAAAGGGGCAAACCCTGGGTGTCGCCGGGATTGGCGGGCTGGGACATATGGCGGTGCAGATCGGCAAGGCGATGGGAGCGACGGTGGTGGCCTTCACGACATCAGCAGGCAAAGTTGCTGCTGTCCTGGCGTTGGGAGCCGACAAGGTGGTGGTTATGGACGATGACGCCGCAGTCGAGGCAGCAGCGCAGACGCTCGACATGATGATCGATACCGTTCCCTACCCGCATGATATTGCCGACTATCTTGGGTTCATGATGCCGGGTTCAACGTTGGTGGTTGTTGGCAACATGATGCAGTTTGATGCGTTCAACCCCGGGCCAATGGTCTTCAACCGGATATCGCTCGCTGGTTCGTTGATTGGCGGTGTTGGCGACACGCAAGAGGTTTTGGATCTGTGCGCCGAGCACGGCATCAGACCCGAGATCGCGGTGATCGACATTGCCGACATCAACGATGCCTTCCAGCGTATCAAAGATGACGACGTCCGTTTCCGGTATGTGATCGATATGGCGTCGCTCAAGGCGGAGCGCGGCGAGATCGTCCGCACTGGCACAAGGCTCGAAGCGCCGACACGCGGTGAACCAGGTTCCGGGATGAAGGCCTGACGTGAATTTTTCAACATCTGGCCGGCACAAGCAAAAATCCTCAATGATCTGAGTCCACATTTCATCGCCCCTGGCTGGCCATATTTGTTGCCCGCCAAAGCATGGCCGAAGGAACAAATCCGCCTGCCGATGATTGTGTGTTTAAGGGCTGCCGGGTCCGCAACGCGATAGGTGGTTGATGATGAAGGTGCGCGGTCCCACATGGTCCGGGCTGATCCGGTTGTGGGGCTCGAGCACATTCGGCAACGGTCAGAAAAGCGGTAACGGCCTTCAGGGGTCGCAGCTGCGAAGCCAGCAATGATCGCAGGATTGTTCCGCACTCGCCCTTCGCCATGGTTTGGCGATAAGCCAATTCGCGAGGAATTGTTCGGTGTTGAACGCCTGGAGGACCATGCTCGCAGCTTGGCGTGGGCGCAGGCGGCCGACACGGCGCCGCGGCGCGGCGTGTCGCTGAGCACCCGGCTAGCGGATAACGAAAACAGCTTGCGGCAGACATTTCGCGCCACCATGCGCGGCCTGCAGGCAGCCACGCCAATCACGCCGGCGGCCGAATGGCTGGTCGATAATTTCCATTTGGTCGAACGCCATATACGGGATGTTCGCGCAAATCTGCCGCCGGCGTTTTATCGTCTGTTGCCCAAGCTGGTTGCTGGCCCGTTCGCCGGCTTTCCGCGCGTGTTCGGCATTGCATGGGCCTATGTGGCGCACACGGACAGTCGTTTCGACGCAGAGGTGCTCACGCGCTTTATCCGCGCATATCAGCAAGTCCAGCCGCTTACGATCGGCGAATTGTGGGCGGTCGCGACCACATTGCGCATCGTCCTGATCGAAAATCTGCGGCGATTTGCCGTGCGGATCGAGCATAGCCAGGCCGAACGCCAGGCGGCCGATGCGCTGGCTGATCGATTGCTGGGGACGGAAACGGGCGTCGCCGAACCGGTGGCACAGGTTCTCGTTAGCCATGTTGGCCCGGTAACCGACGCGTTCGCCGTGCAATTTGTCCACCGGTTGCAAATCCACAGCGACGGGGTCGCGCATGCGCTGAAATGGCTTGACGCACGGCTTGCGGAGCGCGGCACGAGCAGCAATGCCGCCATTATTTCCGAGCAGGAACGCCAGATCGGCGCCACTGTCACTGTGCGCAACATCATCACCAGCATGCGGGTGATGTCGGAAATTGACTGGTCGGTGTTGTTCGAGAAAATGTCGCCGGTGGATGATCTGCTGGCTGAGAACGACACCTACCGGGCGATGGATTTCGCCAGCCGCAACCATTACCGCACCGCCATCGAGATGCTGGCGCGAAGTTCCCCCTTGTCCGAAGTCGAGGTGGCAGCGCGCGCGCTTCAGGCTGCCGGCAGGGCGCGTTTTGCCGGGGCCGACGGCGATCCGCGTCGGGGCGATCCCGGTTATTATCTGGTGGCGGCGGGCCGGACGGCGCTGGAGGCCGAAATCGGCTATCGCGCGCCCATCAGGGCGTGGCCCCGCAGATTGGGCCGCAAGCTGGGCGTGCTGGGTTATGGCGGGGTGATCATGGCGGTGGCCGCATTGGTGCTGCTGGTGCCTGCTCTGGCGCTGGTGGCCTTGAAAGTCGCCCCGCTGTGGGTGCTTCTGCTGCTGGTTCTGGGCGCCATCCCGGCGCTTGATGCTGCCGTGGCCTTTGTCAACGCCGGGGTGACGCGCGTTATTCCGGCAACGTTCCTGCCGGCGCTGGAATTGCGGCAGGGCGTTCCCGCCGATCTGCGCACGCTGGTGGCGGTGCCGGTGATGTTGACATCAGAACGCAGCATTACCGATCAGATTGAAACGCTGGAAATCCATCATCTTGCCAGCCTTGAAGGCGATGTGCATTTCGCGTTGCTGTCGGACTGGGCTGATGCGCCGGCCGAAACCCAGGCGGCCGACGCCGCTCTGCTGGCATTGGCCAGTGATGGCATCGCAAGCCTGAACGCCCGTTACCCGGCGATTGCTGGGGGCGACCGGTTCCTGCTGCTGCACCGGCGGCGGCAGTGGAGCCGCAGCGAAGGCGTGTGGATGGGGTGGGAGCGCAAGCGCGGCAAGCTGCACGAACTGAACCGCCTGCTGCGCGGCGCCGCTGATACCAGCTTCATTACGGCAAATGGCCGGGCACCGATCGTTCCCGAAGCCGTCCGGTTCGTCATCACGCTTGATGCCGATACGCGGCTGCCGCGCGATACGGTGCGGCGGCTGATCGGCAAGCTGGCGCATCCACTCAACCAGCCGCGCCTTGATCCGGCCAGCGGGCGTGTTGTCGAAGGCCATGGCCTGCTGCAACCGCGCATCACGCCGGCGCTGGCGATCGGGCACGAAGGATCATGGTATCAGCGGCTGTTTTCCAGCCACAGCGGCATCGATCCTTATTCGGCCGCGGTGTCCGATGTTTATCAGGATCTGTTTGGCGAGGGATCTTACGCCGGCAAGGGCATTTACGATGTCGATGCCTTTGAAGCGGCGCTGGCCGGGCGGGTGCCTGAGGCAGCCTTGCTCAGCCATGATCTGTTCGAAGGCGTGTTTGCCCGCGCCGGGCTGGCCAGCGATGTGGAAGTGGTGGAGGAATTCCCCGAACGCCATGACGTTGCGTCGGGCCGCAATCATCGCTGGGCGCGCGGCGACTGGCAGTTGCTGCCCTGGATTTTGGGTCTCGACAGCGGGGCCGGCAAGGCGGTGCCGTTGACCGGTAGGGCCAAGATGATCGACAATCTGCGGCGCAGCCTGACGGCGCCGGCCGCCATCGGCGCGCTATTTGCCGGCTGGCTGCTGCCGCTGCCGGCGGCCCTGTCGTGGACGCTGTTCATGGTGCTGGTGCTGGCCGTGCCGGCGCTGATCCCGTTACTGGAAAGCCTGCTGCGGTGGCCACCGGGCATTGCTGCTGGCGCGCAACTGCGCGTGCTGGGTGCCGATTTCCGTCTTGCGGCCGCGCGCTGGGGGCTGGTGATCATGTTTCTGGCTGATCAGGCCTGGCTGATGGGCGATGCCATCGGGCGCACCCTCGTGCGCTTGGCGATCACGCGCCGCAACATGCTGCAATGGGTGCCGGCGGCGCAGCTGGCCGATGCGATGGTGCTGGATACGCGCGGCTTTTACCGTCGAATGCCTGGCGCGGTCATCCTTGCCATAATCGGGGTCGCCGTTGCCGTTGGCGGCGGCGAGGCGACCTGGCCTTTGGCGCTGGCGTTTGGTGTGCTCTGGCTGACATCGCCAGCGTTGGCCTGCCGGATCAGCACGCCTCCAGTGCTGCCGCAGCGGCTGACACTGGACGCAGACGACACCGACATGCTGCGCCTGATCGCGCGGCGTACCTGGCGCTATTTTGAATTCGTGGTGACGTCGGCCGACAACATGTTGCCGCCGGACAATTTTCAGGAAAGCCCGCTGCCGGTCATCGCGCGCCGCACGTCGCCCACCAACATCGGGCTGTACCTGCTTTCGGTGGTGAGTGCGCGCGATTTTGGCTGGATTGGCACCCAGGAAGCAATCGATCGGCTGTAGGGGACGATGGCAACGCTGGCGCGCCTGCAGCGGTGTCGTGGGCATTTCTACAACTGGTACGACACCGGAGATTGCCGGGTGCTCGATCCACCTTACGTCTCGTCGGTGGACAGCGGCAATCTTGCTGGCCATCTGATCGCGCTGGCCAATGCGTGTGAGGAATGGCGTGAGGCGCCGCACGCGGATAATGCCCGACTAGCCGGCGCGCGCGATGCATTCGCGATTTTCATGACCTTTCCTGCTGTGAACCCCCGGCTCCATGCAGCGACATTGGCGCTGGCGGCAAAGCTGCACGCCGGGGCGGATGTGGATTGGCAGGATCTTGCCGCTGTCGCCGCCAAGGCCGAAGCCGAACTGGCCGACGCCGAGCTGGCCGAAGCAGCCTTGCCCAGCGACGAGGATCGCCGATATTGGCTGGCCGCGGTTGGCGCCGCCATCGCAAGCCATCACCGGGATGCGCAGCGGGATGCAGATGTCGCAATCACGGCGGAACGGTTGCAGCATCTGGCCGCTGCCGCTCGCCAGTTGGCGATGGGCATGGACTTTGCCTTCATGCTGCACCCCGACCGCAAGCTGCTGTCGATCGGCTATTCGGACGCCACCGGCGCGTTGGACGACAATCATTATGATCTGCTCGCGTCCGAAGCTCGGCTGGCCAGCTTTTTTGCCATCGCCAAGGGCGACGTGCCGGCCCGGCACTGGTTCAGGCTTGGCCATGCCGTCACGATGGTCACGGCGGGGCCGGTGCTGGTGTCGTGGTCGGGCTCGATGTTTGAATATCTCATGCCGGCGCTGGTCATGTGCCCACCGGCCGGCAGCCTGCTTGAACGCACCGAATGCCGGGTTGTGGCGGCGCACATCGAATATGGCGATCAGCATGGTCTGCCATGGGGCATCTCGGAATCGGCGTTCAATGCGTGCGATCTCGAAATGACCTATCAATATTCCAATTTCGGCGTGCCGGGCCTCGGGCTGAAGCGGGGCCTGATCGATGATTTCGTGGTGGCGCCCTATGCCACGGCATTGGCTGCGATGGCGCAGCCGCATGCCGCCATTGCCAACTTCAAACGCCTGGATGGTGCCGGCGCGATGGGCCGCTTCGGCTATTTCGACGCGCTGGATTACACGGCCTCACGGCTGCCGGCCGGGCGTACGGTCGCCATCGTGCGCAATTTCATGGCGCATCATCAGGGCATGACGATCGTCGCGCTGGCCAACAGCGTGTTTGGCGGCGTGATGTGCAATCGCTTTCACGCCGAACCGCTGGTAAAGGCGGCGGAACTGCTGCTGCAGGAACGCATGCCGCGCCTGGTGGCAGCGGTGCGCGCAGCTGCTGTCGACGAAACTCAACCGGCAGCAAAGGCACCGTTGATCAGCCGATTTGTTGGCCGCCACTTTTCTACGCCGCACACACGCAGCCCGGCAACGCATCTGTTGTCAAACGGCCGCTACTCGCTGATGCTTACCGCTGCCGGATCGGGCTACAGCCGCTGGCGCGATATCGCCGTCACCCGCTGGCGCGAAGACGCGACCTGTGACGACCGGGGGTCGCATATCTTCGTGCGCGATGCCGAAAATGGCGAGATCTGGTCGGCCGGCTATCAGCCTACCCGCCGCGAACCCGACAGCTATTCGGTCAGCTTCAACGAAGACCGTGCCGAATTCGTCCGGCGCGACGGCGATCTGACAACCAGCATGACCGTGCTGGTTTCGGCCGAGGATGACAGCGAGGTGCGGCGCGTTTCGATCAGCAATGGCGGCACCCGGGTCCGCACGGTTGAAATCACCTCCTTTGCAGAACTCGCGCTGGCACCCCAGGCCGCCGATGTGGCCCATCCGGTATTTTCCAGATTATTCATAGAAACAGAATGGCTTGCCGGCGCACACGCACTGCTGGCACGGCGCCGGCAACGCGACCCGGCAGACCGCGAAACATGGGCCGCCCACCTGATTGTGGCGGACGACAAGGCCGTGGGCTCATGCGAATTCGAAACAGATCGCGCCCAATTCCTTGGCCGGGGCGGCAGCCTGCAGCGCCCGCGGGCCGTAGCCGATGGACGGTCGTTGTCGGGCTCGGCCGGCGCTGTGGTCGATCCGGCGTTCGTGCTGCGCACCCGGGTGCGTGTGGCCCCTGGCGAAACCGCGCATGTCGCGTTCTGGACGATGATCGGCTCCAGCCGGCAGGAAGTGCTGGAGATGATCGACAAGCACAGCGCGCCAATCGCCTATGAACGCGCCGCCACCCTGGCCTTCACTCAAGCCCAGATTCAGCTCCACCATTTGCGGCTTGGTGCCGGCCAGGCAGCGCAGTTCCAACGGTTGGCTGGCCACATGTTATATGTTTCCGCTGGTTTGCGGCCATCCGCTGCCGCCATTGCACAAGGCGCTGGCCCACAATCGGGCCTGTGGTCGCTGGGCATTTCGGGCGACCTGCCGGTCATCGTGCTGCGCATTGCGGATATCGAGCATTTGTCGGTGGCGCGGGAGGTGATGCAGGCGACTGATTATTGGCGGATGAAACAACTGCCGTTCGATCTGGTCATCATCAACGAACGCGGCACGTCTTATGTGCAGGATCTGCAAAGCGCGCTGGAAGTGCTGGTGCGGGCCAGCCAGTCACGCGCGCAGTTCGGCGAGCGCAGTCCTGGCACCGTGTTCGTGCTGCGCGCCGACCTTGTTCCTTACAGCACTCGTGATCTGCTGCTGTCGGCGGCGCGGGTGGTAATCGATGCGCACAATGGCCCATTGGCCAACCAGCTTGATGCGCGGCGCGAGCCCGCACTGCTGCGGCGCCTGCCGCGCCTGCCGGCAGCAGTAAAACCTGATCGGTTCGCCGCGCTGCCAACGCTGGAGTTTTTCAACGGGATTGGCGGCTTTGCCGAAAACGGGCGCGAGTATGTGATCGTGCAGGGGCCGGGCCAGACAACGCCGCTGCCGTGGATCAACGTCATCGCCAACGCCGGTTTCGGCTTTCAGGTGTCGGCCGATGGCGCCGGGTTCACCTGGGCCGCCAACAGCCGCGAACACCAGTTGACGCCGTGGTCCAACGATCCGGTTGGCGATCCTTCAGGCCAGGCCTTTTATATTCGCGATGATGACGACGGTGCGTTGTGGAGCCCGACCGCCGCGCCGATCCGTGATCCGGCCGGCACCTATGTCGCGCGCCATGGCTGGGGCTACAGCAGGTTTGAACATGCCGTGTCGGGGTTGGAGTTCGGTCTGATCGAATTTGTGCCGATTGCCGATCCGATCAGGATTTCGCGGCTGACCATCCGCAATGTCTCTGGCCGGGTGCGGCGGCTCACGGTGGCTGCCTATGTGGAATGGGTGCTGGGGGCCTCAAAGGCCGCTGCTGCGCCGTTCGTGGTTACCCGCGTTGATCCGGCCAGCGGCGGGATGTTTGCCAGCAACGCCTGGGTGCCGGCCTTTGCCGACCGCACGGCCTTTTTCGATCTGGGCGGCCGCCAGACCAGCCACAGCGGCGATCGGCGAGAATTCATCGGCCGCGGCGGCGATGCCGGCGATCCAGCTGCGATGGCAGCCCGCGCGCCGCTGTCCAACCGGGTTGGCGCCGGTCTTGATCCCTGCGGCGCGATGCAGACGCAGATCGAACTGGCGGACGGCGCCAGCATCGAAATCGTCTGCCTGCTGGGGGAAACGGTGGGTGACGATGCTGCCCGCGCGTTGATCGAACGCTACCGCGCCGCCGATCTTGATGCCGTTCTGGCCGAAGTCACCGCCGATTGGGCCGATGTGCTGGGCGCGGTGGAAGTGACGACGCCGGATCGCTCGCTCGACATCATGCTGAATGGCTGGCTGCTGTATCAAACCCTGGCCTGCCGCATTCGCGCGCGCGCCGGATTTTATCAGGCCAGCGGCGCCTATGGTTTCCGTGATCAGTTGCAGGATGTGATGGCGGTGGCATCGGTGCGCCCGGCCATTGCCCGGGCCCAGATCGTGCGGGCGGCTGGCCGCCAGTTTGTCGAAGGCGATGTGCAGCATTGGTGGCTGCCGCAGGCGGGCAATGGCGTGCGCACGCGCTTTGCCGATGACCGCGTCTGGCTGGCTTTGGTGACGGCGCATTATCTGGGGGCAACCGGTGATGCAGCGATCCTGGAGGAGGATATTGCGTTTCTCGATGGGCCAGTGCTGGCACCCGGCCAGATGGAAAATTTCTTCCAACCCGGCATCAGCGACCAGTCGGCCAGCTTGTACGAACATTGCGCGCGGGCGCTCGATGCCAGTCTTGGCACCGGTGTGCATGGCCTGCCGTTGTTTGGCGGCGGCGACTGGAACGACGGCATGAACCGTGTCGGCCATGACGGCGTGGGCGAAAGCGTGTGGATGGGGTGGTTCCTGGCCGCCAGTCTGGCTGCGTTCCTGCCGATCGCCGCTGCGCGCAGCGACACGGCGCGGGTTGCGGCGTGGACGGCCCATGCCGCCGACTTGCGCGCTGCGCTGGACCGCGAAGCCTGGGATGGTGACTGGTATCGGCGCGGCTGGTTCGATGATGGGTCGCCGCTGGGATCGTTGGCAAGTGACGAATGTCGCATCGATTCGATTGCTCAATCGTGGGCGGTGATCGCTGGCGGCGGTGATCCGACGCGCGCTCGCCGCGCCATGGCATCGGCGATGCGCGAGCTGGTTTCGTCGGAAACCGGGCTGGCGCTGCTGTTTGCGCCGCCGTTCGATCAAACGCCGCATGATCCCGGCTATATCAAGGGCTATCCGCCGGGCATCCGTGAAAACGGTGGCCAATATACCCATGCCGCGCTCTGGTCGGTGATCGCACTGGCGATGCTGGGGGATGGCAACCAGGCGGGGGCTCTGCTTGCCATGCTCAACCCGATCAACCACAGCCTCACGCTGGCCGAACTGCACCGCTACAAGGTGGAGCCTTATGTGATTGCAGCCGATGTGTATTCGCGGCCGCCCAATGTCGGGCGCGGCGGTTGGACCTGGTATACCGGCGCTGCCGGCTGGATGCAGCGCGCCGGCGTCGAACATGTGCTCGGCGTGCGCGTGCGCGACGGCTTTCTGGAGATAGACCCCTGTATTCCCGATCATTGGCCGGAGTTCGATGTCCGGTTTGATCACGCCGGCTGCCGCTACCAGATTAACGTCACCAACCCGCACCGCGTGAACCGCGGTATCGCCGCTGCCGTGGTGGCTGGCATTGCACTTGCGCCCGGCCCGGTGCGGATCGCGCTTCGGCCCGGCGCGCCCGACTGCGTCGTCAAGATTATTCTCGGCCGGCCGCAAGCGACGTGAACAAAAGCGCGGCTCAAGCGTTCTCTCGGCAGACATGCTGAAAATGGAGGTGCTGCCGTGATTGTTTTCGATATCGTCGAGGAACCCTATGGCTGGGCCGTTCGCCGGGATGAATGCATGATGATGCCCGCCACCTGCCGCGAGGCCGCAATTGCGGCCGCCGAACAAATGGTGCGTGCGCTGGGCAGCCAGGGCGAGCCGGCACAGGTGCAACTCGCTGGCTTTTCCGCCGCCGGCAGCAACAACGGCATGCCGGACTGAACGGGCAAGGGCGGGGAACTTTCGGTCACATGGCTGGTTGCCGTGGACACACCACGAAAGGACCTGACCCATGGCCGAAAAGCAGACGCCGTCCCCCGCGCATGATAACAGCCTTCACGATTTTCAGCCCGGATCAGGGCCCGGTGCAGGCAAGCCAAG
>NZ_JBDNFM010000045.1:0-2297 GCF_041689835.1 Sandarakinorhabdus sp.
GCGGCGTGATGGAGCAGAATGTGATTTTTCACATCATGGGTGAAGCACTCGGCTGGCGATAAACCAGCCGCCAATTAAACTGGCCTGGCGATAAGCCAGCGGTTTCAGAGAGCGATCAGCCAGCCTGCCAACACGCCGCCAGTCGTTCCGATGACAAGGCCCAGCCACAGCCAGACACGGCGGATGACGGGCTTGCCGTGGCGTTCGTTGGCGATGCGCGAACCATCTTGCATGGTGATCGATCTTTGCGGAAATCAGGTGGCCAATAATTATTGCAATATGCGTGCCAATTGCTCCGCCGGGTGCAAGCTGCTGAAATGAGGCCGCCTGCAAAAAGCCCAAACCATCAACCTGTAAAGCCCACCGACACTTGCGCGTAGGTGGCGCCCACAAAATACAGGCCATCGGGCGGCGCATTGAGGCCCAGCGCATCGCGGTCACGGGCAGCCAGCGCGTCGGCCAGATCGGCGCTGCTCCACTTGCCTTCGCCCACCAGTTTCAGGCAACCGACCATTGATCGCACCTGGTGGTGAAGAAAGCTGCGCGAGGCGGCGAAGATGTGCACTTCCTCGCCCGCCCGCGTCACTTCCAGCCGATCCAGTGTGCGCACTGGCGATTTGGCCTGGCACTTGGCGGAACGGAACGTGGTGAAATCATGCTGGCCAACAAGCAATCGTGCCGCTGCCTGCATGGCGTCGGCATCCAGCGCCGCGGGCACCCGCCATGCCAGCCCGGCATCAAAGGTGAGCGGCGCGCGCCGGCTGATCATGCGGTAACGATAGCGCCGCCCGGTGCAATCGAAACGGGCGTGCCAGCCCGGGGCCTCGGCGCAATCGATGATCGTCACCGGCTGCGGCCGCAACCAGGCATTGATCGCTTCCATCAGGCGGAACGGGGAACGCGCCCAATCGATATCGGCATGGGCCGGCATGGCGCGGGCGTGAACGCCGGCATCGGTGCGGCCCGACGCAAACACGGCCACCGTTTGGCCAGTGACATTGGCGATGGCGGCTTCGATTGCAGCCTGCACCGAAGGGCCATGATCCTGCCGCTGCCAGCCCATGAACGGCCGGCCATCATATTCCACCGTGAAGCGAAAACGCGTCATGCAACACGTGTGCCCGCCGGCACCCGCCAGCCATTGAGCAGCGCCCGCGCCGGCATGGCGGGTTTGCCGGCGCGTTGCACGGTGGTGGGGCGCAAGATGCCGTCTGCGGTGCCGATGCCCAGCTTGTCGTCCACGGTCACGCCCGGCGCGGCGGGGCCAGGCTCAATGGTGGCCGCCAATATCTTCACCCGCTCACCGCCGATTTCCAGCCAGGCCCCCGGTGCGGGGTTGAAGGCACGCACACGGGCTTCCAGCACGGCAGCGGGCAGGGCGGGGGAAAGATGCGCCTCGGCCTTGTTGATGCGCGCGGCCAGCGTCACGCCGGCTTCTGGTTGCGGCACGGCGGCACGCGGATGCGCCAGCACATCGATCAGCAAATCGGCGCCCAGCGCGGCCAGTTCGCCAAACAGGTCGCCGCTGGTCTTGCCGGCGGTGGGCGTTTCGTGCCCGGCCAGCATCGGGCCGGTGTCCAGCCCTTCCTCCATCTGCATGATGGTGACGCCGGTGATGGCATCGCCGGCCAGGATGGCGCGCTGCACCGGTGCCGCGCCGCGCCAGCGCGGCAAGATCGATCCGTGGATGTTGATACAGCCCAATCGCGGCGCAGCCAGCACAGCGCGCGGCAGGATCAAGCCATAGGCCGCCACCACCGCCACGTCGCAGTCACGGGCCACAGCCAGGAATTCATCCACTGCCGCCGGATCACGGAAGGTGCGCGGGGTGAACACCTTGATGCCCAGCGCCTCGGCACGGACATGGACGGGGCTGTGCTGCAATTGCTTGCCGCGCCCCGCTGGTTTGGGCGCGCGCGTATAGACCGCGATGATCTCGTGCCCCGCCGCGACCAGCGCATCGAGCGCCGGCACCGCGAAAAAAGGCGTGCCCATGTGGATGATCCGCAGTTTATTCCCCATGGCGCACGGCTGTTATCGGCTTGTCCCGTATTGGGGAAGAGGAATTACCGGCTCATCACCATGGTCACGGCGCGGCGGTTCTGTGCCCAGGCGCTTTCGTCGCTGCCATCCACGGCAGGGCGTTCCTTGCCATAGGAAATCGTGGCGAGCCGAGCGACGTCGATGCCTTGGCTGGCAAGGAAATTCTTCGCCGAATTGGCCCGGCGGTCGCCAAGCGCAAGATTATACTCGCGGGTGCCGCGTTCATCGCAATGGCCTTCCAGCGTTACGCGCAC
>NZ_JBDNFM010000046.1:0-40379 GCF_041689835.1 Sandarakinorhabdus sp.
AAATGCAGTTCGAGCCACTCGAAGCCCGCTTGATGGGCTCGTTTGGCTGCAGACGCATAATCCTTGTGAAGTTGCCTGATTTCCGCGCGCGATAATGGATGAACTGGATGGGTGTACTTTCCGCCGTACGGAACAGCCGACGGGCCGGTCACCTGCCACCCGTCAGGGTGATCGGGAGAAAGTTGGGCACCGCCCTCCCAGGGCTGCAAACTGCTGCCCTTGCGCCCGGTATGGCCAAGCTGGATGGCCGGCACAGCCCCCATGGATTTGATCATCGCCGTGGCGCGCGATAGCCCATCAAGCTGGGCATCATCGTAAATGCCAGCGCAGGTGACGCTTGTTCGTCCATCAGCAGTGATTGCCAACTGCTCGGGGAATACCAGACCAAATCCGCCCGCTGCGCGAGAGCCGAGCAGCATCATATGATAGTCGTTCATCAGTCCGTCCTGGGACCGGTACATCGTCATCGGCGACATCGCGATACGGTTGCGCAGAGTCACTCCTTTGAGAGTGTAGGGACTGAACAAATTCGGCATGATTTTCGCATCCTAATGAGAGGTGGCTCGCTTCATCTGCACAGTCCCGCGCGATTGCTAAGTGGGGCTGCTGCCGGTTTGATGGACACGAGGTGAGACCACTTCAGCATGCCGCTAGAAGTCGATGGGGCTGAGATACCCCAAGATCGAATGCCTACGATCGGAATTGTAGAAGCGTTCGATGGAATCGAACACCTCGGCTTTTGCTTGGTTTTGCGGGCAACGGATTGTGCGCGCCATCCGCCCGGTCTCCAGCGCCAGGAAGAAGCTCGCCATAACTGCGTTGTCCCGGACATTGCCTGAACGGCTAATCGTACAGGTGACGCCGTTGTCGGCCATCAGTCGCTGGAACTGCTCGCTGGTCTATTGGCTGACTTGGCCCGAATGATGCAGCAAGGCGGCAGGCTTGCCCCGGCGCCAGATCGCCATCATCAGCGCGTCAGTGACGAGCTGCGCCGTCATCATCGCGCTCATCGATCAGCCCAAGGCCCGGCCCGAGAACAGGTCGATCACGGCAGCCACATACAGCCAGCCCTCAACGGTTCAGACGCAAGTAAAGTCGGCGACCCACTTCAGTTCTTGAGTTCCAGCCAGTCCGACGCATCGATGACTGAAAAGATGGTGCCCGGGGGCGGATTTGAACCACCGACACGGGGATTTTCAATCCCCTGCTCTACCCCTGAGCTACCCGGGCCCATGTTCATCAGGCGGCTGGGTGAGCCGCATGGGAAGCGGGCGTTTAGCCAGCCTCGTCGCCGTTGTCCAGCGGGGACGTTGCAGAAAGTTCGTCATCCTCGCTGCCGGCCGGCACAACATAGCGATCGGACAGCCAGGCGTTGAGATCGCGGCTGCGGCAGCCCTCGCTGCAGAACGGGCGAAAGGCCGCCGCAGCCGGGGCCTTGCGGCAATAGACACAGGCGCGGGCGCGCGAATCAGACGTGCTGGACATGTCCCCTCCCTGCCCCATTATCGGCCCGCAGCGCCACCGCCCCGCCTGTCAGCCGCGCACATTCATCGGTGAGCGCCGGGCGTGCTGCCAGCCAGTCGATCACGCGCGGCGACGCTTCGATACGCACTGCGCCCACCAGCCGCATGGCCCGGCGCAGCAATTCGAGTGCAGCAAAGCCCGGCCGGCGCGATTCTTCCATCAGGCTGAGCTGCCGGCGCGGGCGGATAATCTGCACCAGGCCAAAGCCGTTCATCGCGGTTTTTTCAAACGGCTGCGGCAGGGTTTCCGCCAATATCGCATCGATCACTGCGCGCGGCCCGCGGCCGCCGAGCGACGGGAAATCCACCACCACCGGGCCGCCGATGCCGTGGCGGCGGATCAGCGCGGCAACGGCGCGTGCGGCGGCTTCGGCCAGGCGGGCCAGATCGCCGTTTCCGTCCACATCGATTACCAGCATCGCCGGCGTATCGGCCACCAGCAAGCGGCCACCGGCAAAATCAACCCGGCCCGACAGCGCCTCTTCCACCACAGCGTACCAGCCGGCTTCGGCCAGTTGATCAGGCCCGTGAGCCGGCACCAGAACCGCCGCATGGCCAGCAGCGGCAATGCGCGCCGCCAGGTCGGGGGCAGGCCGCGCCGGGCCTGCGTGCACCGCCACCCGGGCCTGCTTGTCGCGCACGCCATCGGGGCGGGCCGGGCGCAGCACCTCGGCCAGCCGTGTCTGACCTTCCGGCCAATCGGCTGGGGCGGGTTCCAGCAGCGCTTCGTGCCCAGCCATCACCACCACGCCCCGCCCTGCACCATGCCCGCCGCTGCGGCTGGCCAGCCGGGCCGGAGCAATCAGGCCGACCGGCAACGGATCATCGGTACGGGCGAAATGCGCTTCCAGAACGGCGTCTCCGGCCAGCACCAGCGCGCGGGCCGCACCCGGGGCAGCCTCCACGAGCGCTGTCACGGCCGCCAGCCGGCCGCGATCAGCAGCAGCCGCGTATCGCTGAGCGGCAGGCCGACCACGCCCGAATAACTGCCCGACAGCGCGCGCACAAAGGCTTCGGCGGCGCCCTGGATGGCATAGCCGCCGGCCTTGCCGTGCCAATCGCCGCGCCCGATCAGCCAATCGGTGTCGGCCGCTGTCAGGCGCTGAAAGGTCACGACCGATTCGCTCAAGCGTTCGCGGCGCTGGCCGGCTGCGTCGATCACGACAACTGCGGTCAACACCCGGTGGCGGCGGCCTGACAATAGCGCGAGGCAGGCGCGCGCGGTGGCTTCGTCTTCGGCCTTGGGCAGGATGCGGCGGCCCACGGCAACAACCGTGTCCGCCGCCAGCACCACGCTGCCCGGATGGCGCGCAGCAACCAGCGCTGCCTTTTCGCTGGCCAGCCGGCGAGCATGATCGCGCGGGGTTTCTCCCGCCGCCGCGGCTTCATCAATATCGGCCGGATCGACCCTGTCGGGCACCAGCCCCAACCGCGCCAGCAGATCGAGCCGGCGCGGGCTGGCCGAAGCAAGGACAAGCCTCACAACCCGGCCCACTGCACGAACGTGCCATGCGCATGGGCATGGCCCAGCAGCGTTTCCTGCACGGCGCCGCCCTGCCACAGGCTGAGGCGGATGGCGGGCTGCGCCGGGTTGGCGGGATCGTCCATTTCCAGCCGCAACCAGGCCAGCGGCCGTGCCGGATTGGCGGCAGCACCCAGCGCGCCGAGATGGGCGCGGATGCGAGCCTGGCTGACCGGCGGGAAATATTGAAAGGCGATGCTGTGATAGACGATTGTCGCCGCGCCATCGGCCAGCAATACCTGGCGCTCCAACCAGTCGGCGGCATCGCCCTGCGCCAATGGCGGCGGGTACTGGCGCGCCAGCGCAATGGCGGCTTCGGTGCGGGACAGCCGATCGGGTTGATCGGCCCAGATGAAGGCCATCAGCCGCTGCGCCACGGCATCGTCAGCAGCATCAAGCGGGGCAATGTCCACACCCTGCCGGCTGATAACACGGATGGTCGCAGCAGGCGGCGGTGGCCCCTGCCATGACGGGCGCACCTTGACGGCGCTGGCCGCATCGCCAGCCGCAATGCCGCCCAAATCGCACGCGAAACGATCCATATTGAGATTGAGCCCGGCGCTGGCACCCAGTTCAAACAAGGCCAGTGGCAGGCCGGTCGCAGCCGCCACGCACAAAAGGCCAGGCATCAACGCGCCAGCGCGGCCAACCTCGTTGGTTTGCGGTGGGCTGCCCAGAAAGGCGGCAATGAACGCATCGCTGGCCGGTTCGGCGATCAGGGCCGCCAATACGGCCGCCAGCGCTGCGTCGTCCGGCAGCGGCACTGGCGGATATAGCGCCGCCAGTGCCGCCGCGTGGCCGCTGCGCACCAGCCAATGCAGCGCGCCGGTCAGACGCATGGGCAGCGCGTCGGTCATCGGCTCCCCCGGCCACTGCGCCAGCCGTTGACCGGTCAGGCTGGCGGGCGGCACAGTGCCCGCCAGCACCCGGCATAGCGCTCCGGTGAAAGGCGCGCCCAGCGCGGTGCAGAAGCGCGCCTGGGTTTCAAGCGCGGCCGCGACCTTGGCCGACACGGGCAGCCTCAATCCTCCGGCGCGATGGTGACGGTCAGGCCATCGAGCGCCGGAGTGAAAGCCATCTGGCACGACAGGCGGCTGGCCGGTGTCAGGTGATCGGACGAATCCAGCAGGTCTGCCTCGTCGGCCGATGCCGGGCCGGTGCGGGCCATATCGTCAGCTGCAACATGCACATGGCAGGTGGCACAGGAACAGCAGCCGCCGCACAGCGCCAGCAGTTCGGCAATGCCGGCATCCTTGATGATTTCCATCACGCTCATGCCAGGATTGGCCGGCAGCACGTGGCTTTGTCCGTCGCGGGTGATAACGGTGATGCTGGCCATGTTGTCCTCGTGGCAAATTGAATGTGGTTCGCCCTGTAGCGGGCTGCCGCGCATCCGGCTAGGGGAGGGCAAAGGGGAGGACAAGATGCGCATCGCCCACCAATTTGCACCGCCGATGTCGGCCATGCTGGCTGCCATGCCCGGCGTCACATCAGCCGCCCACATTCCGCAGGAAACGCGCTGGGCACTGCCAACCGATGTCGATGTGCTGTTCGTGCTGCACGGCCAGGGCCACGACCGCGATGAGGCCAACCACGCCCCGCGCCCGGAAGGCTGGCCGGGCCAGGTGAAACTGGTGCAATTGGCCAGCGCCGGTGCCGATGATTATCCGCCGTGGCTGTTCGAAGCCCCGCTGGTGGCGAGTGCTTCGGGTACCACCGCCATCCCCATCGGTGAATATGCGCTGGCAGTGATGCTGGCGCACGCCAAGCAACTGGCCACGATAACGCTGGGCGCCGGCGAAGACTGGCCGGAACGCACGCAATTCATCGATCAGCCGCTGGCCGCCCTGCATGGCCGCACGCTGGGCCTGATCGGGCTGGGCAATATCGCGCGTCAGGTTGGCAAATACGCCCATGCGTTCGGCATGGAGATCATCGCGGCTCGCGCCAGCACCGCGCCGTCGCCCGATGCGTATATCCGCACCGCGCCGCTGGACGAGGTGGTGGCGCGCGCCGATCATCTGGTGCTGGCCGCGCCGATCACGCCGGCCACCCAGCATCTGCTGAACGCCGATCGGCTGGCGCGGATGAAGGCCAGCGCCCACATCGTCAACGTCGGACGCGGTGGCCTGATCGATCAGGATGCACTGCTGGCTGAACTTGACCAGGGCCGGCTGTGGGCCAGCTTGGATGTGACCGACCCTGAGCCGCTGCCGCCCGGCCACCGCCTGCAGGGCCACCCGCGCTGCCGCATCACCCCGCACGTGTCGTGGAGCAACCCCGACATCAACCGCCGCATCCTTGAACGGTTGGTGGAAAACGTCCGCCGGGTCGGTTCCGGCGAGGCGCTGCTGGGCGCGATTGCTTGAAAGCGCCAGCAAGCGCATGTTGAACCGCAGGAGATGCCGATGACCTTTTCCACGTCCACGCTGCGCAAAACGGGCTGGAGCCTCGCAGCCGCGCTGCTGCTGCTTCCGGCGATCGCCATGCAGTTCAGCAGCGAGATGATCTGGGGGCCGGGTGATTTCCTCGCCGCTACGTTGATTTTGGGCGCGGTTGGCCTAGCCCTTGAAGGCGCGGCGCGCCTGTACGGCAAGGTGCGATTGGCCGCGGCCGGCGCCGCGCTGGCCGCCGGATTTCTGATCTGGCTGGAACTGGCCGTGGGCATCGCCGGGCCAGGTTGAGGTTCAGAAGGGCAGAATCTTGCCCTTCTTGGAGAATCTCAGATAACCGCCGTTGACGCCAAGCCGCCAGCCCACGCCCAGCTTGATCGGCACGATCACGATATTGCCGCGCTGCAGGTAATTGGCGGTGAATCCGCCAATCAGATAGGCCTTGCCCTCGGCCGCCGGATAGCGGCGATACAGGTCTTCGGTGTCGTTCAGATTATACACCAGTGCGAATACTTTCGACCCATCGCCGCCGATATCAAAGCCAACGCTCGGCCCGGTCCAGTGCACCCGGCGCTCGCCTTCCACCTTGTGATACAGCGTGCCAGCACCATAACGAACACCCACGATGAAGGCGCCGCCGGCTTCGCGCCCCACAATGTAGGCATTGGGCTGGCCGCGATCCTTGAAGGTTTTGCGGACGATCTCCGCCAGGCCTTCGGCACCCTTGCCGAACACGCCTTCAGCTGCGCCCAGCACATCGTCTTCGGCGTATCCGGGATTGGGCTGCGGCGGGGCCGGGGCCGGGGCCGGGGCTTCTGCTGGAATTGGGGCCGCTTGCGCTGCTTGCGCCGCTGCCGGTCCCGCCGCCAGCAGCCCGGTCATGGCCATCATCACCGCCCGCACCATCATCAGCTGCATCAGATCATTCCTCGCCGTCATCTGACCCAACCATTTGTCCGGCCAGCCTGAACCGGGGCTGAGCTGCTGCCGCATCCTATCGGGCCGCGCCGGCGGGGGCCAGCCACGAAAGCCTGTTGCCAAGCCCTGCACTGCATGGCTATAGCCGCCGTCTTGCTCGGAGTCGTGGGTGAGTGGCTGAAACCAGTAGTTTGCTAAACTGCCGATCTGGGTAACTGGATCCGAGGGTTCGAATCCCTCCGACTCCGCCACTTCAAAATTGTCAGCGCTGCGCCAATCCGGGCCTCCGGCGCGCGGCGGCGAGGCTTGAGTTCCCCATGGTCCCGGCCGACTCCCCTGCCCTCGCTGGATTGTTCGCCAGCGCATTCCTGGCGGGCTCCATCCTGCCGGCGCAATCCGAAATCGTGCTGGCCGCGTTGCTGTTGGCGGCAAAGCAACCGGCGTGGTTGCTGGTGGCGGTGGCCACGGCCGGCAATGTTGGCGGGGCGGTGCTGAATTACGGGCTGGGCCGCAGCGCCGACCGTTTCCGCCACCGCCGCTGGTTCCCGCTGTCGGCCGCCGGGTGGGAGCGCAGCACGGAATGGTTCAACCGGTTCGGGGTGTGGAGCCTGCTGCTGAGCTGGATGCCGATCATCGGCGATGGTTTCACCGTTCTTGCTGGCGCGGCGCGCACCCCCTTTCCGCTGTTCCTGGCGCTGGTGACGCTGGCCAAAGGCGGTCGCTACGTGGTGCTGGCAGCGGCGTTGGTCTGAATGCAAAAAAAGGGGGCCGCGCGGCCCCCTTTTCCGAAATTTCCAAGCGGCGACGATCAGTATTTCACGCGGATGCGGGCATACCACAGGCCGCCGTTGAACCCGAACGGTCCGCCGGCGTTGGGATAGATCTGTCCATCCCCAAGGCTGTTGGTGGACAGAAAAATCCGGTTGTCCGGCGAGTTTGCCACCCGGTCAGGATAGGTGTTGAACAGGTTGGATGCGCCCACCGACACGGTGTAATTTTCAAGGAACGTGTAGCTCACGTCGAGATCGGTGGTGAAGCGCGCACCGAACAGCTGGCCGGGATAGCCCACCTCTTCACGCCACGAACCATAATAGGCCTCGCGCAACGTCACGCCAAAGCCGTTGCTGTTCCAGGTGAGCGTCAGGTTGGCGCGGTGGTTGGGCGCCAGATTGCCGATGTTGACGATCTGGGCGGCACCGATAACGTTCGGATCAAACCTTGGCACCGTGGACTTGTTGTAGTTGTAGGCCAGCGTGGCGCCAGCCTTGCCGCCAACCAGGTCACCGCGCCAGCTGCCAATCACGTCGATGCCGCGGGTGCGGGTGTCGAAGCCGTTGGTGAAATAGTTCACCGCACCGCCCAGGCCCACCGCCTGCAGCGCCGGCTCGCGAGCGAGATCGGTAGCCGAAACGCTGAAATTCTGGCTGATGCCGATCCGGTTGGTCACCTTGATGCTGTAGGCATCAACCGTCAGGCTGATCGCATCGGTGGGCGTCAACACGAAGCCCAAACCAAAGTTGGTCGAACGTTCCGGCCGCAGCGAACGTGCACCATAATATTGCGCGATGTTGCTGGTGACCGGATAAGTGCCGACCTGCACCTGATCACCCGCCACGAACGTCGTGGTGAGGATGGCAGTGTTGTTCTGGCCCGGCGACGGTGCGTGGAACCCGGTGCCGGCGGTGCCGCGGATTGCAAACATGTCGGCCACTTCCCAGCGGAAATTGCCCTTGGCCACAAAGGCGCTGCCGAACGTGTTGTATTTTTCGTAACGGCCCATCGCGCCAACGCTGAACGTTTCGGTGATATCGGTTTCTGCCCCCGCATAGACGGCATAGCTTTGCTGGCTGCGCTGGCCGGCAAAGGTCGGGCTGGTACCGCCATATCCCGAAGCGCCGACCGGTTTGGTCACCTGGCCGTCGGCGACATAGGTGGTGATGCCGCCTCCACCAACGACCGGGCGGAAAAGATTTTGCACGGCGAACGGCCCGGCAGCATAGGATTGCACGTCACCGGCGGTCTGCGTGTAGGTTTCGCGGCGATATTCCGCTCCGGCCGAAAGGGTGATCGGGCTGGCGAGGCCGGCTTCGAGCGGATAGGTGAAATCGGCGTTGAGGTTCTGTTCTTCCTGGATCAGCTTGCCAAATTCAAAGCTGGTCTGCGAGGCTCGGCCGAACGACGGGCTGAGCGAACCATACATCGACAGATTGATCGAGTTGCGCGCAATGGTGCCCGAAAGATCGTAGGTGAACCCGCTATCGAGCCTGCCCTTGATGCCGAGCACGCCGAAATACTGATCGGTCACCCCCACAAAGCGCGGCGTGAAGCCGGCCGGATAGACACTGGTGAAATTGAAGGTGTTGCTGTCTCTCACGAAGCCGCCGGTGGGGCAGCCGAGCAGGCCGGCGCTTGCCGGGCAGGGCGTAAGGAAGATCGGATTGGCAAAGGCCGAGTTGGCATTGAGATTGGCGGTGCCGCCCACAACCGGCACGTTGGCCGCGCTGATCGGGGAACGATAGTTGAAGCTTTGATCGGCCTTCAGGTGCGAATAATTGGCGATGAAATAAAGCTTGGCTTCCGGCGTCAGTTCATAGGCGCTGTTGAGCAGGAAACGGTAGGCAAAGCCCGGCGACGAGCCATAGATCTGCGCCGGACCGGGGAAATTCGGCAGCTGGCTGGCGAGGCCGGGGTTTTGCTGGGCAAAGATCAGCGCGATCGGCCGGGTTGCGTTGCGCACGGTGCCGCCGTCGTCGGTGTATTCGCCGGTGAGGTTGATGAAACCGCGATCGCCCAGCTTGACGCCGGCATTGGCCGCGATCTGATAACTTTCGCCATCACCGCGATAAAACTGCCCATACCGCGCAACGACTTCCAGCCCGGCATTTTCGCGCAGGCCATAATTCATCACGCCGGCAATGGCATCGGAACCATATTGCGCAGTGGCGCCGTCGCGCAGGATCTGCAGGCTGCCGATGGCAAGCGCAGGGATGGTGGAGACGTCGGCGCCTTGGCTGCCGAACGACAGCGCGGTATCACCGCCGGTGAACACCTGCACCAGCGCCGAACGGTTGAGGCGCTTGCCGTTCAGCTGCACCAGTACTTCATCGGCCGAAAGGCCGCGCAGCGACGGCGCGCGCACAAACGTGGACGCATCGGAAATGGCGTTCTGGCCAACATAAAAAGACGGTACCAGCGCCCTGATAACATCAAGCACGTTGGATGCAGGCTGCGTGGCCAATTCGGCTGCGCCCACCACGTCGACCGGCGAAGCGCTGTCGAGAATCGAGCGGTCGGTGCGGCGGGTGCCGACGACAATGATGACTTTTTCATCACCCTTCGTTTCGTCGGCACTGGCTTGCGCGGTCTGTGCGGCGGCGGGCACTGCTGCGGCCAGCGCGAGCGCCAGCATCGGCAGCGCGGAGCCAGCGAGCATGAAACGTGTTGCACGAGAATTCTTCGGATTTGTCATTATTATTTCCCCATGATTGGTTGCAGCCGCTCCCCAGCGGTCGCTACAGAACATGCTATGCTGTAATTCGGCTGTCACAAACGGCCTGGCCATTTCCGGCCGCGACGCAGGCCATTATCCACCGCACAGTTGCAAAAAATCTTCACAATATGACTTTTATGTAATATTTACAGCTTCTTCAGGCTTTCAAGCACTACTTTGGCGCATCGCCGCCGGCCCACGCCGAGGCAGTGGCGATCCTTCAGCCGCCTTGCAGCCATCGGTTGAGCCGGCTGGCGGGATCGGCCAGCACGCGCCCGGCGGCTCCCTGTTCGACAACGCGCCCGCCATCGAGGAAGGCGGCAAGATCGGCAATGCCGGCAGCTTCGCCAAGATCATGGGTGACGATGATCATCGGCGCGGCACTTTGCTGGCGAACGCTGGCGACCAGTGCCACCAGCGCCCGGCGCACCGGCGGATCGACCGCGGCAAACGGCTCATCAAGCAGCAGCACTTCCGGCGCGCGGGCCAGCGCGCGGGCCAAGGCGACGCGCATCTGCTCGCCGCCCGAAAGCTGCGCCGGGCGGCGGCGGATCACCGCGCCGTCCATCTGCATGGCCGCCAGCAGCGCTGCCGCGGCATCGCGATCAGGCCGGGTTTGCGCAATCATCACGTTGGCCAGCGCATCAAGGTGCGGGAACAGGCCGCCGCCCTGCAGCACCAAGCCCGCGCGGCGCTGCCAGGCCGGCAGGCCCGCCGCTCCGGTGTGCCAGCACGTTGCGCCCACCTGCACTGTCCCGGCGGCCGGCAGCAGGCCAGCGATCGCCTTGAGGATGCTCGATTTTCCAGCTCCCGATGGCCCGACCAATGCCAGCGTCTGCCCGGGCGGCACGACGAAACTGGCCGCCACCGCCATGGGGCCGGCCTGCGTCAGGGAAACGGACAGCCCCTCAACCACGTTTACGCCCCAGCAAAAACAGCAGCGTGATGGCCATCAGGCTGATGCCAAGCAGCAGCAGCGCCAGCCGCGCCGCGCCCGCCATGTCGAAGGCTTGCACCCGGTCGTAGATGGCGAGGGACAGCGTTGCGGTCTCGCCTGGGATGGCGCCGCCCACCATCAGCACCACGCCAAATTCGCCCAACGTGTGGGCAAAGGCCAGCACGGCGCCGGTGGCAAGGCCGGGCCACGCCAACGGCAGTTCCACCTTGGCAAAGGCCCGCAGCGGCGACAGCCCGCAACTGGCCGCCGCGCCGCGCAAATCGTCGCCCACCGCCTCGAACGCGCGCTGCGCCGGCTGCACCATCAGCGGCAGGTTCACCAGCACAGACGCGGCCAGAATGCCGGCAAAGCTGAACACCAGTTGCCCGCCAGTAAGCGCCGCCCAACCGCGCCCGATTACGCTGCCCGGCCCGATACCAACCAGCAGCGCCAGCCCCACCACCGTGGGCGGCAACAGCAGCGGCAGGATCAGCAGCGCTTCGGCCAACGGGCGGCCGCGCCAGCGCGTTACCGCGAGCCAGTGGCCCAGCCACAGCCCAATCGGCAGCAGCAGCGCCACGGTTGCCGCCGCCAGCACCAGCGACAATCGAAGCGCCGTCAGATCAGCTTCGTTCACGGCAGGCCAAACCCGGCCTTCAACAGCGCAGCGCGGCCCTTCGGCCCGGTCAGACGGTCCGCCAGCCCGCGTGCGGCCGGGCTGGCGCCGGGCATCAGCACCAGTGTTTGCACCAGCGGCGGGTGCAGCGCGGGCGGCACCGGCACCACGATGAGGCCGCCGCCCGCATAACGCGCCAGTGGCAGCGCCACCAGCCCGGCCTCGGCGGCGCCGCTGGTCACGAAACTCAACGCCTGAGACACATTTTCCCCCAACACCAGCGGCGCGGTATCGGCCAAACCCAGCCCGGCCAGCACGGCCAGCGCCGCCGCGCCGTAGGGTGCATGGTTTGGATTGGCGATGGCGAGGTGGCGCACACGGCCAGCCAGGATGGCGGCCCTCAGGCTGGCCAGATCCTTTACCCCGCTGGCCCTTGTGGCCACCAGCGCCAGCCGGCCCAGTGCATAAGGCCGCCGCACCGCGCCCGGCCGCGCCGACACGAGCCGATCGGCATGGCTGGCATCGGCGAGCAGCAACAACTGAAACGGTGCGCCGTTCAGCACCTGCTGCACCATCTGGCCCGACGAACCGAACGACAAATTGAAGCGCTGGCCGCCTCTTGCTTCATGGGCGCGCACCAGCGGCGGCAACGCCAGCCGCAGATCGGCAGCGGCGGCCACCGGGACGGCCAAAGACACTCGCGGCGCAGACAGCGCCGACACGGACACACACAGCAGCAACAGGAAAAAACGGATCATCCCGGCCGTTGTGCCAGCCACACGCGCCCGGCGCAACGGACGTGCAAATCTGGCCGAAAGCCGCTATCGCGCCGCGATGATGCACACTCCGGCTCTCGCCGACCCTGTCGAACCTTTCCACGCCATTCGCCTGTCGCGCCTTGCCCGCCGGCTGGAGGCGGAAGGGCGCAGCATCATCCACATGGAATTCGGCCAGCCTTCTACCGGCGCGCCCGCCACCGCCATCGCCCGCGCCGCCGAAGTATTGGCGAGCGATCCCGGCAGCTATTGGGAATCCGAACCGCTCAAAGCGCGCATTGCCGGGCTCTACCAGAGCCGCCACGGCGTGCACGTCGCGCCCGAACGCATCATCCTCACCTGCGGCGCGTCGCCGGCGCTGGTGCTGGCGCTCACGTCGGCCTTTCGCCCCGGCGATCTGATTGCGATGGCCCGGCCCGGCTATGTTGCCTACCGAAACAATGTGCGGGCACTGGGCATGCAGGTTCAGGAAATCGCCTGCGGGCCCGATAGCCGTTACCAGGTCACGGCGGCGCATCTTGCCGCGCTTGATCCGGCGCCGGCCGGCGTCATCATCGCCAGCCCGGCCAATCCCACCGGCACCATCATCCCGGCGGCTGAAATGGCGGCCATTGCTGCGGTGTGCAACGCGCGCAATATTCGCATCATTTCCGACGAGATTTACCACGGCCTTTCTTTCATTGGTCCGGTGGCAAGTGCACTCGAATATGCCCCGGACGCGCTGGTGGTGAACAGTTTTTCCAAATATTTTTCCATGGTGGGTTGGCGGCTGGGCTGGCTGGTGGCGCCCGATGATCTGCTGGATGCCGCGCGGGCGCGGATGGGCAATCTGTTCCTCACCGCCCCCACCCTGTCCCAGCATGCGGGACTGGCGGCGATGGACTGCGTGGACGAGCTTGAAACCCACATCACCCGATACGCCGCCAACCGCCAATTGATGCTGGATGCGCTGCCGGCGATGGGCCTCACGAAAATCGCCCCGCCCGATGGCGCCTTTTATATCTGGGCCGACGTGAGCCATCTGACGGATGATGCGATGGCGCTGGCCGAACAATTGCTGCTGGAAGCCGGGGTGGCCGCTGCGCCGGGCTACGATTTCGACCCGGTGGACGGCCACCACTTCATGCGGTTCAGCTTTGCGGCCGACACGCCGCAGATACACGAAGCGATCGCCCGGATGACCCCGTGGTTCCAGGCGCGCGGCTGATCACTCGGCTGGCACCACGCGCCGGCTGCCCATGGCCCGGAAGAACATGATCGCCGTCAGTCCGACAAACACCAGCGACAGCGCAAACGGCGCGCCGGGCGCATAAACCGGGGCACCATTGCCGGAAAACCAGCTGAACGTCGTGGTCATCAACGGCGGGCCGATGATCGCCGAAAGGCTCTGGATCGACGCCACCGCGCCTTGCAGTTCGCCCTGTTCGGATTGGCCCATTTCCGCCGACATCAGGCCCTGCAGGCACGGGAACACCAGCCCTTGGCAGGCCGACAGCGCAATGCCGAGATACACCATCCAGCCATCATCAGCGAGCGTGTAGGTGCTGTAGCCCGCCACCGCCGACAGCAATCCAAACTGGATGATGCGCATCTGGCCAAAGCGCGGGATCAGCCGGCGGCCCAGAAAGCCCTGCACGAATGCGCCGGTGACACCGATGGCAGCCAGGCTCCACCCCACTTGTTCCGGCGTCCAGCCATAACGCTGCTGCCCGTGATAGGACCAGATCGAATAGAGCGACTGGTACGACAGCGTCCAGATGAAAACGGTGGCGGCCAGCATCAGCACCACAGGATGCGCCGATTTCGGCCGCATCAGCGCGCCCACCGGATTGGCCCGCCGCCATTCAAACGCGCGCCGCCGTTCGCGCGGCAGCGATTCCGGCAGCACAAACAAACCATAGATGAAATTCGCCATCGCGAGGCCTGCCGATACCAGGAACGGCACTTCGTGGCCCCAGCGCGCGGCAAAGCCGCCCAGCGCCGGCCCGATAATGAAACCAAAGCCGAACGCCATGCCGATGATGCCGAAATTTGCACCGCGTTTTTCCGGGGGCGTCACATCCGCGATATAGGCATAGGCGGTGGGAAAGGTTGCCCCTGTGATCCCTGCAACGGCCCGCGCCGCCACCAGCCACCACAGGGTTGGCGCAAACGCCATCACCACATAATCCGCGGCAAACGCCGCCAGACTGGCCAGCAACACCGGGCGGCGGCCAAACCGATCCGAAAGCCCGCCAATCACCGGCCCCATCAAAAACTGGATGGCGGCGTACATGAAGGCAATCCAGCCCGAAACTTCGGCTGCGCTGGCGAGGCTGCGCCCGGTCAATCCCATGATCAGTTGCGGAAACACCGGGATGACCACGCCAAAGCCGATCGCATCGATCAGCACGGTGATAAAAATGAAGGCCAGCGCGCGGTTCACGCAGCGGTCGCTTTGAAGCCTATTGCCATGCCGTTGCGTTAGCGGCTTTTGCGGCCCTCGCCTATCCGCCATCACCGGGGTTGCGCGGTTGCTGCAAAATGTGTTTTGGGTGACCCGAAGGAGCCCCCTTTCGTGTCTGTGCTCAAGATGATCTTTACCTGGTGGAATGGCCCCGGCCTTGGCACCCGCATCTTCACCGCCCGCAACGGCGAGGAAGTCGGCCGCGATGATCAGGGCAACATCTATTACCGCACCGGCACCGGCGCCGCCCAAAAACGCTGGGTGATCTACAACGGCGAACCCGAAGCCACGCGCATCCCGCCGGAATGGCATTTGTGGATGCACAAGACGGTGAGCGAGCCGCCATCGGCCAAGCCGCTCGTGACCCGCGTTTGGGAACGCGAATGGACGCCCAACGCCACTGGCACCAAGCTGGCGCACAGCCCGGCCGGTGGGCTGCTGGCCGGCGGGCAGCGCGCAGCGACCACGGGCGATTATCGCGCCTGGTCGCCCGACGCCTGACGCCGCCGATATGGGCGCCACCCTCAAGGAGCATCTGGTCGAAGCGCTGATCGGCCTGTTGGTCGTGCTGCTTGCCGCCGGCTTCGTTGCTTTTGCCTGGGCGCGCACCGGTGCCGGCGAAGGCAATGATGGCGCCGTGCTCACCGCGCGCTTTCCCAACATCGGCGGGGTCACGCTGGGCACCGATGTGAAGATGTCGGGCGTGAAGGTTGGCAAAGTGGTCGGGCTGGAACTTGACCCCACCAGCTATCAAGCGGTGCTGCGCCTGTCGGTCGATCGCGGACTTCGCCTGCCGGTCGATTCGTCGGCCGCCGTGACATCCGAAGGCCTGCTGGGCGGCAATTATGTGGCGCTCACGCCGGGCGCCGAAGCGGACATGCTGAAAGACGGCGGCGAGATCATCGAAACCTCGGGCGCGCCCGACTTGATGGGCCTGATCGGCAGCGTCGTGAATCGCTCCGGCGGCGATGCGCCGGCACCAGAAAAGCCGGGCAGCGATGCGCCAGCAAAATAAGCTGCTGGCGTTGGCGGGCTTTGCCATGGTCGGGCTGATTGCTGTGGGCGCAATGGCGCAGGAGCCGCCGACACCGGCCATGCCTTCGGCTCCGGCTCCGGCCCGCGCAGCGCCACCTCGTGTGGCCGCTGTCACCCCAGTAAACGAGCGCGTGCTGGTTGTCGGAGCACTCGCCAAGCGCACCGGGCAAACCCGCTTCCTGACGCTCAAACCCGGGCAGATGATCGATTTCGCCGGCATCCGCATCACGGCGCGCACCTGCGAGACGACGCCGCCGTGGGAGTGGCCAAAGCTGCAGGGCGCGTTCCTGCAGGTCGATGAACGGCTGGCCGGCCAGGTGCGGCGGGTGTTTTCGGGCTGGCTTTATGCGGAAAGCCCCAGCCTGAATGTCATGGCGCACCCGCGCTACGACGTCTGGCTCAAAAGCTGCACAATGCGCTTCCCGGATGGACCTTCACCCCGAACGCCACCGAGCAATGCACCATCATCGCCGGCAAAGAAATCGCCCGCCGTGCCCGAAAGCGCCGCACTCAACTGAGTGCGGTATTCACGCGCCGGAATTTCCACGGCGCCAAAGCCGGCCAGATGGCTGGTGATAAATTGGGTATCGAGCAGCCGGAAACCGCCCAGCCGCAGCCGCGCGACTAGGGCGGCGAGGCAGCATTTGCTGGCATCACGCGTACGCGTGAACATTGATTCGCCAAAAAATGCCGCGCCCAGCCGCACGCCGTACAGTCCGCCTGCCAGTTCGCCGTCAGCACACCACGCCTCCACGCTGTGCGCCTGGCCGCGCGCGTGCAGGGCCACATACGCCTCGGCGATCAGCGGATTGATCCACGTCTCGCTGCGGCTTGGAACCGGCTCCGCACAGGCGGCCAGCACATCGGCAAAGGCGTGATCGACGGTGAAGCGAAATTTCTCCTGGCGCAGCGTTTTGGCCAGGCTTTTCGGCAAGCGAAACCCGTCCAGCGGCAGCACCCCGCGCCGGCGCGGTTCAACCCAGAACACGTCCGGACTGTCGGCACGTTCGGCCATGGGGAATATGCCACTGGCATAGGCGCGCAGCAGCATGTCGGGATCGAGGCGGTGAACAAGCGAGCGGGTCACGGCAGGAACATGCGCCGATCAGACCGTGCCGAAAAGGGCCCGCCGAAAAGGCCCTCAGCCTGCGTCCGCAGCGTCCGCCGCCTTCTTTGCCAGCCAGCGTTCCAGCCACTTGATTGTATAATCGCCGTTCTGGAAATCCGGATCCTCGATCAGCGCCTGATGCAGCGGGATCGTGGTTTTCGGGCCGTTGATGACGAATTCTTCCAGCGCCCGGCGCAGGCGCATCAGGCATTCATCGCGATTGGCCCCATAAACGATCAGCTTTGCGATCAGCGAATCGTAATAAGGCGGGATGCGATAACCATCATACAGCGCCGAATCGACCCGCACGTGCAGGCCGCCGGGCTGGTGGAATTCGGTGACGCGGCCAGGTGACGGCACAAAGGTTGCCGGATCTTCGGCGTTGATGCGGCATTCGATGGCGTGGCCTTCGAAATGGATCTGATCCTGCGTCACGCTCAGCGGCATGCCGGCGGCAACGCGAATCTGTTCACGCACCAGATCAATCCCGGTGATGGCTTCAGTGACAGGATGCTCCACCTGCAGACGGGTGTTCATCTCGATGAAGAAAAACTCGCCATTTTCCCACAGGAATTCGATGGTGCCGGCGCCGCGATATTTCAGCTTGGAAATCGCTTCCCGCACCACTTCGCCCATGCGCGCGCGCTCGGCGGCACTCAACGCTGGCGACGGGGCTTCTTCGAGCACCTTCTGGTGACGGCGCTGCAGCGAACAATCACGCTCGCCCATGTGGACTGCGCCGCCCTGGCCATCGCCGAACACCTGGAATTCGATGTGGCGCGGTTCGGACAGATATTTTTCAAGGTACACCGTATCGTCGCCGAAAGCGGCCTTGGCTTCGGATTTGGCCTGGCTCACCAGCGACGGCAGACTGGCCGCATCGGGGATCACCTTCATGCCGCGGCCACCGCCGCCCGACGCAGCCTTGACCAGCACCGGGTAACCGATGATTTCAGCAACCGCGAGGGCTTCCTCCATGCTGTGGATCGGGCCGTCGCTGCCGGGCACCAGCGGCAGGCCGAGGGCGGCAGCGGTGCGCTTGGCTTCGACCTTGTCGCCCATCTTGCGGATATGTTCCGGATCCGGCCCGATCCAGGTGATGCGGTGTTCCTGCACGATTTCAGCGAAACGTGCGTTTTCGGACAAGAAGCCATAGCCGGGGTGGATGGCATCGGCCTGGGCGATTTCGGCGGCCGAAATGATTGCCGGGATGTTGAGATAGCTGTCGGTGGCCGACGGCGGCCCGATACAGATGGCTTCATCAGCCAGCCGCACGTGCATGGCATCGGCATCGGCGGTGGAGTGCACCGCAACTGTGCGAATGCCCATTTCGCGGCAGGCACGGTGCACGCGCAGCGCGATTTCGCCCCGGTTGGCGATCAGGACTTTTTTGAACACAGGCACTTACTCGATGATCACGAGCGGCTGGTCATATTCCACCGGTTGCTCGCTGTTCACCAATATGGCCTTCACGATACCGCTTTTGGGCGCAACGATCGGGTTCATCACCTTCATGGCTTCGATGATCACCCGCGTTTCGCCTGACGCCACGCTGGCGCCGTCGGTGATGACGGCGGCCGCGCCCGGTTCGGGGCTGCGATAGGCGGTGCCGCCGATCGGCGATTTCACCATGCCGGGGTGATTGCGGATATCATCGCTGCCAGCAGCCGGCGCCGTATTGGGCGCAGCAGCGGTCGGCGGTGCAGGCCAGCCGCCTGCCGGGGGCGATGGGGCGTAATTGGCCGGGGCATAGCCAGCCGGGCCGGCCGCCATGGTCACGGCGGCGGCCGTGCGGGCAACGCGGATGGTTCGCTCCCCATCCTTGACTTCGATTTCGGTCAGATTGCTGGCGTCGAGCAGTTCGGCCAGTTCCCGCACCAGGCCGGTGTCGACGATGATTCCAGTGTTGTCAGGCATGATGATTCCGCCTTTTGCCCCAGATGAAGCCCGGGTTACTGCCGCAAAGCATGCGCCGCGTCCAGCGCCAGCGTGTAGGATGCCGCGCCAAAACCGGAAATACTGCCCTTGGCGGCGCGCGCCACAAAGCTGGTGTGGCGAAATTCCTCCCGGGCATGCGGGTTGGAAAGATGCACTTCGATCACCGGCACGCTGATGCCCTTGATGGCATCATGGATGGCGATCGACGTGTGGGTGAGCGCGCCGGCATTCAACAGTACTGCCAGCGCCCCGCGCGCGCCGGCCTCGTGCAGCCAATCGACGATGTGGCCTTCGTGGTTGGACTGGCGGATATCCACGCTCAGCCCCAGCCCGGCGGCCTGTGCTTCCAGCCGGCAGGCAATATCGTCCAGCGTGTCGCTGCCATAGATCTGCGGCTCCCGGCTGCCCAGCAGGTTGAGGTTGGGGCCGTTGAGCACCATCACGAGTGGTTGGTCGGTCATTTGCCAACCAAACCACGAAGTCCCCGCCTTGCCAAGCGCCCCCTGCAACCACAACGCCTGCAACCACGGCGCCTGCAACCACGGCGCTTGCTCCCTGCCCCCGATTGCGCGATGTTGTTGGCCAACCAACGAGCGGATGGGCTTGGGCTGGTCATGAAAATCATCATCGGCAATCGCAACTATTCCAGCTGGTCGCTGCGCGGCTGGCTCGCGGCCAGGCAATCGCTGCTTCCGTTCGAAACCGAACTGGTGGTGATGGACACGCCGGAATGGATCAGCGGCGCCGCCAAGGCGCACATGCCGTCGGGCATGGTGCCGGTGCTGTGGGATCATGGCGAGGCGATCTGGGATTCGATGGCCATCCTGCTGTATCTCGCCGACAAGGCCGGCCATGATCGGTTTTGGCCGCGCGATCCCAAGGCGCGCGGCCTCGCCTATGCCATGTGCGCCGAGATGCATTCCGGCTTTACCGCACTGCGCAATGCCTGCCCGATGGACCTGCAGCATCATGTGCCCGGCTTTGAACCCGGCGCAAACGTGATCGCGGATGTGCGCCGCATCGAAAACCTGTGGGAAAAGGCCCTCAGCCGTTTCGGCGCCGAAGCTGTGGAGCCGGGCGGCGAGCCGTGGCTGTTCGGCAACTTCGGCGCTGCCGATATCATGTTCGCGCCGGTCTGCACCCGCATCGACAGCTATCATCTGCCAGTTGGCGACACGGCCCAAGCCTATGTTGCGCGGGTGCTGGCGCACCCGTTCATGGCCGAATGGCGCGCCCAGGCGATGAAGGAAGATCACAGCTTCACTCGCTACGGCGTGTCGGGCCGGGAGAAACGCGCATGAATGTTGCCAATATTGCCCGCGCCACGCTGGTGGCCGCCCTGCTGATGCTGGCCGCCGGGCCACTGCACCGGTTTGGCGTGATCGGCTGGCAGGCCTCGCTGGGCCTCTTCGTCGCTTCGGCCTTGCTGGCCGGCATCGGCGCCTGCTGGTGCCTGTATCAACTGCTGCGCCGACGCGGCGGCACCATCACGGTGATCGCTGCCGCTGCCGGGATCGCCGCCGCTGCCATCCCGGTTGCTGTGGTGGTCAACGCCGGCGACAAGCCGCCGATCAACGATATCAGCACCGATACCACCACCCCGCCGCCGTTCGTGGCCATCGATGCTGTCCTGCGCGGCCCCGATGCCAGCGTCATCACCTATAATCCGGCCTTTGCCCCGCAACAGGCCCGCGCTTATCCCGAAGTGCGCCCGCTCGATCTGCCGGTCGAACCCGGCAAAGCGTTCGATGTGGCGCTCGCGGCGTGCGACGCGGATTGGCAGATCATCCTGGCCGATCGTCCCGCCGGCCGTATCGAAGCGGTGCAGCAAAGCCTGTGGTTCGGCTATCGCGACGATATCGTGATCCGCCTCACCCCCACCGACGCCCCAACCGGCACGCGCGTCGATGTCCGCTCCAAATCGCGGGTGGGCGAAAGCGATCTGGGCGCCAACGCGCGGCGCATCGCCGCCTACCTTGACCGGGTGGCCACGGAAATGCGCAAAGCCGGGTGATGAGCCCGCCCGAACCCAACATTGATCCCGTCACTATCACCCAGCAACTGATCCGCTGCCCCAGCGTCACGCCCGCCGATGAAGGTGCGCTGGCCGTGCTGGAACGGGCGCTGACGGGGCTGGGCTTTGCCTGCACGCGCCTGCCCTTCGGCCACGCGCCCGATGGCCCGGTGGATAATCTGTTTGCCACGCTGGCCGGCGGCCCAGGCCCGCATTTCGCCTTTGCCGGCCACAGCGATGTGGTGCCGGTGGGCGACCGTTCCGGCTGGAGCGAAGACCCGTTTGCCGGCGAAATCCGCGGCGGCTTCATTGTGGGCCGCGGCGCTGCCGACATGAAAGGTGCTCTGGGGGCGATGATCGCCGCCACTGCCCGCCACCTCGCGCGCGGGCCGCTGGTGGGCCGGCTGAGCTTCATCATCACCGGTGACGAGGAAGGCCCCGCAACCTTCGGCACCGCGCCAATGCTGGACTGGCTGGAAACGCACGATCTGGTGCCGGACATGTGCCTGGTCGGCGAACCTACATCGCAGGCGCACTTGGGCGACATGATGAAGATCGGCCGGCGCGGCAGCTTGAATGCGTGGATCACGGTAAACGGCGCGCAGGGCCATGTTGGCTATCCGGACCGGGCCGACAATCCGATCACGCGGCTCGTCGCCATCATGGCCGATCTGAAAGCGCGCGTGCTCGATACCGGCAACGGCTGGTTCCAGGCGTCGAACCTTGAAATCACCGATCTGTCGGTCGGCAACCCCGCCACCAATTTGATCCCCGCGCAGGCCCGCGCCCGCCTCAACATCCGTTTCAACAACGAACACAGCGGCGCGACGCTGTCCGACTGGATTCGCAGCGTCGTCAGCGCCCACGCGCCGGCATCTCATGTCGAAATCAAGATCTCCGGCGAAGCCTTCCTCACGCAGCCCGGCGCGCTGTCGTCACTGGTCAGCGCCGCCATCGCCGACGTCACCGGCCGCACCCCCGAACTCTCCACCACCGGCGGCACCAGCGATGCGCGCTTCATCCGCCGCCTGTGCCCCGTCGTCGAATTCGGCTTGCCCGGCCAGTCGATGCACAAGGTCGATGAACACGCTGCCGTGGCGGATGTCGAAGGTCTGGCGGCAATCTACGAAGCGGTGCTGGCGCGGGCGCTGGCCTAAACCCGCCGCCACTCCTTGCGCGTCATCCCGACAAAGCCTGTGCCCAGCCCGGTGCTGTTACGGGCCAGCACGGCACGCAGGGTTCTGTTCCGTTCGATCACCGCGATCCCGTCGCCGGTGAAGGCAAGGCGCTTGTTGTTCGGGTTGCCCCACACATGTTCCGATAGCAGCGGGTTGGTCAGCGCCTGCGAAAACGCGTCCATCGCCACCATCGACGAAACGAGTTCGGGCAGAGGGCCGTTTTTTTCCACCCGCTCGGCAAACAGGCCGACATAATATTCGACATTGTTCACATCGCCGTACAGCGCCTGCAGCCGTCCCGCCAGCGCCGCCAGCCGCGCGGCTTCGGCGGGGTTATCGCTGCTACCCACCATCGCGGCGAAATTGCGTGCCGGCTCCATGCCCACCGCGATGCGATATTCGTTGTAACTGGCGACATTGTTGATGCGCGCTTGGCCTATCGCGCCCTTTTCAGCGAACATCATGAACGTTGCAGCGTTTTCCAGCCCCAGCGCTGCGGTGCGATTGGCCGAGGTGTTAACAAAGCTTTGCGCCAGCCCGCTGCCGATCAACAGGCTGTGGTTGAGCAGCAGCGAATTGCCGGGGTGCGCCTTGTCTCCCCAGGTGACATTTTCCATCACCAGCCCGTGCCAGCGATACAGCAGGCTGAATTCCACCGTCATCCAGTTGGGCCTGTTCCATTTGGCGTGCCATGCCGCCTTCGGATCGGCCTGAAGCCGGAATTCGGTGGTGTTGATGTGGTTGATATAGTCTTCCACCACGATCTTGATGAACATCACGATCACGATGTTGCGCGCCGTTTCGAACAGGCGGTCATCATCCCAATCCGCATGCTTGCCGGCCAGCATGCCGGCCAGCCTGTTGTGTTCGCGCAGGAACAGCGTGTTCATCATGGCGGTTTGCGGCACCGCGTTCACCCGGTCGCCGCCAACCGCAAACAAGGTGGCCTTGCCAGCCGGCGTGACATTTTTCAGCCCCAGAGGCAGATCGAGCCCGGCAAATTCCGGCTTCACGGCACCGTCACCGCCAAACAGGAACGGCGAGTATTCCTCCGTGCCGATCATCTGGCTTTTCAGCCGGCCGCCTGCGCCGGCCCGCAGCGCCCGTGTTTGCATTTCGATGCGGCCATACAACGGCGACAGGTCGATCTCGTGATTGGAGGTGGTGCGGCGGCGATCTTCCTTGGCGTCGTCGTTGCTGAGCTGGGTGCGGATGAAACCATCGGTGAGATATTGCGCAAACGCCGGAAACAGCCCGGTCGATTTTCCGCACAGCCGCTGATTGGTGCCCGGCAGCCGCGCAAACAACGCCGCCACGTCGGCCAGCGGCGGCCGCGATGTGCCGCGCGCTTCGGTCGCTGGCCTCGGCTTGGCCGGCAACAGTCGCGCGTTGTACGTGCGATCGGTCAGTCCCGACCAACTGATGTAATCATGCCTGGTTGACCACGGATGCGGCCGGCTGCGAGCGACATTCACCCCACGATCAATGACGAAACGGTTCACGTCATCATCAAGATCAAGCGCATTCAGCGCGTTTATCACGATCGACAGCAAAGACATGGCTCGGGCTCCCCAAAGAGGATCGACCCTGATGGCAGACTATCACCTGCGCCTGCACCTGTCATCGGCCGGATGCGTGGCGGCTACAGCACGGGGCCTGCAACAATTTATTCCCGCAGCGGGTGAAACGGTGGCCGCAGCAGCGGCGTAGCTGCGCCCGGGGCAACATACCAGAACTTCCACCCAAACCGAGGCAAATCATCATGAATATCAGATTGGTAACGCTCGCGGCAGCGGCGTGCCTGAGCAGCGGTGCTGCCTGCGCCACCGCCGCCGCCAACCCAGCCGCCGTCAACCCAGCCGCCGCCGACCAAGCCGCAGTTCCCGCAACCGCCGAACCCCGTACCGAGCGGCCTTCCATGCTCGATCCCGGTGGCCGCCTACTGCTTACCGGCGGCGTTTCCACCATCGAAGGCGCCGGTGGCGGCGTGCTGGTGCCGTGGGCGTTGATCGGCGGCTATGGCACCCGCAACGAAATCGGCATCACGTCGTATGTCACCGGCGTCGATACCCAGGATTTCACGCTGGCATCGTACGGGGCCGCTCTCAACTTCAGGAATCGGCTGGAACTGTCGGTGGCGCGGCAGAATTTCAACCTGCGCGAGGTTGGAAACGTCCTGGCGCTGGGTAACCGCTACACCATCAGCCAGACCATCATCGGCGCGAAAATCCGCCTGATCGGCGATGCCGTGCTTGATCAAGACAGTCTGCTGCCGCAATTCGCCGTCGGCGTGCAGCACAAGATCAACGACGACGCCACCGTGGTCGGCGGTGCCTTGGGCTTGAAACGCCGCGGGACCGATTTTTACGTCTCGGCCACCAAGGTGTTTCTGGCGCAAAGCCTGCTGGTCAACGTGACGGGCCGGCTAACCAAGGCCAACCAGTTCGGCATCCTCGGATTTGGCGGCCTCGGCGGCCAGCAACAGGCCTACAAGCCACAAATCGAAGCCTCCGCAGCACTGCTGCTCAGCCGCAAGCTGGCGGTGGGCGGCGAATTCCGCACAAAGTCCAACCGCCTCGAAGGCGCGCTCGGCGGCACCAGTTTCCGAGAGGAAAATGCCTGGGATGTCTTCGTCGCCTATGCACCGATCCGCAATGTCTCGGTCACGCTGGCGTATGCAAGGCTCGGCCAGATCGCGCTCACCCGGCAGAACGGCGCCTATGCCTCGCTGCAAATCGGCTTCTGATCGCCGCCCCCAATCCGGAGAAAAACCATGAAGATCAATCTTGCTCTGATTTCCGCCCTGCTCCTGCTGCCCGCCGCCGCGCTGGCCGCCCCCAGCGAACCGGCGGTCAGCGACCCGTCGATCACCCCGCGCGCGCCCACCCTGCCGCTCGCCACCGACGGCACGGCTCTGCTCGAAAGCTTCGGCGGCCGCGAAGGGTTGGTGCGCATCATGGATGACGTGATGCTGCGCTGGCTCGCCAATCCCAAAACGCGGCCATTTTTCGAAGGTTCGGATCAGGATCGCATCAAGAAACAGCTGGTGGAGCAATTCTGCGTGGTGATGAACGGCCCGTGCACCTATTCCGGCCGCACCATGGCGGAATCGCATAAAGGCATGGCAGTGAGCGAAGGCTCGTTTTATGCGCTGGTGGAAGAATTGCAGGTCACGCTCAACAAGCAGAAAGTGCCATTCTTCGCGCAGAACCGGCTGATTGCCGCGCTGGCACCGATGCACCGCGACATCATCGACAAGTGATGCGCCCCGCATCCACCCTCGTGGTGGCCGTTGCTCTTGCAGCAGCGGCCACCACGGCCCTGGCCGCCGATGGCGCAGTGCTTTACGCCCAGCGCTGCAGCCGCTGCCATTCACTTGACCGCAATGGCACCGGCCCCAGCCACGCCGGACTGTTTGGACGCAAGGCCGGAAAGCTGACGGGATTTGCTTATTCCCTGGCGCTGGCTGCTGCCGATTTCACGTGGACGCCCGAAATGCTCGACCGCTGGCTGACAAACCCGCAAGCGACGGTGCCGGGCAGCAAGATGTATTTCCGTGTTGCGAACCCGGCGGAGCGACAGGCGATCATCGCCTATCTGGCGGCGCAAAAACCCTGAACCGGGCTATTGCCGCTCGCCGTAACGCGCTTCGAGGAATTTGCCCTGCACGCGCAGCCCGTCGCGGTCGCCTTCGGCCAGGCTGGCCGACGCGCGCGACAGTTCGGTTTCCACGGCTTTGAGCCCGTCGATTACCGTGGTTTCGGGGGTGCGGCCGTCGTGCTCCACCAGCCCGGTGCGTTGCAGCGGCGGGATGCGGGTATAACGGTCAACCAGTTCGGGCAGGTGGCTGCCGAGCAGGCGGCCGATATCCTGCGCCACCGGGTGATCGGCGGGCACGCGTGCCAATTGTTTCTCCAACGCGGCCAGTTGCACCGCGATGCCGTCAAGCTGCGGCGCGGCGAGCCGCGGCAACTGCTTGCGCTGGCGATCAAGAAACACTTCGGTGATGGCCGGCAATTCGGCGGGCGGCGCCTTGTCGATATCATCGGCATCAGGCCCGCCAACGGGCAGCAACATGCCGGCGATGGCCGACATCGGCAGCAACAATATGGCCAGCAAGAACAGCCCGACGCCCAGCCCGCCCGACACCCAGCCGTAGACGGTGAGCGCCGCCAGCATGGCACCAAAGGTAACCATCCCGCGCGTTACCCGCGTCGCCATGTTGGCCTTGCGCTTTTCCCAGCGCCGGCTGCGCGCCATCTGCATGGCTTCGCCCCGCGCCAGCCGGCGGCGGCGTGCGTCTGTTTCGTCGAAGGGGGCGCCGCTGGCCATCAGTTCAGGGCGGTCAGATTGTTCTGCGAGCCAGCGTTGCCAATGCCGTTCTGGGCATCGGCCTGGCCCTGCGCGCGCGCGACATAGGCCCGGCTTTTCTCGACTTCAATGCTCAGCATATTCACTGTCGTCTTCATCGCTTCCAACGATTTCAACTTGAACGTGTCGATGGCGTCCATCGTCTGATAGACATTCTGGAAAGCGCGTTGCAGCGTTTCCACCGGAATGGTGCTGGCCGCGGCCTGTTCGTGGATGGTGGCGGTGTTGTTCTTGAGCAGTTCGCCGGTCGAATCGATGATGCCCGCCGTCGTGGCGTTGAGCGAGGTGATCTGTTCCAGCACCAGTTTCTGGTTGGTCATGGCTTCGGCCACGGTGACGGCGGTGCGCAGCGCGCTCACGGTGGTGGTGCTGGCGCGGTCAACGCCCTTCATCAGCTCGACATTGTTCTTTTTCACCAGATCGAGCGCCAGATAACCCTGCACCGAAACGGCCAGCTGTGTGAGCAGATCCTGCGTGCGCTGGCGCACATAGAACAGCGCATTTTCGCGGATAACCTTGGCCTTGGCCGGATCGGTTATATCGAGATCGGTCGCACGTTCTTCCAGCTTGCTGTCGAGCACCTTGGACATGTGGACCATCTGTTCCAGCTTGCCCATCGCGTCCCACAGCTTGGCGCGCTCGTCGTCAACGGCGATATTGTCTTTCAACAATTCGTCCTTGCCGCTTTTCAGCGCGCCCAGGATGGCATTGATATTGCCCTGCGCGCTCTTGTAGCTGTCGAAATAGCCGCGCAGCTTGTTACCGCCGAACGGGATCAGGCCGAACAATTTCTTGCGCCCGGTCAGTTTGCCGGATTTGCCGGGATCAAGATCCTCGACGATCTTGCGCAGCTGCACCAGATCGGCGCCGATACCAGTTTCCTTGTTGATGGCGCGCGTCGGCCGTTCGAGGAACCGGTTGGACTGCGCGGCAGCGCGGGCGATTTCGGTGGCGCCCAGATTTGCCAGCGCATCCACCTTCTTGCCGAATTCCGGGCTGGCGGCATCGATGGCGATCAGCTCGTCGATGAAGGCTTCGACCTTGGTTTCAAGCTGCGCCTTCTCCCGATCTTTCAGCGGCACCAGCCCGGCAGCACGCGCCGGGGCAATGGCGCTCACGGCGACCGGGGCTTCAAGCTTGATTGCGACTTCTTCCGACATGCCCAAAATAATCCCTTGGTCTCATCTTTTGCCGCGCCAGCTTAACAGGGCCCATACCCCATTGCTATTGCGGCCTGCCTACTGTGTTAGGATTGCGACACGCATTTGCAAGGGGTGGAGGAGTAAAAGCGCGGCTTAATCGGCCATCAGCCCCGCTAATGTGTCGTGCAACGTGCCGATGCCCTGCTCCATCCCGCCGATCAGCACATGATCGACAGCGCCCGACATAAGCCCTTCCTGGCCCAGCGCGGCAGCGCGGAAATCCTCGGCACCAAACACCGCGCCATCCAAGAGCGCCCAGCTTTTCGCCCAGTGCCGTTCCGCCTTGTCATCGCGCGGCGGCTCCGGGATCAGCATGAAGTCCTCCACCCAGGTCTCCCCAACGCTGCGCGGCATCACCACCATGATGTTGATATAATCCGGGCTGGCGACGATCACCGTGCCCGGCGTCAGCGTGTAGGTGAAGGTCATCGTGCGCCGCAGATCGCGCATGTCGTCGACGTCCATGCCCTCCAGCGCCGCCAGCCGCGCCACCGCCGAACGCTGATGCGGGCCGATGCGATCCCCCGTGGTCACGCCATCCTGAAAATAGGGCGCAATGGTGTTCGCATGCAGCCGCAGCACATGGTAACTTTCCAGGAAGGCATCCATGATGAGCTTCCAGTTTGCCGCCACCTTGTGCGTGCGCCGGGCATAAAGATGCTGACCGGCAAAGCCCAACGCGTCGAAATCGGCGGCGAGCGGCCCGGCGGCAAGGCTGAAATCCGGCGGCGCATCGCGGTCGAGCCCGACCCAGATCAGCCCGCCGGCCTCAAGGCTCGGCATCTCGACGAGGCTGCGCGCCTCCTTGTCCAACCCGGCGAACGTATCGGGGCGCGGCAGGCCCTTCAACCTGCCGTCGGTGCCATAGCTCCACGCGTGATAGGGGCACACCAGCGCCGGAGAGCGCACCAGCTCACACCCCTCCACCAGCCGCGTGCCTCGGTGCCGGCAAACATTCATGAACACGTGGGCCACGCCCTTGCCATCACGCGAAATCAGCAGCGGCAGGCCAAACCCGTCATGCGGCACCGCCATGTTGGGCTGCGGCAGCAACGCCGACGGCGCAATCACCACCGGCATGCGCTTGAACACCCTGGCCCATTCGGCTGCGAAATGATCGGGGCAGGTGTAGGCGCTGGCCGGAATTTCCCGCATCACGCCACTGGCGGGCATGTTCGCCGCTGCCGGGATCCCGGCCGCCAGCGCCCGCTGACCGGAAGTGGGGTGCCGGTGGGTGAAAGCGATATCCATGGCCTCAATGGTGACTCCGTTTCGCGGTCAGCGAAAGCTAGTTTTTCGGATCAGCACCGGCCCTCTCGTAATCGATGCCAAGCTGTTCCAGATACGACCGGTATTTCTTTGAATCGAAGTAATATTTTTCCATCGCCGGGCGCATTCTGGCCATCAGATCGGCGTTCAGGTGGATCGCCGGCTGGTCATCCGGGCCGAGCAACGGGGCATAGCGCTCGGTCTTGAATTGCACCTCCTGCTGCCAGGCCTTGGCGCCCGCCACCAATTCAGGCGTCGTCATCAGGTCCAGCACCGTCATCGCTGCCACCTTGGCGCCGGCCACCGCGCCCTTGTGGGCAATCGGGGTCGCCATCGCCGCTGCAGCCATCACGTTGTGGTATGAAATGCCGGGAATGTTCGATGGATAGTTGATGGTGATGGTCGGCACCGTCCACATGATGTCGCCGATGTCATCCGAACCGGAATTGCGCACGGGGTTGGGGTTTTCCGGCGACCACAGCTTCGGAGTGCCGGTCGCCAGCGGCTGCACTTTGCGATCAAAACCAGCCAGCACGGCGCGGGCGAAATTCTGGTCGGCCGCGCTCCATTGCGGCAGGCCCACGGCCTCCATGTTGGCAAAGGCGGCCTCGGCAATCGGGCGATTGCCATAATTGGTGGCGGCGTGGCCCAGCACCCGGCGCGTGACCGTTGTTTCGGTCATCATCGCGGCGCCGCCCGCAATGCGGTTGCCGGCGTCATACATCGCCTTCACCGCCGGCAACTGCGTGTCGCGGAAATAATACCACACGCTTGCCTTGTCGGGCACGATGTTGGGCTGGTTGCCGCCGGCGGTGATGACATAATGGCTGCGCTGCGTGGGCGGCAGATGCTCGCGCTTCATGTTCCAGCCGTCGTTCATCAATTCCACCGCGTCCAGCGCGCTCTTGCCGTCCCACGGGTTGCCGGCGGCGTGCGCGGTGAGCCCGGCAAACGTGTATTCCACGCTCAGCGATGCAGTATGCCCAAGCGGCCCCCACGTGACGTTGAAATCATCGCCCACGTGCGCGAACAGATTGGCGTCCACATCCTTGAACATCCCGGCGCGCGCATAATAGGCTTTGGTCGCCACCAGTTCTTCCGCCACGCCCGGCCACAGCATGATGCGGCCCTTGATGCCGTTCTTTTCCATCACCTGCTTGGCGGCGATGGCAGCCACGATCATCATCGGCATGCCGCTGTTGTGGCCTTCGCCATGCCCCGGCGCGCCCGCCACCAGAGGCTTGCTGCCCGGCACACCCGGCGTCTGACTTAACCCCAGCAGCCCATCGATATCGCTGCCTAGCGCAATCATCGGGCCACCGTCGCCCCACGTCGCGGTAAATGCCGTTGGGATGCCCGCCACGCCGCGCGTTACCTTGAAGCCATTCTTTTCAAGAATGCCGGTCAGATAGGCGCTGGTCCGCACCTCCTGAAAGCCCGGCTCGGCAAAGCTGAACACAGAATCGATCATGTTCGCCAGTTCGCCGGCGCGGGCATCAACGATGGCGGCGGCGGCGTCCTTCAGCGGCGCCGGAGCGGCAGCAAGGGCCGGAGCGGTAGTGGCCAACAGGCTGGCGGCGAGCAATCTGCGGATCATCTGTGTCCCCCTATTATAGATAACACGCTATCCGCCCTGCCCGCCGCCGTAAACCTCAGCCCTTGCGCGCCGCAATCCAGTCGTCCACCCGGCGTTCGAGGATCGACAGCGGCTGCGAACCCGATGCGATCAGCAGATCGTGGAAGCTTTTGATATCGAACCTGGCGCCCAGTGCAGCTTCGGCCTTGCGGCGCTGCTCCATGATCTTGAGCATGCCGATCTTGTACCCCGTGGCCTGGCCGGGCAGCGTGATGTAGCGGCGCACTTCGGAACGCGCCATTTCCGGCGAGGCGCGCCCGGTGCCGCCCAGATAGGCAACCGCCTCTTCCTCGGTCCAGCCCAGTGCGTGGATCCCGGTATCGGTGACCAGCCGCGCGGCGCGAAACAGTTCGCCTTCCAACCGCATGAAATTGGCGGCGATATCGGGAAAAGCGTTCATTTCGGCGCACATCGCTTCGGCATAAAGGCCCCAGCCTTCGCCGAACGCGACATAACCGGTCACAGCGCGGAATTTTGGCCCGCCCTTCTGGCGCACCTGAATATCGCCCTGCATGTTGTGGCCGGGCACGGCCTCGTGACACATCAGGGTGTAAAGATGCGCCGGATCCTTCTGCATGCCTGCCAGGTGCACATACGTGCGCGCCGGGCGCTTGCCATCGGGGCTGGGTGCGCTGGCGTGGGCGGCGCCGCCGGGTACTTCGCTGAACGCTGGTTCGCGCACCACCTCGATGCCATAGGCCGGCAGCGTGCCGAAATAGGGGCCGATCAGGCCGCGCGTGTGCGCCACGAAGCAGTTGGCTTCCTTCAGATATGCGGCGCGCGACGCATCGTCGAAGGGCTTGGGCGGGAACATTTGCGCCCGCTGCGCATAATAGGCGTGACGGTCCTTGGCCCCGGCCTTCTGCGCCAGCGCATCCTGCTCCGCCTCGATCCGCGCCACTTCCTTGCGGCCGATGGCATGGATTTGTTCGGCGGTCAGATCGGTCGTCGTGTTGAGCTTGAGCTCGTTGGCGTAATAGGCTGCACCGTTCGGCAGCGAGATCGCACCCACCTTGCCCGATGGCGCGGAGGCCAGCTTGCTCTGCGCCCACGCAATCACCCGGCCATAGGCGGGTTTCAGATCGGCAATCGCGGTGCGCGCCTGCGCCAGCAAAGCATCAGCCTCGGCGCGCGGCAGGGTACCGGCGGCGACCAGCTTTTCGGTCTTGGCCTTCACATCCGCCCACAGCGCGGCATCGGGGGCCCCGATTGCACTGGCCCCGAACGGCGCGCCGCTGGTCAACTGCGTCGCCGCCTTGATGATCGATTCAATCTGGAATTTGGGTGTGCGGATGCCGGCAGCGTCGCTGGCCTCGCTCCGCGTGATCGCCATATCCAGGACGGCGGGCATGCCGCGGACACGGGCGATATAGTTTTTCAGATCGGCCGCATCGGCAACAGTATGGGTGTTGATCAGGAAATCCGGCAACTGGCTGTGCGCAGAATAAAGCCGTGAGTAAAACGGCGGGCGATAGACGCGGTTGGCATTCTGCATCGCGGCGCGTTCCGCCTCCAGTGCCCAGATGTCGTAATTCACCTGCGCCTCGCCCGACAGTTTGGAACGGTCGAACTGCGCTTTCATTCGGGCTGCGCTCGCCTGCCGCCACGCCACCTGCGCGTCCGACGCGGCGTCGCTGATGTCGTTCCACTGGTCGCCGCCGTCCTTCAGCCCCAGCCGCGTCGCCAGCTGCGGCTGGCCCTTCACATATTCGGCGAATTCGGCATCCAGAAACGCCGTCAACCGCGCATCTTCGTTGGTGATGGCGGAGGCGGGGGCAGCAGCGGCAGCGGGGGCGGCCTGCGCCATCACCGGCGCCATCGGCACCATCAAGCCGGCAGCAAGCGCGAGAAGGCTGGTCTTCACAATAATTTGCATGTTCATTCCCCAAGGATTCCACTCACGTGTACGGCGTGGGCGCGGCAGGGTGAAGCGCTTTGTCCGCGCGCGTGCGGCCAGCCGTTGACACGCTGGGACGACCCGCAAGCCCCCACTACGCCCGGGTGCCCATTGACACGCCGCCGCCCGCCGGCATGGTGCCGCGCATGGCCTCCAACCCCTCGATCATCGCCGCCATCAAGCCCTATTTCGAAGCCGGGCCGCTGGGCGCGCTGGCGCTCGGCATGGCATCGGGCACGCCTTATGCGATGATCGCCGCGACGCTCACCACGCGGCTGGCAGAAAGCGGAATCGAGAAAAAAAGCGTCACCGCCTTTGGCTTGGCGCTGCTGGTCTACAGCTTCAAGCCTTTGTGGGCGCCGCTGATCGACCGCGCGCGCATCCCGATATTGGCCAACATGATCGGGCAGCGCCGCGCCTGGCTGGTGGTGTCGATCATCATGGCCAGCGCCGCCATCACCTGGCTCGGCATGCTCGATCCCTCCGCCGATCTGGCGCTTTTTGCCGCCGCCGCCGTCGCAGTGGGTTTTGCCGGCGCGACGCTTGATATCGTGGTGGACGCCATCCGCATCGAATGGTTGCGCACCGATCAGATGGGCGCTGGTTCGGGCATGACGCAATATGGCTGGCGCATGGGCAGTTATCTGGCCGGCGCCGGCGCGCTGCTGCTGGCGGCAAACGGCGGCTGGGCGCTGGCCTATGCCAGTGCGGTGCTGTTGTTTGCGCCGTCACTGCTGGCGGCGGCGCTGCTCGGCGAACCCGAACGCCCGCCCGCCGCATCCTCCGGCAAGGGCTTCGCCGCCGCCGTACGCGACGGCATCATTGCGCCGCTGGCCGATTTCCTGCGCCGCAAGGGTGCGTGGATCGTGCTGGGTTTCGTGCTGGTCCACAAGATCGGTGACACGGTGTGCCAGCTTTCGGTGCGCCTGTTTTACAATGATCTGGGCTTCACCAAGGAAGAGGTGGCGCTGTACGATGTGTCGTTGGGGCTCGTCGGCTATCTGGCAGGGGTGTTCATCGGCGGCCTGCTTTACAAACGGTTGGGGCTGGCGGGATCGGTGTTTCTGTCGCTGCTGCTGATGGGCGTATCGAACGCGGCCTATGCCGGGCTGGCGATCATCGGCCATGATGTGTGGGCGCTGGCGGCGGTGCAGGGCTTTGAAAATCTGGCCAGCGGCATCGGAGGGGTAACGGTGGGCGCGTGGCTGGCGCTGCTGTGCGACCGGCGCTTTACCGCGACGCAGTTTGCACTGCTGTCGTCGGCTGCCGCAATTTTGGGCCGGGCTTTTTCCTCCGGCACGGCGGGCGCGCTGATCGAAAGCCTTGGCTATGTGGATTTCTATTGGCTCACGACGGTGCTGGCACTGCCGGGCGTGGTGATTTTCGTGTGGTTGTGGCGCGCCGGGCTGGTGGTGGCCCCCGATCTGGCCCCCGATCTGGCCCCCGATCTGGCCCCCGATCTGGCCGATGATGATGCAACCTGAATGTAACGCAGGCTCCACCGGACTGTCACTTATCACCGCTATGGAATGGCAACCGCCAGGAGCCACCGTGCCATGACGCTTGCCCTTCCCGTCGCAGTCCCATTGCCGGCACACACGTTGGCGCCTGCGGTTTCAGGGGCACCTGTCATCTTCCGCGCTGGTTTCCTGGAGGTCCGCCTGGCCGCCAGCGAGGCCGAAATTGCTGCCGCTCAGGCGCTGCGATACGAGGTGTTTTACGACGAGATGGGCGCGCGTCCCGGCGCGGCCATGCAGTGCCAGCGGCTCGATGTCGATGCCTACGATGCAATCTGCGACCACCTGCTGGTGATTGATCACGCCGATGCCAGACGGCCGCGCGTGGTTGGCACCTACCGCCTGCTGCGGCAGGATGTGGCGATGGCACACGGCGGCTTTTACTCGGCGGGCGAATTTGATCTGTCGGCGCTGATTGCCGGGTCTGGCCCCGGCCGGCAGTTGCTGGAACTGGGGCGCAGCTGTGTTGCGCCGCAATGGCGGACCAGCGCCACCATCTCGCTGCTGTGGCGCGGCATCGCGGCCTATCTGGGCCAGCATGGTATCGGGCATCTGTTCGGTTGTGCGTCGCTGCACGGCGCCGATCCCCTGCTCCACACGGCCGAGCTGTCGTACCTGTATCACCACCACCTCGCCCCGCCCCAACTGCGCGCGGTCGCGTGGCCGCCGCAGCGAACCGAGATGAATCGGCTCAACCCCGCCTGCATCGACACGCGCGGCGCCGCCCGCGCGCTGCCGCCGCTGTTCAAGGCCTATCTGCGCGTTGGCGCGATGGTGGGTGATGGCGGCTTTGTCGATTACCAGTTCAACACGGTGGATGTGTTCGTGGTGATGCCGGTGGACCGGATCACCAGCCGTTATGCCGAACGGTTCGGCGCGGCTAACGACTGAACCTTGGCGATTGACAGTTTCCAGCCGTTGCCGCCTGCGCTAGCCATCATCCATGGCACGCTGGTTGGTCTTACTTTTGTTTGGGATTGGCAGCGCTGCGCTGGCCGCTGATCCCGCCCAAACTCCAGCGGCGCCGCCACCCGAATCCGCCATCCCCGCCGGCCCGGACGGCGATGCGATCCGGCGCGGGATAAACATCATCACCAACACAAGCAGCGCCGCACCTGAATTTGCCGGCAACGATTTGCGCTGCGCCAATTGCCATCTCGATGCCGGGCGCACCGCTGGTGCCGCGCCGCTGTGGGCAGCATTCGGCAATTTCCCGGTGTGGCGCGACAAGAACAAGCGCATGAACAGTTTTGAAAAGCGCGTGCAGGATTGTTTCATCTATTCGATGAATGGCAAGCCACCGCCGCTGGGCGGCGAAGTGCTGATGGCGGTTTCCGCCTATGCTGGCTGGCTGGCGCAAGGCCAGCGCATCGGCGTGTCGCCGCCGGGGCGCGGTTTCCCGGCGATCACTGCGCCGCCGCTGCCGCCCAACGATGCCCGCGGCAAGGCGGTTTTTGGCGAAACCTGCGCCAGTTGTCACGGGCCGGACGGCCAGGGCCTGAAGGACGGCGACACGGTGGTGAACCCGCCGCTGTGGGGGCCGCGCAGTTACAACTGGGGCGCCGGCATGGCTCAGGTGGACAAGGCCGCCGCGTTTATCCGCGCCAACATGCCATTGGGCAACGGCGGCAGCCTGACGCCGCAACAGGCGTGGGATGTAGCGTGGTTCATTGATGGCCAGACCCGCCCGCAAGATCCGCGCTTTGCCGGCAATCTCGCCGCCACCCGCGCCGAGCATCACAATCGGCCGTGGAGCCGGTACGGCACCTTGATCGCCGGCCGCGCGGCTGGAGACCCCGCCACCGCCCCGCGCCACAACGTGCCGCCCGGCCACGAATTTTAAGGAGCCGCTCATGACCGCACCGCTTCGCATCGATTTCGTCTCCGATATCGTCTGTCCCTGGTGCGTCATTGGCCTGAAATCACTCGAACAGGCACTGGCCGCGCTGGGCGACGAGGTCACACCTGAATGGCATTTCCACCCCTTCGAGCTCAACCCGCAGATGGCGCCAGAAGGCGAGAATTCGGCCGAGCACGTCGCCCGCAAATATGGCCGGCCTCCCGAAGACAGCGCCGCCGCACGCAGCCACATCAAATCCATGGGCGAAGGGCTGGGCTTCACCTTCAAGGGCGGCCCCGATTCAATGATCTGGAACACCTTCGATTGCCACCGCCTGCTGCACTGGGCGGATAAAGCCGGCGGCAGCGCGCAGGCTCATGCGCTGAAAATGGCGCTGTTCGAAACCCATTTCACCCGCGCCCAGCCGCTGAACGACCCCGAAACGCTGATCGCCGCTGCCGTAGCTGCCGGCCTCAACGCCGAGGCCGCCCGCGACGTGCTGACCAGCGGCCGCTACACCGACGAGGTGCGCGCCGCCGAAGGCTGGTGGCGCGACGAACAGGATATCTCTGCGGTTCCGGCGATCATCTTCAACGGCAAATACGCCATCATGGGCGGCCAGCCGGCGGCGACGTTTGAAAAGGTGATCAGGCGCATCGTTGCCGGCGAAATGTAACGCCATTTTTCCGCGTCATGCTGGCGTAGGCCAGCATCCACCGGCGAGCCGAGAACGCATGACAAAGTCCACGCGGCACCATGGATGCTGGCCTGCGCCAGCATGACCGGGCTGTTGGGGAACGGGTCCGCTATCCCCGCCCCCCCCTTCACGGCGCCGAACGCACCTCCACCGGCAATCCCAGCGCCTTCAGCTGCGGCTCCACCTTCGCCCGGTCGCCCACCACGATCCACAGCAGCTTGTCGGTACCAAACAACTGCACCGCACGGTTGAGATCGGCGGTCGTCAATGCGCCAAGGCGGCGGGCCGAAGTGACGTAATAATCGTCGGGCCGGCCGAGGATCTGATTGCGTTCCATGGCGGTGAGGAACGCCGTGCCGCGTTCGAATTCGCCGGGCAGGGCAAGCACGCTGTTGGCGATACTGCGGTCGCGTTCTTCCTGGCTGATGGGTTTGGCAGCCTTGATCGCCGCAATGTCGGCTTGAATCGCCTTGATGCTGTCGCCGGTGCGGTCGGTTTGCACCGGGGCATAAATCAGGCTGGTGAGCCGGCCCTTGCCATCGGTGAGGCCGGCGTACGTTCCGTAAGCCCAGTTCTTTTCCTCACGGATGTCCATGTTGATGCGGCTGGTAGAAAGCCCGCCCAGCACATCGGCAGCGGCGCGCTGCGCGATCAGATCCTGTGTGCCTGAAATGGGCAGCAAGGCGCCGGCCAATATCAGGCTTTGCGGGCTGTTTGGCCGATCGACCAGGATGATGCGGGCGGCCTGCGGCGGCTGCGGCGCAACCTCGCGCACGGTTCCGGCCGGCGTGGCCGCATCGGCCTGCCAGCGGCCGAACGCGGCTTCCAGCTGCGGCCGCAGTTCTGCCGCCGTGATATCACCCACCACAAACAACGTGCCGCGATCCGGGCGAACCCAGCGCTTGTGCCAGGTTACCAGCGCATCGCGGGTGATGGCCTTCACACTGGCGGCCGTGCCCAGCCCGCTGGGCGGCGCGCCATAGGGGTGATCGGGGCCATAAAGCGCCGGCGACAGGATGCGCTGTGCGATGCCGATGGGATTATTGGCTTCCTGTTGCAGCGCGGTGAGCTGCTGGCCGCGTACACGCTCGACTTCGGCGGCCGGGAAATCCGGGCGCTGCACGATATCGGCGAACAGTTGCAGCGACGCACCAAGATTGGATTTCAGCGCATCCAGGCTCAGCCGGGTGCGGTCCATTCCAGGTGAGGCCCCGATGCCGGCGCCCAGCCGCTCGCGGCGTTCGGCGATCTGCGGCCCGGTCAGGCCGGCGGCGCCTTCGTCCATCAGGCCCAGCGCCATGGACTGGATGCCCAAAGCGCCGCGTTCATCAGCCGCCATGCCGCCTTCGAGGCTGAGCAGCATGCGCACCAGTGGCACGGTGGTGCGGCGGGCGAGTTCCACCTTCAGGCCGTTGGCCAACGTGAACCGCTCGATCGCCGGCCATTGCAGCAGCGGCGGCTGGCCAACTGTTGGCTCGGCCATGCGGGCCTGGCCTCCGGCCGGGGCGGCAACCGCGGCGACCTTTGGCGGCGGCGGCACGTCCTCGGCGGCCGGGCGGGCCCCGGGCAGCACAGTCTGCACATAAGCGGCATTGCCCAGCCAGTCGCGGGCAGCGGCCTGCACATCGGCCGGGGCGGCATTGGCATACCAACCCAGTTCGGTACGATATTGTTCGGGATTGCCGGCATACACCGCACCTTCAGCCAGCGCGACCGCCTTGCCGCCGAAACCGCCCACCGCTTCCAGCCCGCGAATGGTGCCGGCGACATTGCGGGTGGCAACGCGGCCCACCTCATCGGCGGTGGGGCCGTTTGCGATAAAACCGGCCAGCGCCTTCTTCACGGCAGCTTCCACCTCTTCCAGCTTGGCGCCGGGGGCGAGCGTCACCTCGATCTCGGCCAGGCTCACTTTCTCGAAGGCCTGCACCCCGCCGCTCACTGCGACGGCCAATTTCCGCTGGCGTACCAATTCGTTGTACAGCCGCGATGACGCGCCGCCAGCCAGTACGGTCAGCGCAACGTCCGTCATCACCGCATCGCGGTCGAGCCGACCCGGCACCGGCCAATTCAAGCTCAGCCGCGCGGTCGGCACCTTGTCGAACAATGTTTCGCGGCGTTCGCTGTCCCAGCGCGGCACCGGCGCTGTGATGCGTCTCACCTCCGGGCCGCGCGCGATGGGGCCGAAATATTTCTCCACCAGTGGCCGGGCCGTCTTGGCGTCGATATCGCCAGCCAGCACAATCACCGCGTTGTTTGGGCCATAATTGGCGCGGAACCAGCTTTGCACATCGGCAAGGCTGGCGGCGTTCAGGTCCGCCATCGAACCGATGCTGTCGTGGGCGTAGGGATGGCCAGCCGGAAACAACGCCTTCAGCGTTGCATAGCCAGTCAGTCCAAAAGGAGCGTTGTCGCCCTGGCGCTTTTCGTTTTGCACCACGCCGCGCTGGGCATCGAGCTTGGCCTGCGTGACGGCACCGAGCAGCCAGCCCATGCGGTCGGATTCGAGGAAAAGCGCCAGATCGAGCGCCTGGGTCGGCACATTCTCGAAATAGTTGGTGCGATCAAACCAGGTGGTGCCGTTGGCATCGGTGGCGCCAACATTCTCAAGCTTCTTGAAGAACACGCCGTCGTTGTTCTCGCTGCCGTAAAACATCAGATGCTCGAACAGGTGGGCAAAGCCGGTCTTGCCCGCGGGCTCGTCCTTCGATCCGATGTGATACCACACGCTCACCGCCACGATCGGCGCCTTGCGATCGGTGTGGATCAGCACGCGCAGGCCATTGGCCAAAGTGAACTGCTCGTATGGAACATCCACCTGATCGACCAGGGCGGCGATGCTTGCGGGGGCAGCAGGTTGCGGCGCAGGTTGCGCAGGGGCCGGCTGTACCAACATCGTCACGGTAGCCAGCGCGGCCAGCAGGCGGATTTTCATGACAGCCTCACAATATCTTGCGGTTTGCACCGGCTTAGCCTGCCTGATACCCATCGCCAATGACCAAGCGCACACTCATCCTCGCTCTCGCCCTGCCGCTCATCGTCGCAGCGGCTCCCGCAAAGCCCGATCCGCTTGCCGCCTCGTTCCGCGCCCACGTCGCGTTCCTGGCCGATGATCTGCTCGAAGGCCGCGGGTTGGGCAGCCGCGGGCACGAAATTGCTGCAAATTATGTTGCGCAGCATTTTGCCCGGCTGGGCCTGCAACCGGCCGGCGATTCCGGTAGCTGGTACCAGCGCGTTTCCTTCGCCGAAAGCCGCTTCGCCAGCGAGCGTGAGACCGCCACACTCGATCTCGGCAGCCGCAAGATCGAACTGGAAAATGCCGTTTCGATGGGCCTTGCTGCAGGCAATGAAACGGGCGCCGAAGAAATCAGCGGCGAAATGGTGTTCGTCGGCTTTGGCCTGCAAGACAAATCCCAGGGCATCGACGATTTCGCCGGGCTGGACCTGAACGGCAAATTCGCCGTGATCCTGTCGGGCGCGCCCGATACGCTCAACAGCGAAGTCGCCGCCCACCTGGCGCGCAATTCCAAGCCAATGGCGGCGCAGGCTGCCGGTGCCATCGGCTTGATCACCGTGCGCACCCTGAAAGAAACCGCGCGCCAATCGTGGGACAAGGCCGTGAGCCGCGCCCGCCTGCCGCGCCGCCTGCTGCTCGGCGCGGATGGCAGGCCGCTGGGTGACGGCATGGCATTGAAAGTGCGCGCTACCCTCAACGACGATGCTGCGGCTGCACTGTTCGCCGGTACACCGATGACATTTGCCGCTGTGCAGGCCGCTGCCGCCAAGGGCGCGGTGAAGGGCTTTGCCTTGCCCGGCCGCATCAGCTTCCGCCGCGCCACCAGCGTTGAACGCATCACCAGCCCCAACGTGCTGGCGCTGTTGCCCGGCACCGACAAGAAACTGGCCAATGAAATCGTGGTGATTTCCGCTCACCTCGATCACGTCGGCCTGAAGGCCAATCCCAAGCCGGGTGAAGATGCAATCTACAACGGCGCGATGGACAACGCGACCGGCAGCGCCACCCTGCTCGAAGCCGCGACCGCGCTGTCGAAGGCGCCG
>NZ_JBDNFM010000047.1:0-6272 GCF_041689835.1 Sandarakinorhabdus sp.
CCATAGATGATGCCGGCCTTGTCCACCCACAGGCCTTCGGCGCCGCTGGTGGCGCCCTTGTCGGGTTCGCCGTCGGGATCGGGGATGAAGGCGGTGACCTTGCCATCCTTGACGCTGCCGATGCGGATACCGCGCTGCCAGTCGGGGTTGTAGCCATAACCCACCGGGCGGCGGCTTTCGGAATCGCCGCTGTACAGGATGTCATTCGCGTCGATGAACAGGCCCGATGGCCGGCCGAACTGGGTCCAGCTTTTCAGCAATTTGCCCTTTTGCGTGTAGACCTGCACGCGGTTGTTCCAACGATCGCCAACGTAAAGCAGGCCCTTGCTGTCCATGGCGAGGGCATGCGGCACTTCGAGATCGCCTTGGCCCTTGCCGGGCTGGCCCCACTGCATCAGGAACTTGCCGGTTTTGTTGTATTTCAGGATGCGGGCGACGCCGCGATCGGCCTCGTGCCCATCGGCGACGAAAATATCGCCGTTTTTGGCCACGATCACGGCGTTGGGTTCGGTGAACACGTCGGTGCCCTTGCCCTGCACGCCGGGTTTGCCGAGCGTAAGCAGCAACTTGCCGCCCGGCGAGAATTTCATGACCGTAGCGCCCCTGCCCCCATTTGGGCCGGCAATTGCGCGAGCATCGGTGAGCCAGACATTATCGGCGGCGTCGATATAAAATCCGTGCGGAAACACGCTGAGCCCGCCGCCGAAGGCCTTGATGAAGTTGCCGGCCGCATCAAACTCCATGATCGGATCGATGGCGCTGTCGCCGCAATTGTTGGCGCCGCAGCGTTCGGCGACCCACACATGGCCCTTGCTGTCGACCGCGGCGGCGCTGGTGGAGCCCATCACCCTGCCGGGCGGCAGCTTGAGGAAGCCATATTCGCTGCGATAGGAATTGGGCTGCTTGTTGGTTTCAGCGGTCAGCGGTGCGGGCAGGGGCAGGGTTTCCACCGTCCACACCGGACGCGGCGGAAGGGTTTGCGCAAAGGCCGCGCTGGCGGCGAGCAGCAGCGTCGCCGTGATGATCCGCTTCATGGCCTGTTCCCCCAAAAATTCAGCGGCCGGCGCTGGCCGGTTTTTCTGCCGTGATGCCGATGGTGGCCAGCACTTCCGAACGTTTATCCATCGGCTGGCTGCCAACCGGAAAGCCATTGTTTTTCAGCATGAAGGCCAGCACATCGGCATATTCCTCGCGTGTCATCGACATCGGATCGTTTTGCGGCATGGTGGTGCGCACCCGGTCGTACAGGTCGCCCACTGTCATCGTGTCCCAGTGGCTGACGAATTCGCCGCCCACCAGCGCCGGTGCCTCGCCGGTGCCGTTGAGCGCCGCGCCGTGGCAGGCACCGCAGCGCTGGGCATAAACGGCGGCACCCCGCTCCGCCTGGTCGGCGGTGTAGATGCCCTGCCACACAGATTTGCCAGTATTCTGAGCAACGGCAGCGCCGGCCAGGCCAAAAGCAATCAAAAGCGGCAGGGCAAATTTCACGTCACGCGTTCCTTATTTCTTGCCCGGCAATGCATAAGCCAAAAACTCGCCCGATGCATTACCGCCGCTGGTAGGCACGATAATATACTGCTTGCCGCCGACCATATAGGTCATGGGTGAGCCCGATTGGGTGGACGGCATGAAAACCGCGCCCACTTCCTTGCCGGTCTGTTTGTCATAGGCCCGCAGCATGGCGCCGCGCGGGCGATCATCGGTGCGGGTGAACTGGTTTTCGCCGGCGATCACCAGGCCTTTGGTCACCAGCGTGCCGATCTGATAGGTGGCCTGGCCGGTGCGCGGGATGCCGCCCATCGCCTTGATGACCGGGTGATTGCGCACGAAATCGGGCGTTTCACCGTGGGCCACCTGCCATTTGATCGTGCCGTTGTTCACATCGATGGCGCTGATCGTGCCGTAGGGCGGCTTCACCAGCGGCAGGCCATCCACAGCGAGGCGCGGCGGGCCGGAACCAGATACGGCGGACGGCGGCGCAGCGGCCGGGCTGTCGGCCCCTGCGCCTTCGCCCGGGCCCTTGATCATCACCACCGGTTGGCCGGCAACGCCCACCACCAGCGGAATGTCGGACAGGCCGGCCGGCGGCGGCAGCAGGCCGGTGGCCGAGATGCAGGCGCCGCACGCATACACATAGGCGATGCCGGATTCGGGATCGAACGAACCGCCCGGCCAGTTGGTGCCGCCCTGGGCCCAGTTGTTGATGACACCAAACTTCTCCGTCGTGGAGACGATGGGCGGGGTGTACACCGGGCCGAGCATGTATTTGCCGGCCAGCTCAAGCGCCTTCTTTTTAAGGTCAGGGGTGAAATCGATCAGGTCGTTTTCCAGATAGCCGTTGCGGCTGTAAACCGGCGGCTTGGTCGGCATTGGCTGGGTGGGGCTGTACCATTCACCGGGCACATTGCCCTTGGCGACCTTCACTTCCCTGATCGGCCACACCGGCACGCCGGTGGCACGATCGAACACATAGAAAAAGCCTTGCTTGGACGGCAGGCCGACAACCTTGCGCGGCTTGCCGTCCACGGTCACGTCCATCAGCAACGGCGCGCTGCTGTTGTCGAGATCCCAGATTTCGTGGTGGATGAGCTGGAAATGCCAGCGGCGTACCCCGGTTTTCAGGTCGACTGCGACAAGGCTGTTGCCGAACAGATTGTTGCCGGGGCGCTTGCCGCCGTAAAAGTCCGACGTTGGCGATTCGACCGCGAGGTAGGCGAGGCCGAGGTCTTCATCGACTGAAACCTGGGTCCACACTCCGGTGTTGCCGTTCACGTCCGCGGCCTTGTTGAGCCACGTGTCGTAGCCGAACTCGCCGGGCTTGGGCACGGTGTGGAAGGTCCACATGCGCTTGCCGGTGCGCACGTCGAAGGCGCGGACATAGCCTTTGGTGTTGTTGTGGGTTCTGGGCGTGAAACCTTCGCGGAAAGCTGCGCCGATGATGATGCTGTTGCCCGCAACCGCCGGGGCGGAATGGACGCCGACTTCGCCGGTATCGAGATCGCCGAGATCCTGATCGAAATCGGTTTTCAGATCGACCACGCCATTGGTGCCGAAATCCGGATCGGGGCGGCCGGTATCGGCATCAAGGCTGACGAGGCGGTAGCCGATGGTGACATAGAGGATGCGGCGCTTGGCTCCGTCGGTCCAGTAACTCAGGCCGCGGCCGGACAGCGCGCGCGGGCTTTCGGCGGAGCGCTTGCCTTCGTGCAGGGCGAAATTCCACAGCAATTCGCCGGTGGCACCGTTCAGCGCCACCACGCTGCGGCGGGTGCCGGCGGTGGTGTAGATGACACCGTCAACGGCGAGCGGGGTCGATTCCAGCTTGTATTCCGGGCGTGAACCGAGAAAATCGGTCTTGAAGCGCCAGGCGATCTCCATATCCTTGAAATTGCTGGCATTGACCTGATCGAGCGGCGAATAGCGGCTGCCTTTGAGATCGGCGTTATAGGTGGTCCAGTTGGCGACGCCATTGCTGGTGCGTGATGCGAGCGTGCCTTCCTTGGCCGGCGTCTGCGCGCTGGCGGCGGTGGTGAGCATGAGCGCGGCGGTGACGGACAACGGCAAGATGCGGGTGATGATCATGGCTTGGGCCTCTGAATGGATGCGAACGGGTGAATGCAGGCGGCGGTAACGCTCAGGCCGCCAGCACCCTTGTTGATGCCGACGGTCAAGCCGCCGGCATTTGCATCACCTTGTCGAGACCGGCCTTGAGGCTGGCCTTCTGCGCGTCGGTCAATTGCGGATAGGGGGTGCGGGCATACATGGCTGGCCCGCCCATCCGCAGCGACAGCACATATTTCATTGCGGCATAGGAGTTGGCGCCCATGTTGTAATCGCGCATGATACCGCCGGCGGCGCGCAGGTGGGCCAGCTTGGCCTTCCAGTCACCCTTGGCGCGGTAGGCGGTGAAGATGTCGGCGCTCTTGTCGCTGAACATGTTGCCGTCGGCGAGAATGGCACCCATGCCGGCCTCGACGGCCGGGATCAGGTTGTTGGACGTGCCGCAGCGCATGTTGAGCTCGGGAAAGCCCTTCAGAAACTCGGCAAAGCCTTCGGCGCTGCCCGACGAATCCTTGATGCCGGCCAGATGCGGATATTTCATCAGCGCCTTCAGCAGCTCGATGGGAATCCCCACTTCGGAGGTGCCGGGGATGTGATAAAGGTTGATCGGGATCGACACTGCTTCGAACAAGCGGGTGTAATAATCGATCAGGCCTTCCACCGGCGGCTGGTTGAAATAAAACGGCGGGATCGCCAGCAGGCCATCGGCGCCGACGCTTTGCGCGTGTTTGGCGATGTCGATCGTTTCGACGATGTTGGAGGTGCCGGGGCCAACCATGATGTTCATGTTGCCCTTGTGCTGCATCGCCGTCTCGGTGATCAGCTTGCGTTCCGCCACCGAAAAGCTGGCAAATTCGCCCGAGGTGCCGAGCACGACCACGCCGTCTGCGCCGCACTTGCGGTGCCATTCCATCACCGCTTTCATGGCGCCGGGATCGAACTGGCCGCGCACATCACACGGGGTAACGGTGGCGACCCAGTAGGCGACCTTTTCCTTTGAGCCGAGGCGGCGCCCACCCATTTGCGCTGCGGCCGGTGCGGCGGTGCCCAGCGTGCTGATGGCAGCAGCGCCGGCAGCAAGCGCCAGTGTCTCGCGGCGGTTCATGTTCATGTCCGATCCTCCCCAGTGGCCATATTATATGGCCGTTTTGACCATCATTGCGCCGCTTCGCCCCGGCGGCAAGATGTTTACGGGCCCCGGATTGCCGGAACTGGCGGATATCCGAGGGCGTTCAGCGCGGGCAGAGCAGATCGAAGCTGCCGCGCCCCGGCGTGCCGGCGTCTCGCTGCCAACTGATGCTGGCGCAAATTTCCAGCACGTCGCGGCCCAGTTTCAGGACCGGCCAGCCGCTTTGCCGGCCGCGGCTGGCCGTCACGAACTGGCCTTCGCCGCCATGTGCATCGGGCGGCAGATCGGCGCGCCCGCCCAATCGAACAGCCGCACATCAACGCGGGCAAGCGTGATGCCGGCGATCGCCAGTGGCCTCGCCAGATTGAGGATGCGCACCGGCCGCGCCGCGCCAAAGTCGATCTCCACCCGCCGCCCCGGCCCCGCCGGCGTGCAGCGCCAACAGGCTAAGCCGTGCGAAATGCATTGCTGATCGGATAGCGCCGGTCGCGGCCGAAATTACGGCGGCCGATCTTCACGCCAGGCGGTGCCTGCCGGCGCTTGTATTCGGCGATGTACAGCAGCCGTTCGATGCGGGCGACGGTGGCGGCGTCCAGCCCTTCGGCGATCAGGTCGCTGGCCGAACGTTCCTGCTCGACGAGGCCAAACAGGATGCGATCGAGCAGGTCGTAAGGCGGCAAACTGTCCTGATCGGTCTGGTTGTCGCGCAGTTCGGCGGTGGGCGGCTTGGTGATCACCCGCACAGGCATCACCGGGCCATCGGGGCCGAGGCCAAGGCGCGGGCGGTTGGCGTTGCGCCATTCGCAAACGCGGAACACCGTGGTTTTGTACAGGTCCTTCAGCACCGAATAGCCGCCGGCCATGTCGCCATAGATGGTGGCATAGCCCACGCTCATCTCGCTCTTGTTGCCGGTGGTGAGCAACATGGGCCCAAATTTGTTGGACAGGCCCATCAGCGTGAGGCCGCGAATGCGGGACTGGATGTTTTCCTCGGCAATGTCGCGGGCGCGGCCGTCGAACAGCGGGCCGAGCATGGCATCAAACGCGGTCATCGCCGGCTCGATGCGCACCGTATCAAGCCGGCAACCCAGCATCGCCGCGCACTGCGCCGCATCATCCAGACTGTCCTGGCTGGTGAACGGGCTGGGCATCATCACGCACCACACGCGGTCTGCGCCCAGCGCATCTACCGCGACAGCCGCCGACAGCGCCGAATCAATCCCGCCCGACAGGCCGAGCACGACGCCGGGGAAGCGGTTGCGGTTCACATAATCGCGCAGGCCGACCAGCATGGCGTGATAGACATCGGCTGGGTCGTCATCCTGGCGCGTGATGGCGCCGGGCGCACAGGTCCAGCCGCTCGGCCCGCGCGTCCATTCCGTCAGCCGGATGGTTTCGTCCCAATCCGGCAATTGGTGGGCCAGCGTGCGGTTCGCATTCAGCACGAACGACGCGCCGTCGAACACCAGTTCATCCTGCCCGCCTACGCGGTTGAGATAAATCAGCGGCAACCCGGTTTCGACGACGCGGGTGACCGCCAAGCCCAGCCGGCGATCATCCTTGCCCACTTCGAACGGGCTGC
>NZ_JBDNFM010000048.1:0-9043 GCF_041689835.1 Sandarakinorhabdus sp.
CAGCGGGAACCGTGCAAGATCAGGCTGTGCCTTGTTGATCGCGGCCTGATTGGCGGCCAGCCACTCGGAATCATGCTTGTTTGCAAGCAGTTCGGCGATATCAGCCCCCGCACAAAACGCCCCGCCCGGATGTGACGATTGCACCAACAACAGCCGCAGATCGGGCAAGGCCGCCGCCTGTGCCAGCAAGCGCGGCACCGCCTGCCACATCGCCAGCGTGAAGGCGTTGCGCTTGTCGGCGCGGTCGATCAGCAGGCGCGCGATCGGGCCATCATGTTCCAGTCGCAGGCTCATCGGTCCCCTCCCAATTCCGGCGCCGGGCCAGGTGTCCATGTATCACCCGCAAACCGGATCGCCGGCGCAATATGGTGCCCCTCGATCAAGCCGCGGTCGGCAACGTGCGGGCTGGCCAGCGCCTCGGCGAAATCCAGCACGGGGGCATATGCGACATCAAGATCGGCCATGAACCTGTCCCATTCATCACGGTTGCGAGTGCAAAAAGTCTCGCGCAGGAAGGCGACCAATGGTGCCTGGCCGGCGCCTGCTTCCGCCTCCGCAAACGGGATCAAATCGGGCCGGTTCAGCGCATTGAGGAGGGAGCGGGCGAACTTGATTTCGCGCCCGCCCAGCACGATGTGGCGGCCATCGGCACACGCATACACATTGTAAAACGCCGCTCCGCCCAGGGACCTCTGGCTGCTGGAGCTTGGGGCCGGGCCGCCCGCCAGTGCGCTGCCGGCGATATGCGCGCCCCACGGCAACAGGCTGTCGAACATGGCGATATCGATATAATCGCCCTGCCCCGTCCGCTCCCGCCCGATCAGCGCCATCAGCACGGCGGCCAGCCCGGTCAATCCCGCCGCCACGTCGGCTGCCGCGACGCCAGGCACCACTGGGCACCCATCGGCGCCGTCATTCACGCTCAGGAACCCGGCCAGCGCCTGCACCGCCATGTCGTGCGCCGGATGCTGGGCCAACGCGCCCTGCTGGCCAAAAGCCGAAATGGAGCAATAGACGATGCGCGGATTCAGGCTGCGCACCGCGTCCCAGCCAAAGCCCAAGCGGGCCATCACGCCGGGGCGAAAGCCTTCGACAAACACATCGGCAGTGCGGATCAAATCGGTCAGCGCTGCCTTGCCGTCGGCGCTTTTGAGATCGAGCACCACGCTGGCCTTGCCGCGATTGAGATTGGCGAACCAGATGCTGTAGCCATTTTCGAACGGGCCTTGCGTGCGGGCCGGATCGCCAGCCGCCGGCTCGATCTTGATCACCTCGGCGCCCTGATCGGCCATCATCACGGTGAGCATCGGGCCGGGCAGGAACTGGCTCAGATCAACAACCTTGATGCCCGCAAGCTTGCCCATCACCCGCTCCCGCGCCAAATCCCAGCGGCGCCACCATGGCACTGCCCCCGGCACCTCACAAGCCACGTGGCAGCTGCCACATTCGCAGGGTTGTCGCCGCCGCCTGCGCATCCGCCCGGGCCGCCAAAGCCCATGCCGCACGCCGGAGACACGCAAGGGTCGGGTGCTGACGTCATGATGCCGATTACTGGCTGGCTGGGGCGCCAGGATTCGAACCTGGGAATGCCGGTACCAAAAACCGGTGCCTTACCGCTTGGCGACGCCCCAACAGCCGGCCAATTGGCTGCGGGCTGCCGGGTAGGCAATCGCGCGGGCTTTGCCAAGCCCTTCTTTGCCGCATGGCCATTCTGGCTGCGATTTGACAGGCTGCAGTTTGGCAGGTTGGCAGCGGCACGCCAGCATCGCGGCCTTGAACAACGCCGTCCGACTTCCGACCGCATTGCGGCATCGGCCTGTATGAATGCTGCCACAGTTGCAGTGCACGCAAGGGCACTTTCTCGCCCTTCTGCCACGAATGCGGGACGAAGGCGGAGCCGGCTTAAGCGCGGGCCAGCAGCCGCCGCGCCTGTTCCACGTGGAGGATTTCCACCATCTGGCCGTCAAGCGTGGCGACGCCGCGGCCTTCTGACAAAGCGGCCTCATAAGACGCGATCAGCGCCCGCGCGTAAGCGATTTCCTCGGGGGAAGGCGAGAAGACGGCGTTGCAGGGATCGACCTGGCTGGGGTGGACCAGCGTCTTGCCGTCGAAGCCGAGCAGCTTGCCCTGCCCGGCCTCAACCCTGAAGGCATCCTCGCTCCGAAATTCGGTACACACACCGTCAAAACAGGCGATTCCGGCGGCGCGGGCGGCAATCACGATGGCGGACAGGCTGTACAACAGGGGCGTGCGGCCTGCATCGCTGCCGCAGTTCAGCAAGTTGGCCAGATCGGCCATGCCGGCAATCAGCGCGGCCACGCCCGGTGTGGCGGCAATAGCCGGCGCATTCAGCACCCCGGCCGGGGTTTCGATCATCGCCAATACCGGGCGGCCGCCGCCATGGGCGACCACCTGCGCGGCCTGCGCAGCGGTATCGATCTTGGGCACGACGACGCCGGCAAAGCCATCCACGTGAGCCGCCGCCATATCGTCGGCGTGCCAAGGAGTTCCGATGGCATTCACGCGGCAGAACAACAGGCGACTGCCCCAGCCGCCTGCCAGAGCGGCCGCAACCGCAGCAGCGCGGGCCTGCGCCTTGGCATCGGGCTGCACCGCGTCTTCCAGATCGAGGATGACAGCGTCGCTGGCCAACGTGCGCGCCTTGGCGACGGCGCTGGCACGGTTTGCCGGCAAATACAGCAGGGAGCGAAGGCGTGTCATGTCCATGGCGCGCAAACTGCCAGCGCGGCTGCCGGCACGCAACATGTCTATTCGTCAGCCCATCCGGTGAGTTGCCCGCGCAATTTGATCAGCGCGGCCTTCTTGATCTGGCATATCCGTGCCGCACCAACGCCCAGCACCTGGCCAATTTCCTCCAGATTGAGCTCTTCGACGAAATAAAGTTGCAGCACCTGGGCTTCGCGTTCCGGCAGGGTGGAAACGGCAGCCGCAATGGCGGTGCGGCGGCGATTTTGTTCGAGGCAATCATGCGCATCGGGATCGTTGCTGGCAAACCACTCACTGTGATCGGAATACACATCATCGAGGCTTTCCGATTGGGCGGCATGGGTTTGCGCATTGGCGGTGCGATACTCCGCCACCGGCAGCTCGAGCGCGGTGGCCATTTCCTCGTCGGTGGCGGTGCGGCCCAACTGGCCTTCCAGCCGGCTGCGCACCTGCCCCCATTCGCGCTTGCGGCGCATCGCCGAGCGGACGAGCGTGGCACCTTTTCTAAGCTGATCAATCATCGACCCGCGCACCCGCACGCTGGCATAGGTGGCGAAGGCCGCATGGCCGCGATCTTCAAAACTGCGCGCCGCCTCGATCAGGGCGACCATGCCGATCTGCACCAGATCTTCCACATCGATTGCCGACGACACACGGGCGTGCACATGCCAGGCGATGCGGCGCACCAGTTGCAAGTGGCTGGAGATCAGCCGTTCGGGATCGACCTGCGCCAGCCGGGCCGGGGCATAAAGGGCGGGATCAAGGCCAAGGCGGGCGTCCATCAGGCGTCTCCATCAGGGGCGCGTGGCGATTGCGCAGCGCCGATGACGGCGAGCACCTCCACGTCGCGGTCATCGGGAATATCGGCAAAGGCCAGCACCGGGACACCCGGCAGCCGGGCGCGCAGCAATTGCCACAAGGGCCGGCGCACCTGCGGCACGGTAACGATGGCAAAGCGCCGCCCTTCGGCCATCGGTGCACGCGTCGCTGAGGCCACGGCTTCGGCCACACGGGTAACAAGTGCCGGATCGAACGGGTGCGCGGCGCCCGGATTGGCGCGCACCGCCTGCACCAGCAGCATTTCAAGGCCTGGATCGAGCGCCACGGCCGCCAGCGCCGCCTTCACGCCGGCAAGTTCCTGCACCAGCGCAGCACCCAGCTGCGGGCGGATCAGTTCGGCAAGTTCCGCCGGTTCCTGCGATTTGGGCGCGGCAGCGACCAGCGCGCTGGCGATGGAGCGCAGATCGCGGATGGCAATCCCCTCCTCCAGCAGGCGCTGCAACACTTGCGTCACCACGGCGACGCTGAGCAATTTTGGTGTGAGCGCGCCGGCCAGCGCCGGGGCGGTTTCGGCCAGCGTGTCGAGCAGCGCCTGCACGTCGTCCTGGCCGAGCAGGCGGTGGGCGTGAGCTATCAGTAACTGGTTGAGGTGTGTGCCAACCACGGCGGCCGGATCAACCACGGTATAACCGGCGGCTTCAGCCAGATCGGCTTCTGCCGGATCGATCCAGCGTGCCGGGATGCCAAAGGCGGGATCTGCGGCTTCGCGGCCGGGAATGGGCGTGGAGATGGGGCCGGCCTCGATCGCCAGCACATCATCGGGATAGGCATCATCCTCGCCCACGACAACGCCGGCCAGGGTGATGCGATAGCGGAACGGCGGCAGCGCCAGATCGTCGCGCACCCGCACCTGCGGCAGCACAAACCCCAGGTTTTTCGACAATTGCCGGCGCACGGCAGTGATGCGCGCCATCATCGGCGCGCCGCGCGCATCTTCCACCAACGGCACCAGGCCAAAGCCGATATCGATGCTGGCCGCCGCGCTGTCGGCCACGTCGGCCCACTCGATGCGGGCGTCGTCACCGGAGGCAGCGGCCTCGGCAGCAGCGGCAGCTTCGGCGGGGGTTTCGCTGGCCGGGCGCTTCTTGAGGGCGAGCCAGAACGCAAAACCCGCCGCCGGCGCGATGATCAGCAGCGGCATCCCAGGGAGCAGGCCAAGCAACGCGAGGATGATGCCAACCGGCAGCCACGGCGCTGTTTGCCCCAATTGCAGGCCAACCTGGCCCGCCAGATCAGTATCCTTGCCCACCCGCGTGACGACCATGGCGGCAGCAATCGACAGCAGCAGCGCCGGTACCTGCGCCACCAGGCCATCGCCCACCGCCAGCAGCAGATAGGTGCGCGCCGCATCAGCGAGTGAGAGATCGTGGGACACGGTGCCGAGGATGAGGCCGCCGATGATGTTGATCGCCAGGATCAGCAAGCCAGCAACCGCATCACCCTTCACGAATTTGGACAAACCATCCATGGCGCCGTGGAAATCGGCTTCGGTGGTCACTTCCAGCCGGCGGGCGCGGGCTTCATCGGCGGTGATCTGGCCAGCATTCAAGTCGGCATCGATGGCCATCTGCTTGCCGGGCAGCGCATCGAGCGTGAAACGCGCCGCGACTTCGGAAACACGCCCGGCGCCCTTGGTGATCACCACCAGATTGATGATCATCAGCACCGAAAAAACGAACAGCCCAACAACGTAATCGCCGCCCACCAGGAAGGTTCCGAACGATTCAATCACGTGCCCGGCTGCCGCCGTGCCTTCGTGGCCATGCACCAGCACAACGCGGGTGGACGCGACGTTGAGCGCGAGGCGCAGCAGCGTTGCGTACAGCAGCACAGTGGGGAACGCCGAGAAATCCAGCGGCTGGCGGATGTTGATGGCCACCATCAGCACGATCAGCGCGACGGCGATGTTGGTGATGAAGAACAGATCGAGCAGCACTGCCGGCAGCGGCACCACCATCAACGCGACCAGCAACAACACGGCAGCCGGCATCAGCGTGGTGCGGGCGCTCCACTGGCGCGGATCAAGGGCGAGGGCCAGTGCGCTCATCGACCCCGCCTCATTGCATCGCCGCCAGCACGAGATACGCCATGCGGGCGCGTGCAGCGATCAACGCGGGATCCGGTGCCAGATTCAGCAACGGCAGCATGTTGCCGATAGCGGCAATGGCCGGCGGCAAGCTGTTGCCGGTAATCGCCGGCGCCGCATGGCCGCCGCCCATGTGCCGGTTGATGCGGCTGGCGACGAGATCATGCACTTGGGACAAGCTGCGCGGCTGCCGTCCTTGTGGTAGAAGGTGGAATGGTTGGCCGCAGCTGCGGCTGGCAACAAGCTTGCCGCCGTCATGCCAGGGGCTGATGCCATGGTTTTCAGGAAACGGATGGCACCGCCGGCTCCGAAGAAGGCGGCGAGATACAGATCAGCTGAACCAGCGGCGCGGCCGAGCGCGCCTTCCAGCCGGGCGGCGTTGTCGCGGGTGAATTCGGCAGCCATGGTGGCAGCGGTTTCGGCGTTGTGGCGCAGGGACAGGATGGTCTGTTTGACCGCACCGGGCGCACCGCTCTTCAGCGCATCTGCTGCCCAGCCCAGCCCATGCTTTTCGCCGTGGCGAGCAACAGTGGCGAGCCAGGTGGCATCGGTGAACTGAAACAGCCCGCTGGCCGACGAGGTGCGGGCGCGGGCATTGGGATCAAGCCCGGATTCGGCACGCGCATTTGCCATCAAGTAGGAAAAATCCACGCCAGTGCGCCGCGCCGCGCTGCTGATGGCGGCAACAACCGATGCCGGGCGGGCGAGACGATTCAAGGCGACGGCGCTGTTGAGGATTGGGGTCATGCCCACACCCAAAGCAAGGGGCGTGCCAGCACAGATGGGCCGCCCTGCCCGTCTGCTCCATTATGGATGTTTGCCCCCGTCATCACAGATCAGGCCCAGCGCCCGTTGCGGCCGTAGGTGACGGGTTCGGGCCGCGGAATGGCCGGGCCGAGGCGCAGCGCGACCAGGCGCTTTTCGACGCTGATCAGCTTGGCGCGGCTTTTGAGGATGGCCTGGGTATTGAGATCGCGTGCTTCCTCAAGCATCTGGCGCGGCGGCGCGGCGCCGCCGGCAATCACGGCCGACAGATCGGCCAGTGCCAGCGCCTTGGCGTCGCTGGCGGCCAGTATCGCATCGGCATCCTCGGCATCGAGCGCCGCCAGTTCGCTGCGGATCGCGGCGACCAGGGTTTGTGCCAAATCGCCGGCCTGATCGCCTGCCTCGCTCATGGCCGGCCGCGATCCAGCGTCAGCATGGCATCAGCAACGCGCAGCGGATCAACCGGGTACTGGCCGGCGGCAATCTGCGCCTTCAATTCGGCAACGCGCGCGGCGTTGACCGGCGGGGCCTGGGCCATATCAGCCACCAGCGCAGACCGCCCGGCGGGGGTGGTGAGAACTTCATTGGCCGGGCCGGCGCGGCGCAGGCTGCGTGCCGGGTCCGGCGCAGTGGCTTCCGCCGGCGCGCTGCGCTGGCCGATTGGTCCCCCAGCGCCATTGCGCATGGGGCCGCCGCCGCCTGAAATGCCATCGATCATAACATAGTCCTTTCCGCCCGCTTCAAAGGGGCCAACACACTAAACGGTTCTTCATCATGGAATTTTAATCAGCGCGAAAGCACAACCTTGCCGCCCGCCTCAATGCGACCGGTGAAGCGGCGGCCGGCGGGGCCTTTCAGGGCAACACGACCCCCTTCGGCATCGCGTTCGGCTTCGGCATCGATGCTCACCGCCCACCCGGCGCCACCAGCTTCGACCAGCACGCGCTCACCGCGGCGGATGGCGGGCCTGGCACGGGGCTGGAACGATGCGGGCTGCCCGGCCGCCGGATAAGGCTGATCGATCGGTACATAAAGGGTCCACGCCGGGCTGGCGCAGTCGGCGCGCACCACATCGGCGCGGGCCCAGCTCAGCGCCGGGGAAAGGCAGCGCGGCACCACCAGGCGCGGATCAACCCGGGCATTGGCGCCGCCGGCAAAGCCCTGCACCTGCGCCTTCAGCACGGAAACATCATGCAGCGCCGGCTGACCGGCGCTCTGACCCGGTGCCGGCCGCGCCGCGATCAACGCACCTAGGCCAGCGATGGCCAGGGCTAAATGGCGAAAAACCGGCGACTTAAAGCTTGCACGCATGGCGCCGTAATCCCTTTTGCTGGCTGCGGCGCCGATCAGTCCCCCGAACGGCGCCAAGCAGGACCAGCAAGAAACGCGCCAACCGCCGACCCCCCTCTGCGGTCGCGCATTTCGCCGGCCCGGGGCCGGCAAGCCCTTGCCGCTCCCCCGGCAAGCCCTTGCCGCCCCGGGTCGCCCCATGGCGGCCCGCCAGAAGGAACGCGCTGCCCCACCCCCGCGTGGAACCGCCTTTCCGTCTTCCGCCCCGCCTTGGCACACTTGTTGCTTGGGACTGGGCATGACGATGCTCGACACCGCCCTTGGCCTCTCTGCCGAAGCCCTCAAATTGAGGGCGCAGCGGCTCGATGTGATTGCCGGCAATATCGCCAACGCCTCCACCCCCGGCTTCAAGGCTCGTGATCTGGATGCCGATGGCCTGCTGGCTCGGCTGCAGGCAGCGCGAACGGGCGGCTTTGGTGCACAACTCGCCGATCAAGTGGCGGGCGGCCTGCAATACCGGTCGGCGCTGATGCCCAACATGGATGGTAACACGGTGGAAATGGCCACCGAACAGGCTGCCTTTGCCGAAAACGCCGTCAAATATCGCGCCTCGCTGGGATTTCTCACCAGCCGCATTCAGACGATCATGAGCGCGCTGAGGGGAGGGGAATGATGAAACCCATTCTCCCTTCGCGCCTTTCCACCTTCGACATTTCCGGGCGCGCAATGGCCGCCCAACTGGTGCGGATGAACGCCATCGCGTCCAATCTCGCCAACGCCGGCACCATCGCCGGCAGCGAGCAAGGCGCCTACCGCGCGCTGAAACCGGTGTTCAGCACCGCTTATGATGGCCTGGCGGCAACCGTGGACGTGGCGCGCATGGCCCGAACCGGCACTCCCGAAAAACGGCTCGACCCGGATCACCCACTGGCAGACGCCAACGGGCACGTCTGGGCCGCCGCTGTCGATCCCAATCAGGAGATGGTCGAAATGGTCGAAACCGCCCGCGCCTATGCAAACAATGTCGAAGTGATGAGCACGGCCCGCGGCCTGATGCTCGAAACGTTGAGGATCGGCAAATGACCAGCATCAACAGCTCTTCCGCCTCCCTTCCCGCCGCGCAGCCGCCGGCCGCAAAACCCCCCAGATCCACCCTAGATCAGGGCGATTTCTTGCGCCTGCTCACCGCGCAACTGCAAAATCAGGACCCGACCAAACCGGTCGATAATTTTCAATATGTCCAGCAGATGGCGACGTTTGCGCAAGTATCGGGCGGTACGGAAACCAACACGAAACTGTCCGCCATGATCGAACGGCTGGACCAATTGATCGCGC
>NZ_JBDNFM010000049.1:0-4881 GCF_041689835.1 Sandarakinorhabdus sp.
CAGCATCCATTACGCACAGCAGCCGCGCCCGGAAGGGCTGGCGCAAGCCTATCATATCGGGGCTGATTTCGTCGGCGACAAACCCAGCGTGCTGATTTTGGGCGACAACATCTACCACGGGCACGGCCTGCCCGAACTGCTGGCCAGCGCCGACAGCCGTACCGATGGCGCCACCGTGTTCGGCTATTATGTCAAGGATCCTGCCGCGTACGGCGTTGTGTCGTTCGACACGCAGGGCCGGGCCGAGACCATCGAGGAAAAGCCCGCCCAACCCAAAAGCCATTACGCCGTCACCGGGCTGTATTTCTATGACGGCGACGCAGTCGCAATGGCGCGCGACCTCAAGCCCGGCCCGCGCGGCGAACTCGAAATCACCGATCTCAACCGGCTTTATCTGGAGGCCGGCAAACTCAATGTCGAGCTGATGGGCCGCGGCTTTGCCTGGCTCGACACCGGCACACACGCCTCATTGCTCGATGCCGCCAACTATGTGCGCATCGTGGAGGAACGGCAGGGCCTGAAGATCTGCTGCCCGGAAGAAATCGCCTGGCGGATGGGCTGGATCGACGATGCCCAGATGGAAGCCATCGCGGCACCGCTGCGCAAGTCCGGCTATGGCGAATATCTGCTTGGCCAGCTGAAGGACGGCCGGTGAACATCCTCGAAACCGCGCTACCCGGCGTGCTGATCATCGAACCCAAGGTGTTCGGCGACGCGCGCGGATTTTTCCTCGAAAGCTGGAACCACCATGCGTTTGCGGCGGCTGGGCTAACGATGGATTTCGTGCAGGACAATCACAGCCGTTCGGCGCGCGGCGTGCTGCGGGGCCTGCATTACCAGCTGGAAAATCCGCAGGGCAAACTGGTGCGCGTGACACAGGGCGCGGTGTTCGACGTGGCGGTGGATATCCGTCGTTCTTCGCCGTACTTCGGCCAGTGGGTTGGCGCGGAACTGAGCGCTGATAATCACCGCATGCTGTGGATTCCGCCCGGCTTTGCCCACGGCTTTCTGGTGCTGAGCGAAACAGCGGATTTCCTGTATAAATGCACGACGCTCTATCACCCGGCCAGCGATCGCGGCATCGGTTGGGATGATCCCACGATCGGCATCGCGTGGCCGGATACCGGTATGGCGCCGCAGCTTTCCGGCAAGGACGCCGCCGCGCCGCGCCTTGCCCACGCCGAGATTTTCGCGTGAGGGTACTTGTTGCCGGCAGCGGCGGGCAATTGGGCCGGGCGCTTGCCGCCACAGCACCCGCAGGCGTCACGCTGATCGCGCCGGCCGAAGCGGATTTCGACATCGGCAACGCAGCGCAAGTGCGCGAGGTCGTGGCGGCAGCCAGACCGAATCTGGTCATCAACGCCGCCGCCTGGACCGCCGTCGACAAGGCCGAAGCCGACGAAGCGGCAGCACTGCTGGTCAATGCCACCGCGGTTGGTCATCTCGCGGCCGCCGCCGCCGCCGCCGATGCGCGTTTCGTGCAAATTTCCACCGATTACGTGTTCGACGGCCAAGCCTGCCAGCCCTATCGCCCCGAAACGCCGCCTGCCCCAGCCAGCGCCTATGGCCGCACCAAGTTGGCCGGCGAACAGGCTGCCACCGCCCATCACCCGTCGCCGCTGATCATCCGCACCGCCTGGGTGTATGCGGCGGTCGGTAACAATTTCGTCAAGACGATGCTGCGCCTGATGGCGGAGCGGGACGAAGTGCGTGTTGTTGCAGATCAGTTGGGCACCCCCACCCACGCCGCCAGCCTGGCCCGCGCCATCTGGGCGCTGCACGGCCACAGCGGCACCTTCCACTGGACCGATGCGGGGGCGGCAAGCTGGTATGATTTCGCCATCGCCATCCACGACGAGGCGACGGCGTTGGGTATGCTCGCCCGCCCCACACGGGTGCTGCCGATCCGCACCGAAGATTATCCCACACCCGCCCGCCGCCCGGCCTATGGCGTGCTCGATAAATCATCAAGCTGGGCCATCACCGGCCCGGCGCGCCACTGGCGGCATGAACTGGTCGACTGCCTGAAAGACATATCTGCATGACCAATCTGCTCGTGACGGGCGGTGCCGGCTTCATCGGCGCCAATTTCGTGCATTATTGGCGCGCGCATCACCCGGACGATGGCATCGTGGTGCTCGATGCTCTTACCTATGCCGGTAACCGCGCCAACCTGGATGGGCTGAGCGGTGTGGAGTTCATCCACGGCGACATCCGCGACACCGCGCTGGTGGAAACGCTGCTGACCGATCACGCCATCGGCACCACCGTGCACTTCGCCGCAGAAAGCCATGTCGATCGTTCGATCCACGCGCCGGCGGCCTTTGTCGATACCAATGTGATCGGCACGCTGTCGCTGCTCACCGCCGCCCGCTCCGTGTGGCTGGCCGGATCGGGCCTGCCGCACCGGTTTCATCATGTGTCCACCGACGAGGTGTACGGCACCCTTGGCGCGAACGATCCGGCGTTCAGCGAAACCACGGCCTATGCCCCGAACAGCCCCTATTCGGCGAGCAAGGCCGCCAGCGATCACCTCGTGCGGGCCTGGCACCACACGTATGGCCTGAACGTCACCACCAGCAATTGTTCAAACAACTATGGCCCGTTCCAGTTTCCGGAAAAACTGATCCCGCTGTTTTTGATCAACGCCCTGCACGGCCGGCCGCTGCCCATTTATGGCGACGGCATGCAGATCCGCGACTGGTTGCACGTGGAAGATCATTGCCGCGGCATCGAGGCCTGCCTGATCAAGGGCCGCGTGGGCGAGACCTACAATATCGGCGGCGGCGCCGAGTTGCCCAATCTGACCGTGATCGAAACCCTGTGCGCCGCCGTTGATGCGGCCTTTGCCGCCGATGCAGGCCTGGCTGCGCGCTTCCCGAATTCGCCGGCTGCGCAGGGGCAACCCACCGCCAGCCTCAAGACGTTCGTCACCGACAGGCCTGGCCATGATCGGCGCTATGCCATCGATGAAACCAAGGCGCGCGCCGAACTGGGCTATGCCCCAACCCGCAGTTTCGATCAGGGTTTTGCCGAAACGCTGCACTGGTATCTGGCCAACGAAAGCTGGTGGCGGGCGGTAATGGATGGCAGCTACCGTGACTGGGTGGAAGCCAACTACACGCGCTAACCGGTTTTGCTTCCCCGCCATGGCCGTGGTTGGTAGATCAAGGCCATGCGAAGCCCCCTGCCCCGCTTGCCCTTCACGGTAATCCGCAAACTGCTGGCCAGCCAGGCGGGCGGCGGCCAGGTGCTGATGTTTGCTGCGGCCGCCGCCATGCTCGCCGCCAATTCGGCATTTTCTGCGCGATATTTTGCCCTGCTGCACCTGCAACTGGGGCCGATGAGCCTGCTGCACTAGATCAACGACGGCCTGATGGCGGTGTTTTTCCTGCTTGTCGGCTGCGAGATAAAACGCGAATTTGTCGATGGCGAAATGGCAACCTGGCCGCGCCGCATCCTTCCCGGTGTGGCCGCTGCGGCCGGCATGGCGCTACCGGCACTGGTCTATCTTGGCTTCAATTTCGATTTTCCGGCCAATCGCGTCGGCTGGGCCGTGCCCACGGCAACCGATATCGCCTTTGCCCTGGGCGTGATGGCGCTGCTGGGCAACCGGGTGCCGGCCAGCCTGAAACTGCTGCTCACCGCTATTGCCGTGATCGACGATTTGGGCGCCATTCTGGTGATCGCGGCGGTGTATACCGAAGGGGTTGATCTGGCGGCGCTGGCGGCGGCGACCGGGCTTTGCGGGGCGCTGGCGCTGCTGAATTGGCGGCGGGTGACGGCAATCTGGCCCTATCTGCTGGCGGGGGCGGCACTGTGGGTGGCGGTGCATGCCAGCGGTGTGCATGCCACGCTGGCCGGGGTGATCACTGCGCTGGCGCTGCCGATCCGCACCACGCCGGGCACGCGTGAAGACCGCAAAAGCCCGCTTCTGCGCGTCGAACATGCGCTGGCGCCAGTTGTCGGCTTTGCCATCGTGCCGATCTTCGGCTTTGCCAACGCCGGCGTCGATGTGCGCGACCTGACGCTTGGTGCTGCGCGCGATCCGCTGGTGCTGGGCATTGCGCTGGGGCTGCTGATTGGCAAGCAACTGGGCATTTTCGGCGCGATCATGGCTTTGGTGAAATTCAAGGTCGTCGATATGCCGGCGCATGCCAATGCCCGCCAGATCTGGGGCATGGCATTGCTGTGCGGCATCGGTTTCACCATGAGCCTGTTCATCGCAGCGCTGGCTTTTGGCACCGGCAGTGATCGGGAGGCTGCGGCCAAGCTGGGCATCATCGCCGGCAGCCTGGCCTCCGCGTTGATCGGCGCCGCAGTGTTGCGAGGCGGGCATTCGCGGCCAATGTCATGATCGGCTTCCTGCGCCGGCACCTGAACTTTGCCGCGTTCGCCGCAGTGATGATGCTGGTTGCTGGCGGGTCGGCAATGGTGCTGCACCCGGCGCGATCGCTGCTGATCGGGTTTGATTCCGGCGCGCTGGTGTTCATGCTGCTGACCGCCGCGATGTTCAACGCCACCGACGATTCGCAGATGCGCCTGCGGGTCGCGCAAAACGAGCCCGATCATGCCTGGCTGAGCATTTTCGCCCTTGTTGTCATCGCGGTGGTGTTCACATCAGTGTGGGTGGAGCTTTCGGGTGCGGGCGGCGACCACCACGGGGCCGGTGTGGCGCTGGGCGGTGCTACGCTGGCGCTGGCGTGGCTGTTCACCAACACGCTGGCGGCGCTGCATTATGCCCATATATGGTATAGCCCCGAGGGCGGCGGCATCAATTTTCCCGGTGAGAATGCCACGCCCGATTATTGGGATTTCGCCTATTTCGCCTTCACCATCGGCATGACGTTTCAGGTATCCGATGCCCAGATCACCACGCGG
>NZ_JBDNFM010000050.1:0-5572 GCF_041689835.1 Sandarakinorhabdus sp.
CAATGAAAAGTGGTGCACCCGACTGGATTCGAACCAGTGGCCTCTGCCTTCGGAGGGCAGCGCTCTATCCAGCTGAGCTACGGGTGCCTGTGCGAAGGCGCTGTTAGCAGTGGTTGCGGGTGCGCGCCAGACGGATTTGTGTGTTCAGCGGTTCTTGACCGGTTTGGGCGGCTGGCGTTCGAACTGGCCGAGGCCGCAGGTGGAGCCGGTCAGGCCGGGGTTGCCCAGCACGATGACGCGGATGATATCAACATTGCACAATTGCGGGATGCTGGTGGTGTAGCTGAAGGCGCGATCGAAGCCGAGGCCGGGGCAGCTGCGCGGCAGGCGGTTGCGCCACACGCTGCCGTCGCGCAGGCGGAAATCGATGGTTTGCCCGTCCACCACATCGCTGCCGCGGATCTGTGGCATGGGCAGGCAACTGCGCGTTTCGGGCGCCGCTGCTGGAACGGCGGCAGGCTGGGCAATCGCGGGTGCCGCCAGCAGCATTACCGTCAGCAAGAATGCGCGCATCATTCGTCCTCCACCATACGCAGGGTCGCGCCGGCGTGCTGAACCGCTGCTGAACTTCAGGCCAAAACCTGCTTGGCCTTGAACTGGCACAGATGTGCCACCTGGCAATCGAGGCACTTGGGGCTGCGCGCGGTGCACACATAACGGCCGTGCAGGATCAGCCAATGGTGGGCATTGCGGCGCCACGGCGGCTTCACCCGTTTCATGATGCCGTTTTCCACCGCCAGCACCGTCTTGCCCGGCGCCAGGCCGGTGCGGTTGGCAAGGCGGAACACGTGGGTGTCCACCGCGCAGGTTTCCTCGCCGAACAGCACGTTGACCACCACGTTGGCGGTCTTGCGGCCCACGCCCGGCAGGGTTTCCAGCACGTCGCGGCCAGCCGGCACCTCGCCGCCAAAATCATTCACCAGCCGGCGCGAAAGGGCGATCACGTTTTTCGACTTGGCATTGAACAGGCCGATGGTGCGGATGTGCTGCTTGAGGCCTTCTTCGCCCAGATCGAGCATCTGCTGCGGCGTCTGCACTGCTTCGAACAGGCGCTTGGTGGCCTTGTTCACCCCGACATCGGTGGCCTGCGCCGACAACACGACGGCAACCAGCAGCTGATAACCATTGCCATAGGCCAGCTCCGTCTCCGGCTCTGGCCGGGCTGCGGCAAGGATGCGGAAATAGCCGTCGATTTCGGCCGCTGTCTGCAAGCGTTGATAGATTTTGGTCATGATGTCGCCCTTCCGCCAAAGCGGTTGGCAGGTAAAGCCTCATGCGAATATGAAGTCGAAGTGTCGCTGGATCTCACTCTCACGCCGAATCGGTCTCTGCCGCGCGATCATGCGCGGCTGCTGGTGCTGGTGGTGGGCGGGTTGTTCCTCATCGGCTCCATCCGTTTCCTGGTGCTGGGCCTGTGGCCGATCATTCCGTTCATGATCGCCGATGTTGCGCTGCTGGCCTGGGCGCTGCGCAGCAATTACCGATCGGGCGGCGCGCACGAGCGGCTGGTGCTGGCCCATGACGCCCTCACCCTCACCCGCGTCAGCCCGTGGGGTGAAGCGGTGAGCGAGCAGCTGGAGGCCTATTTCACGCGGGTTGATATCGAGGAAACCCCGCTGGGCGATGCCCATGTTTTCCTGGCGTCACGCGGCCGGCGGCTGCGGATCGGGCAATTTCTATCGGCGCCCGAACGGCGCGAAGTGGCCGCGGTGGTGCGCGAAGCCTTGGCGCGCTACCGCAATCAGAGCCCCAGCACGTCGGCCATGGCATAACGCCCGGGCTTGCGGCCCGCCAGCCACTGCGCCGCCTTCAAGGCGCCGCGTGCAAATATGCTGCGGTTTTCAGCACGATGCCACAATTCGATGCGCTCGCCTTCGCTGGCCAGCAGCACCAGATGATCGCCCGCTGCACTGCCGCCGCGCAACGATGCAAAGCCGATATGGCCTTCCACCCGCGCGCCGGTGATGCCATCGCGGCCCCGATCACTGTGGCTGACCAGATCGATGCCGCGTCCCTTGGCGGCCGCCTCACCCAGCGCCAGCGCCGTGCCTGATGGCGCATCCACTTTCAACCGGTGGTGCAGTTCGGCAATCTCGATATCCCAGTCCGGCCCCAGCGCGGCGGCAGCCTGTTCGACCAGCCGCGCCAGCAAGGTAACGCCCAGGCTGGTATTGGCGGCCTGCAACACGGCGATGTCGCGTGCGGCGGCGTCGATCAGGGCGTGGTGTTCGGCATCCAGCCCGGTGGTGCCGATCACCAGCGCGCAGCGGCCTTCCTGCGCCGCCTCGATGCTCGCATAAAGCGTAGCCGGCACCGAAAAATCGATCAGCACGTCGCATTTGTGCGCGATGGCGCCGATGTTGGAGCAGATGGTGAGGGTTTCGGGATGCCCCGGCCCCGCCGCGCGCCCGCAACTGGGATGGCCGGCCCGTTCCACCGCGCCCGACAGGATCAGGCCGGGCCAATCGCCCAGCGAGGTGATGATGGCCTGCCCCATGCGGCCGCCGGCCCCCAGCACGCCAATCCTGATCGGCTTTTTCGTCATACCAGCCACTTTGGCGGCTTGGCGGCGACTGTGCAACCGCTCAGGCACGCTAGCGCCTCCGACGGCTGAGCCCGCCCGCTGCCCTTTCATCTGCCCAAGCAGCCACAGCTTGCGGCACTTCGCCAGCTCCGGCTACGTTTGCCGCCATGGCTGCATCACCCAAAATCGTCATCCTCACCGGCGCCGGCATTTCGGCCGAATCCGGCGTGCCCACCTTCCGCGCCGCCGACGGCCTGTGGGAAGGCCACCGCGTGGAGGATGTGGCCACCCCGCAGGCCTTCCGCCGCAATCCGGCGATGGTGCAGCAGTTTTACGATCAGCGCCGTGCGTTTCTGGGGCAGGTGGAACCCAATGCGGCGCACACTGCGCTGGCGCGGCTGGAGGCGGAACGGAGCGGGGGCTTTCTGCTCGTCACCCAGAATGTCGATGATCTGCACGACCGCGCCGGCCACAACAACTTGCTGCACATGCATGGCGAGCTGAATTCGGCTTTGTGCACCGGCTGCGGCGCGGCGCGGCCATGGCGCGGGCCGCTGATCGGCAACCCGCCGTGCCTCGCGTGCCGGCAGAGCGGCGGATTGCGCCCCGATATCGTCTGGTTCGGCGAGATGCCCTACCACATGGAGGAAATCACCGCCGCAATCACCCGCTGCGATCTGTTCGTGTCCATCGGCACGTCGGGCGCGGTTTACCCGGCGGCGGGTTTCGTCCAGTGGGCGCGCGAAGCCGGCGCGCGCACGCTGGAACTCAACCTCGAACCGTCCGCCGGCACGCCGATGTTCGACGAAGCCCGCCACGGCCCGGCCGGCGAGCTGGTGCCAGCATGGGTGGAGGAGATGCTGGCGGGACGGTGAAGGCAAGCAAGAGGGCCTCCGGCGGGCAGGGTCGCAGACCCTGCACTCGTTTGCTTTCGGGCGGTGCTCGATGGCAGCTTTGGCGTGGGAAGCGGACGCCCGCTATTTGCTCTCCGAAGCGCCTGCTGGCGAAACTACCCGCGTGTTGAAGCTCTCCCCATCGAAGTAGCTCGCTTCACCCTGTCCGCTGTCGAGTGCGAAGATATTCACCCCGGCTAATCCACGAGATTTATCGTTCGCCAGCGGGTTCGCTAGCGCGATCCCAATATCCTTCGCGTCATGTAATGCTATCTGAGACAGGACGTAAGTGTCGACCTTAGCTGGGGACTGAATGACAGCTACGACATAGGCCACCCTTCGCTGGTCATTCAGCAGGATACGAGCCTCATCCGCCTTCCCATCGCCATCGAAGTCGGCTGTCACTGCAAGATAGCCGCCGGCCTCTGTTCGACGCCTAGCCGCCCACGGGCTATCCGTAAAATCGGCCATCGTTGCTTCTCTGAAACCCATCGAAAGAAATGCGATAGGTGGCAGCTTAGCTCCGTGGGCCTTCGTCGCTAACAGAACGCATGTGAGGGCGGTTGCCAATCTTGGGTTGCGAATGACCATGGCGAGACAGTGGCACGCGGATGCGAGGGACCGCAAGGGAACGCAAACGGACGCGCCCAAAACCCGCTCACTTCAAACCAAACGGGTGCAGGGACTGCGTCCCTGCCCGCCGGAGGCATCCTTATTCAGCCTTCGTCCAGCGCGCGGATATCGGGTTGCATCAGCTGGATGAACAGCAGCGCCGTCAGATAGGCGCCCGCCGCGATGGCGAACATCGGCCAATAGCCGACGCCGTTGGTGAGGCACCAGCCGGTCAGCTCGATGATGCCGGTGCCGGTGAGGTTGCCGGCCACCCCGCCCAGCGCCATCACGCCGGCGACGCGGGAGGTGGGGACGGTATCGGCGGCCAACCCGAAGATGTTGGTGGAAAAGCCTTGGTGGGCAAACAGCGCCAAGCCAATGATGAGCGCCGCCGCAATCGGCCCGGACACCTGCAGCGCCAGCGGCATTGGCAGGATGAGCACGGCATAAAACAGCATGCTCGATTTGCGGGCGCGGTTGACGGTCATGCCGCGTTTCAGCAGTGCCGGAAACAGGAAGCCGGAGCTCAGCGCGCCAAGGCCGGCCAAGCTGAAGATGATGGCAGTGGGCACGCCGATCTCACCCTGCGACAGGCCGAAAGTTTTCGCCAGAAAATCGGGCGACCAGAACAGCACGAACCACCACACGCAATCGGTGAACGCCTTGGCGCCCACGATCGTCCACGTGCGATGATCGCGCAGCAATTCGGACCAATTGCCATCAAGCGCTGCCTTCTTCACGCCCGCCGCCGGAACCAGCCGGCGCGTGCCGATGATCCAGAACGCCAGCCACACAAACCCCAGCGCGCCGGTGACGATGAAAGCCGCCTTCCAGCCAAAGGCCAGCGCCAGCGGCGGGATCAGCAGCGGTGTCAGGATGGCACCGATATTGGGCGCGGTGTTGACGAGGCCAAGGCCAAGGCTGCGCTGGGTGAGTGGCAGATAGGTGGCCGCCGCCTTCACTGCGGCCGGCGTGTTGACGCTTTCGGCCACCGCCAGCACGCTGCGTGCCACGACAAACTGGCTCACGGTGGCGGCGGCCGCATGCGCCATGCCGGCCGCGCTCCACACCGCAACGGCCACGCCATACGCGGCGCGCACCCCGAAACGATCGACGAACCACCCCACCGCCAGCAGCGCAAACGCCGCCGACAACTGGAAAACGCTGCCGAGATGGGCGAATTCCTGATCGGTCCAGCCGAATTCAACCTCAAGCGTCGGTTTGAGCAGCGCCAGCACTTGCCGATCAACATAATTCAACGCGGTACCGGCAAACAGCAGCGTGATCAGCAGCCAGCGCGCCCGCGCTTCGGCCGCGCTCTGGCCAGACAAATCATGCGTCACTTCACTCGCCAACTCGCCAACTCCCTGCCGTTTTCACCGGCAAGCTGGCCGCGGCAGAGGGCTTATACCAAGTCGCGATAATCATGACCCATGTGCCCATTGGCGCATTCCGATGGATTTGATGCGGTCTGGCTGATCGATCAGCTTGTTCCAGGCGTCACAGCAGTGATCGACGATTTCGGTGTAGGACCCGAAGATGC
>NZ_JBDNFM010000051.1:0-14732 GCF_041689835.1 Sandarakinorhabdus sp.
AGCCCCATTGCACTTTTGTTGAGCAACGGGGTGTGATCGTCTTTTTGCAGGGCATTCCACAATTTTGTCGGCACCCGGCGCGAGAAGATATTGGGATCATAGGCCGGCATCGAAACCATGCAGAGCACGTCGCCGGTGACGACATCCATGACGATGACGCTGGCCGAATTATCCCCCAGCCGGCGCGCGGCATAGCTTTGCAGATCGCGGTTGATGGTGAGCCTGAGTGTGTCGCCGGGGAGATCGGCATTGGTGCCCAGTTCGCGCACAAGCTCGCCGCGGGCGGTAATCTCGACGCGGCTGGAGCCAGCGACCCCGCGCAGGCGCTTGTCCTGGTGGCGCTCGATCCCGTCCTTGCCGATGCGGAAACCGGGGTAGATCAGCAGCGGGTTCTTGTCGGCGCGATATTGTTCGGGCGTGGGCGCGCCGACATAGCCGATGAGGTGGGCAAAACGATCGGCCTCCGGGTAAAAGCGCGAAAAGCTTTGAACCGGAGTGACACCGGGCAGGGTGGCCAGGCGCACGTTGCAGGCCGAAAATTCCCGCCACGTCAGATCTTGGCGCACGACCACCGGCATGAAGCTGGGCTGGCTGGCAATGTCGCCGCGAATACGGACGTCTTGTGCCAGATCGATGTCGATCACGCTGCGAATGGCGATCAGGACCGCATCCAGATTGTCCACTTCGGCCGGGCGCAATTCCAGCCGGTAATCGGGGCGGTTCATGGCAATGGGCTTGCCGCTGCGATCGACGATCCAGCCGCGCCGGGGCGGGATCAGGCGATTTTGGACACGATTTTCCTGCGCGCGAAGTGCATAATTTTCGCCCTCGAACACGGCGAGCCATGCCATGCGCCCCGCGAGCAGCGCGCCCGTGGTGGCCATGCCCGCGCCCAGCAGCAGAGCGCGGCGCGAGAAGGCCATGCGGCGAACAGGATCATCCATGGCGCCACAGCAATGCGGAGGCGGCCAGCTTGCGCTGGATGGCGGCGCACAGGCGAACCACCAGCGGCCAGGCTGCCACACTGGTGAGCCATTGCCACAGCAGCGGCAGCACCGGCGTTGGGCGTCCGGCCAGCGCCATCAATGGCCCGGTGAGGAGCGCAAAGCCAAGCAGCACGCCGGTCACGATCAGCCAATCAAACAGCGAACCGTGGCGCCCGAACACCCGCCCGGCCGCTCGCATCACCCCGGTTGCGACGGCAAACAGCGTGGCATTGACCCCAACGGGTTGCCCGAACAGCAGATCGGCCAACGCGCCGATGCAGAAGGCCAGCCAGGGCGGCATCAATCCCGGTTGCAGCATGGCCCACACCAGCACGCCCATCAGCGCCAGATGCGGCATGGCCGGCACGCTGAGCGGCAGCGGCGCCAGCATCAGCACCAGCAGCAGCACACTGGCCAGCGCCGGCACGCCATACCGCCAGGTGGACAGCAGCCAGCGCCGGCGTTCGTCCGGTGTCATCAGCAGCGCTGGGGGCGGATTGGCGGCGATCACGGGCGGGCCAGATCAATTTGCCGGCGGCTGCGCGCTTCGCGGGCGCGGAAACTCTTCGTTGCTGCGCAAGCGGGGTGGGGGGGCGCCCTTGGTCCGGGCCTCCACCGGCACCGGCGCATCGAACAGCGGGCCCTTGGGCTGGGTATCGGGGATGGGCAGCCAGCCGCGCTCCACCGTGACAAAGCCGCCGCCCAGCGGGCTGGTTGCAAGGCGGATCACCGGGCCATCGGCCTGCGGATCAACCACCATGCCCACCGGCACACCCGGAGGATAGACGCCGCCATCGCCCGAGGTGACGATGCGATCACCGACCACAAGCTGCAATTCCGGCCCGATGCGATCGGTGAGCAGCAGGGTGGGCAGGTTGCGCCCCATAGCCAAGCCGATCTGGCCGGTGCGCTGCACGATCACCGGCACGCGCGACAGCGGATCGGTGAGCAGCAGCACCCGTGCCGATCGGCGGCCCACTTCGAGGGTGCGGCCCACCAGGCCATCGGCGCCGATCACCGGCATGTCGCGCGACAGGCCATCGTTGCTGCCCACGGCGAGCAGGGCGGTGCGGGCGACGCTGCCCGACGTCGCGGCAGCAATGCGGGTGGTGGCGACGACGATGCGTGTCGGTTCGCGAACGGCCATCAGCCGTTTCAACTGCCATAGTTCGCGCTGGCCGTTGCGGGCGGTGCGCAGTGCCGCATTGGCCTTGTCCAATTCGGCTTCGAGATGGTCAGCCCGCGAGACGGCGCCGAAATAATCGCCGATATCCCCGGCCAGCTTGGCGGCTCCGTCGATTGGCGCGCGCACCACCGACCAGGCCGGTGCAACCACATCAGTGGCCGCCGTGCGCAGGCCGCTGGCCGTATCGGGATTGACGCGGGCCACGAGCAGCAGGATCAGCCCGGCCGCAATCACGCCGCCCGACACCACAGCCGACACCAGCGCAAGATTCTGGTCCCGCCGGATAGCGGTGAGGCGTCGAGGGGTGGGAGTCCAGTCCACGACAGGTGTTCCCCGGGCGTGCTGCGGTTCAGGCGGTGATCAAGACACCGCGATACATCGGATCTTCCAGCGCGCGGCCGGTGCCGATGGCAACGCAGGTGAGCGGCTCATCGGCAACGCTCACCGGCAGCCCGGTTGCTTCGCGCAGCACGACATCAAGATCGCGCAGCAGCGCGCCGCCGCCAGTGAGCACAATGCCTTGATCGACGATATCGGCGGCCAGTTCGGGCTGGGTATTTTCCAGCGCGGCGCGCACGCCTTCGACGATGGTCGCCACCGGTTCGGCCAGAGCTTCGGCAATCTGACCCTGGTTGATGAAAATTTCGTTGGGCACGCCGTTCATCAGGTCGCGGCCCTTGATGGAAATCGTCTCGCCAATGCCGTCAGCCGGTTTTTTGGCGGTTCCGATTTCCTTCTTGACGCGTTCAGCAGTGGCTTCGCCGATCAGCATGTTGTGGTTGCGGCGGACATAGTTGATGATGGCTTCATCCATCTTGTCGCCGCCAACGCGAACGCTGGTGGTGTAGGCCAGGCCCTTCAACGACAACACGGCGACTTCGGTGGTGCCGCCGCCGATATCGACAACCATCGATCCGATTGGTTCGGTTACCGGCATGCCGGCGCCGATTGCGGCGGCCATCGGCTCTTCAATCAAGTACACCTGGGTGGCGCCGGCATTATTGGCGGCGTCGCGAATGGCGCGCTTTTCAACGCTGGTCGAACCCGACGGCACGCAGATGACGATTTCCGGGTAGCGGCCGAATCGGCTGGTTTGCACCTTCCTGATGAAGTGCTTGATCATCTGTTCGGCGACATCAATGTCGGCAATCACGCCGTCGCGCAGCGGGCGGATGCATTCCACGTTACCCGGTGTGCGGCCCATCATCACCTTGGCCTCGGCGCCAACGGCCTTGACGATCTTGTTGCCGCGAATGGTTTCGATGGCGACGACACTTGGCTCGTTGAGCACGATGCCTCGGCCGCGGACATATACCAGGGTGTTGGCCGTGCCGAGGTCGATGGCCATATCCTGGGAAAGGAAGGAAAACATCCGGCTGAAAGGCGACATGGTGGGGGTTTTACCAAGGCATGAGTAAGGGGTTGCGCGGGCGGGCGCGGCCAATGGTCCGGGTTTGGCCCTGAACAGCCGATTCTGCAAGCGCCAAGGCCAAAGTGGAACGCGCAAAGCATGACACTGCGCTCAACTGCCCCTAATACAAGTTCGTGCTCATTCGCCGTCTCCCCGAAACGTTGATCAACCGCATCGCTGCCGGCGAAGTGGTTGAACGGCCGGCCAGCGACGCCAAGGAACTGGTTGAAAACGCGCTGGATGCCGGCGCGCGCCGCATCTTTGTGCGGCTGGCGAACGGCGGTATCGACGGGCTGGAAGTGGCCGACGACGGCATCGGAATGGACCCCGGCCAGATGATGCTGGCCATCGAACGCCACGCGACGTCGAAACTGCCCGATGAAGATCTGTCGGCCATCGCCACCATGGGATTTCGCGGCGAAGCGCTGCCGTCGATCGGCTCGGTCGCCACCCTTTCCTTGACGAGCCGGCCAGCGAACGGGGAGGGCTGGCGGCTGGTGGTGGACAATGGCCGGATGGTTGAAAATGGCCCGGCCAGCGCTGCACCGGGCACGGTGGCGCGGGTGACCGGCTTGTTCGCCGCGGTGCCGGCGCGGCGCAAGTTCCTGAAATCGCACCGGTCTGAACTTGGTGCGTGCCTGGATCATATCCGCCGGCTGGCGATGGCGCGGCCCGAGGTGGGCTTCGTGGTGGAGCATGATGGCCGCCGCATCCTCAACCTGCCGCCGCTGCCTGATGCCTCGCCCACGTCAACGCTGGCGCGGCTGGCAGCGATCATCGGTGCGGATTTTGCCGGCAATGCGGTGGCGGTCGATCTGGAGCGCGAGGGGCTGCATCTGGCGGGGCTGGCGGGCATCCCGACGTGGAATCGCGGCGTGTCCGATCACCAATATCTGTTTGTGAACAGGCGGCCTGTGAAGGATCGCCTGCTGGTTGGTGCCCTGCGCGGCGCCTATCAGGATCTGTTGGCGCGCGATCGGCATCCGGTGGTGGCGCTGTTTCTGGACGTGCCCGCCGAATTTGTGGATGTGAACGTGCACCCGGCCAAAACCGAAGTGCGGTTTCGCGATGCCGCCCTGGTGCGAGGCTTGATCGTTTCGGGCCTGCGCCGCGCGCTGGACGAAGCCGGGCACCGCGCCAGCACGCGGGTTTCGGGTGCCGCGCTGGCGGCTTTTGTGGCGGAACCGCTGGCGGCGTTTGGCGCAGTGCTGCCGGAGGCTGCTGGGGTGCTGCCGGCGGCGACCGGGGTGCTGCCGGCGGCTGGCGCGGCGGGTGGTTTTGCCGGACCCGTTGGCTGGGCCGAAGCGCCGCGCCTGTTTTCGCAATTGCCGCCAGAATTTGCGCCCGCGTCTGCCCCGGCCGCGCCGCCGTTGCCGCAGCAGCAATTCCCTTTGGGTGCCGCACGGGGCCAAGTGGCGGCCACTTACATCGTGGCTGAAACCGACGACGCGCTGATCATCGTCGATCAACACGCCGCCCATGAACGGTTGACACTTGAACGCATGAACCGCGCTTTGGCCGGCGGCGCGGTGGCGTCTCAGGCGCTGCTGGTGCCCGAAGTGGTGGAGCTTGATGACGTGGGCGCCGGGCGGGTGGCGGACCGGGCCGAAGAACTGGCCGAGCTGGGGCTGGGGGTTGAGGCGTTCGGGCCGACGGCAATTTTGGTGCGCGCAACCCCGGCGCTGCTGGGCACCTGCGACGTGCAGGGGCTGATCACCGATCTGGCCGATGATTTGTCTGCATTCGGCCGTGCACTGAGCTTGAAGGAACGGCTGGACAGCGTCGCGGCGACGATGGCGTGCCACGGCAGCGTGCGCGCCGGCCGGCACCTCAGTATCGCCGAAATGAACGCCCTGCTGCGCGAAATGGAAATTACTCCGCATTCAGGCCAGTGCAACCACGGCCGCCCGACCTGGGTGCGGCTGGCCAAGACCGATATCGAAAAGCTGTTCGGCCGGCGTTGAGCGGCGCTGGCGTTTCGGTTGGGCGCGGCATTGTTTGCTTGCGCGAGCAGCCGCCTATCCGGTGCTGTCCCCGCAGAGCAAAGAAATCACGCCATTGCCGGATTGGAACCCTCCGCCATCATGGTGCGCAACCGGCGCTCGACATCGTCGATGCGGTACGGTTTTGCCAGCACCAGCGTGCCAGCAAGGTGTTCCGGCAGAATATTGGACTGGTCGTACCCTGTGCTGAAGGCGAAGGGAATTTGGCGAGCCCTGAGGACGTCGGCTATTGCCCATGACATCTCGCCATCGAGATTCACATCGAGCAGGGCTGCGTCAAAGGCGTGCGACCGCGCCAGCGCGAGCCCCTCGCCAAGGCGCGTTGCCGGCCCGACGACTTCCCATCCAAGGTCTTCGCACATGATTTTAAGTGCCGTAAGCACGAGGTACGAATCTTCCACGATCAAAATTTTGGGGTTGGCGGGCAGGGCCCTCGAATTGCTCCCGTTGTTGAGCAGTGTCACTTCGGTCGCGGCAGGCGGCGGCGCGCTGAGTTCGACGAGCGAAGATTTTGGCAGCACGATGTCACAAACGACTCCGCTCGGCTTGTAGTGGATCGTTGCGCGGCCTCCGGTTTCCAGCGCCAGTGCGCGCTCGATCAGGCTCGATCCGAAGCCGCGCCGCGTCGGGGGTTCGACGCGGGGACCGTTTGTTTCGGTCCAGCTCAGCCCAAGCCCACCGTCATCCCGGATCTGCCACCTGACCGCGACGCGTCCGGCGACTGCGGTAAGGGAGCCGAACTTCGCGGCGTTCGTCGCAAGTTCATGCAACGCCAGGGAAAGCGCCAGCGCCGATTTGGGCGTCAGCACCGCATCGGCCCCTTCCAGCGAAACGACGCCCGGCACCGGGCCGTAGGCGTCAAGCTCTTCGCGCAGCAGCCCGTCGACCGACACGCCTTCCCACCGGCTTTGCGTCAACAGGCTGTGCGCCTTGGCCATCGAGTGGATGCGCCTGTCGAGCCCTTCGACAAACAGGGTCAGCGATTCCGCGCTGCGGCTCGACTGGGTGACGAGCGCCTGGATGTTGGCCAGCGTGTTTTTTACCCGGTGATCGAGTTCGGCCATCAGCAGCCTGTCGCGCTCGTGCGCCTTGGCACGTTCACGCGACGCCGCTTCGATCCGGCGGAGCACCACTTCCAACAGCGAAACCCGAAGGTCGAACGCCGAATCGGTTTCAGCAGCGGACCACGGCAACGCGCGGTTGCGAACCGTATGTTTCCACACCTCGAACGATTTTCGCGGCGACAGTCGGTCGCCGCTGGGGCCGGTCGTCACCGGTTTTGCAGGGTCGCCTGCCCACAGTGCGGTTTCGACCAATTCCGGGCGAAACCAGAGGATGAAATCGGACGGATCGCGCGACACGGCGATGACCAGCAGTCCGGAGGCGACGTTTGAGAATGCTTTTCCCGGAGGATAGATTTCGCTGAGGCGGTCGGTGGCAAAAACCCCCTCGGTTTCGGTCATGTACGACGTCAGCCAGGTGGTCAGCGCGGTGATCTGCTCGCGGCTTGGAGTGGTGCCGAGAAAGATTATCTCGCCGGCAACACGGACAGCGACGCCGCCGCCGCGCGCGCCGTCGAGCGCGATGTCGCCCCCATGGATATAATCAAGCAGGTTCGGCGTCTGCTGCGTCAGGCCATAGGCATAATCCTCGACGCCGGCGAGGTTGAGCATCAAGTCCTGCAGGATCTTGCGGCTGGCGAGCCGCGCCTCGAACTGCTCGCTCTTCTCGCGCGCTTCGAGTTGAAGCGAAAACATCGAGCCGAACAGTTCGCAGACGGCGCGCAGATGCCGCGGCAGCAGGCGCGGGCTGTTGTGATGGCAGGCAATCAGGCCCCACAGCTTCCCCGCGACGATGATCGAGATCGACATGGAGGCATCGATCCCCATGTTGCGAAGATATTCGCGGTGAATGGGGGAGACGTCGCGAAGAATCGCATAACTCATGTCGAGCGGTTTGCCGGTACGCGGATTGAGCGTCGGCGTCAGCAATGCAGGATCGTAATCGACCTGGGTGATCAGCCGCAGCCAGCTTTTGAGATAGAGTGCCCGAGCTTGTTGGGGAATGTCGGCGGCGGGATAGTGGAGATCGAGAAACGGCGCGAGTTCGGGCGTGCGGCTTTCGGCGATGACCCAGCCCGAGCCATCGGCCATGAAGCGGTAGATCATCACCCGGTCGTACTGGGCGACGCGCCGCACGCTTTCAGTGGCCATCTGGCACAGATCATACAGCGACGCCGCATCACCAAAGCCGTCGATCATGATCTGCACGGCCGCCAACGGATCGGCGGCGAACGGATCGCTCATTTCGGCGGCCTCGAACTCGATCACCAGATTGCCATCGACACGGTGCGCGCTGGCATCGAGCGGGCGGTCCGCAACCACCCGGAACAGCGGGTCGAGGAGATGGCGCGGTTTGGCGAGATCGATTTCCTTGCACAGCGCGTGCAGCCGGTTGACCTGGGCAGTCGAAAACAGCTTGTCGATCGGCCGATCGAGCAGTTCGGCGAGGGGCTGACCAAGCAGGCCTTCCAGATCTCCGGCCGCCTGAAGGACGCGAAGCGTTTCGCATTCGAGCACCAGCATCGCGCCATGCGGCAGGATTGCACCCGGAATATGAATCGGTTCCCGGTCGCAATTTGTCAGATCGACGGCGTCGCGTGCTTTGATGGCGTCACTCATGTTGTTTGTTCCATCCCTCGAGCCATTGCTCGAATATCGTAAACGTCTCGACGGCGCCCGCAACGATTGCCGCGCGGGTGGATGCCGCTGTTGAAGCTGCCGACAACCGCGCCAGATAGGCTCGCCACACTTCGCCCGTTTCCATGCCGTGGCCGCTGAAGAACCGGCGGCCGGCGATTATCCCCGTCCCCAGCAATCCGTCGAGCTGCCGTGAAAGGCCGCGCCCGCCCAGGGCCGAACCTTCGACGACATAACTGGCGCCCAGAAGATAATCGGGCGAGGCTATGGCCGGAAAGACGGTGCAGCGCGGCAAGCCTGCCAGCATCGCGGCATCGACGCCAAGCGTTGCCAAATCTGTTTCCAGCCACCGCGTGCGTTCGGGGATCGTTCGTGCGGCCAACTCGAAGCTGTGGTGGAAGCCATAAAGCCGGCGGAGCAGCGCGGTGTAGGCGGGCCGGCCGATCGTCCCCGCCGCGACCGCCGCAAGACCTTCGTGCTGGTGCAGCCGCTCGTGTGGTTCGCTTGTCGCCGATCGCAGTACATCCCGAAGCGACCGTAGCGGTGCCGCTTCCGGGATCGTCGTATTGCCAAATCGGGCTACCGGCAGTGTCACAGATCTGTCCAGTAAACATCGAGCGAGGATGCAGGACATGCTGCGGCTGCCATGATCGGCGCCGCAATGATGAGCGGGGCATCACCAACCGTGCCCACGGACCTTGCCCCCTTACGGAGCGTGATAACATCACTGCACAGTTGAGTTCTCGTTCTCGGCATCGCCCTAAGTTCTCACCCGCTGGTTTCGTTCCGTCAATCAAAATTAACTGACCACCTTGTCTGTTGCGCTGCTCGGTGCCAGTCCGTCGGCTGAAGCGGACAGGGCGGATTTCGCAGGCTTGCGGCTTGTCACCCCCAGAAGACCTCGCCCGCCGGCAGGCCAGGGTCCATCCGTGCGCCGCCCTCCGCAATCGTCTGGATACTGCGAACCAGTTGCATTAGCAGGCGGGATGGTTGATAACCATTCGCAGTAACGCCACTCGATTCGCAGGTTTGCCATGTTCGTCTGTGTCTGCAATGCGCTGAAGGAACGCGACGTGCGCGAGGCGGCGCGGGTTGTTGGCAAATCGTGCCCCAAGGCGGCCTATGCCCAGCTTGGCTGCAAGGTGAAGTGCGGCCAGTGCCTGCCGTTTGCCCGCGAAGTGCTGATGGATGGCCGCGGCGCCTGATATTGCAAGTGCGTTGCAGTACTAAGTATCAGAAATTAGACGCATTTTATTGACGAATTTCGCGTTTTGCGCCATGGTGGTTCATCAAAAGGAGAACTGCCATGCGCGGTGATGCCAAGGTCATTGAATATCTCAACGCCGTGCTCAAGGGTGAACTCACGGCAGTCAGCCAATATTGGCTGCACTATCGCCTGCTCGACAATCTTGGGGTGGCCAAACTGGCGGCCTATGAGCGTCATGAATCCATCGAGGAAATGCAGCACACCGACAAATTGATAGCGCGCATTTTCTTTCTGGATGGCCTGCCGGCCTTGCAGCAGCTCAATCGTTTGCGCATCGGCGAGACGGTGGAGGAAGTTTTGGCGGCCGATCTGGAGCTGGAGCATGAAGCGGTGGCGCTGCTGAAAGACGCTGTGCAGCATGCGGAGAGCGTGCGCGACTTCCCGTCCCGCGATCTGTTTGCCGAAATCCTCAGCGCCGAAGAAGAGCATGTCGATTTCATCGAAACCGCGCAGGGCTTGATCCGCCAGATGGGCATTGCCAACTATATTCAGCTGCAATCAAAGGCCGCTGGCGAATAAGCCAGCTGCTGAAGCACAAAAAAGGCCGCCGCGGGAAGCCACGGCGGCCTTTTTTTGAGTGTGCTGGTGCCGATCAGCCGCGCGTGGTGGCGTACAGGCTCCACAGCCCGGCGATTTCCGCCATGCCGCTCTTTTCATCGACGCCCTTGAACGCCGCGACGGCAGCGGCCTTCTGCCCGCTGCGAGTAGCGGCGATGCCCTTGAACACGCGGGCATATTGGGCATCTGGGCCGTTGGCAGCGATGGCCTTGTCGTATGCGGCTATTGCCTTGGGGTAATCGCCCAAGCTCAGATAGGCGTTGCCGCCCTTGAAGGCGGTGGCCGGTGACGACGACATCTTCACGGCTCCGGCGCCTTCCCTGGCAATGCCGGCAGCGGCCGCAGCGGCCAGCTTCTGGCTCATCTGATCGGTGCCGCCGCCGGTCTTGTCCAGCGCGGCCTTGGCGACGCCGGCCTGGCCGTTGATCATCGCCAGCTTGGCGAAATCCTGCCAATCCTGCGGGCGGGCCAGCGTGCCGGTGGTCAACATCAGGTGGTACAGCGCCAGCTTGGCTTCGGACCGCATGTTGTGGCCCTGCAATTCAGTCAGCAGCACCTTCCAGCGCGCCGGCGACGGATCGGACTTGATCAGGCGAGTGGTGGTGGCGAGATAGCCTTTTTTGTCGCCCGACTTGTATTGGGCGCCCGCCAGATTTTCCATATACAGCGCCTTGGGGCCGTTGCTGGCGATCAGCTTGTTGTAGGCGGCAATGGCCGCCTTGTGGTTGCCCTGGCGGGTGTAGGACTGGGCCACCAAAATCTGGCTGGCTTCGCCGCCGCAGCTTTTGGCGATGCTGACGGCTTTGTCGAGCTGGCCGGCGCGATAATAGAGCGGGCCGAGCTGGCCGCACGGTGCGCCAATTTGCTGAAGGGCGGCAGCGGCCTGACCATATTGGCCCACGGCGGTGAAGGCATAGCCGGCCATCTGCGCGGTTTTCTGCTTTTCCTCGGCGGTGTTGGCGGCAGCGCGGGCTTGCCCGATGGCGGCAGCAACCCCGCCCGCATTGCGCGACCGGGCGGCCGCAGCAGCAGCATTCAGCGCCTTGCCGACGGCAGGCGAAACGGCGGCAACCGCAGGAGCGGCGGCAGCCAGACCAGTGGCCATGAGCGTGGCGGCGATCAGCAGGCGGGCATCAATCAGCATTGGCAATCCTTGGCTGTTGTCGTCGAAACCATCCGGCGCGGCTGCCAGCGGGGCAACCAAGCCGCGAGCCAAGGTAGCTGCATGGGGTTTGCGGGCCGATGAACGGCGCACGAATCCCCCCAAGCTCCCTCCCTTGAGCACGGCGGCAGCCAATAACGGAATGGTTGCGCCATGCAACCGGGCAAAACGCCCCCACACCTGTGCGGTTGCCCGTGCGGTTGCCCGTGCGGTTGCACCCCGGCAGCGAAGCGCCTAACCCGGCCGCGATCAAATCGCGGATCAACAGTGGGAGACGGACAATTCGCGCCTTCATCTTTCCGGGCCAGGGCAGCCAATCGGTTGGCATGGGCAAGGGCCTGGCCGATGCCAGCCCGCACGCCCGCGCCGTGTTCGAAGAAGTGGACGACGCGCTGGGCGAACGCCTGTCGCGGTTGATGTGGGAAGGGCCGGAAGCCGAATTGACGCTGACCGCCAACGCCCAGCCAGCGATCATGGCGGTGGGTATCGCGTGTTTGCGCGTGCTCGAAAACGAAGCCGGCATCCGCCTGGCTGACAAGGCGGCATTCGTCGCGGGGCATAGTCTTGGTGAATACACCGCGTTGTGCGCTGCCGGCAGCCTGGGCGTGGCCGATACGGCGCGGCTGCTGCGGTTGCGCGGAACCGCCATGCAGGCTGCCGTGCCGCCGGGTGTGGGCGCGATGGCGGCGCTGCTGGGGCTGGATTTTGAAACGGTGGTGGCGATTGCTGCGCAGGCCAGCCAGGGCGAGGTGTGTGCCGCGGCCAACGACAATGCCACCGGCCAGGTGGTGGTGTCGGGCCATGTCGAGGCGGTGGCCCGCGCCATGACGCTGGCTAAGGCCAAGGGTGCGCGCCATTCGGTGCTGTTGCCGGTGTCCGCGCCGTTCCACTGCGCGTTGATGCAGCCGGCTGCCGATGCCATGGCGCCAGCGCTTGCCGCAGCGCCGTTTGCCGCGCCAACGGTGCCGCTGGTTGCCAATGTGACCGCGGCTCCGGTCACCGATCCGGACGAAATTCGCCGGCTACTGATCGAACAGGTGTGCGGCACCGTGCGCTGGCGGGAATCGGTGCTGGCGATGGCCGCATTGGGCGTGACCGGTTTTGTGGAATTGGGCGGCAAGGTGCTCGGCCCGATGATCCGCCGCATCACGCCGGACGTGCCGACCATCACGGCGGCCGACATGGCCGGTGTTGAAGCCATCGCTGCCGCCATCACCTGAAGGAAACGCACCATGTTTGATCTCACCGGCATGACCGCGCTTGTGACGGGCGCTTCGGGCGGCATCGGCAGTGCCATTGCCAAGGCATTGGCGGCGCGCGGGGCGCGGGTGGCGCTGTCGGGCACCCGGGCTGATGCACTGGCCGCCGTTGCTGCCGAGTGCGGCCCTGATGCGGTGATTTTGCCGTGCAACCTGGGGGACAGCGCCGCGGTCGATGCGCTGGTGGGCCAGGCGGCGGCGGCGCTGGGCGGGCGGCTCGATATCCTGGTCGCCAACGCCGGCATCACCCGCGACAATCTGGCGATGCGGATGAAGGACGAGGAGTGGGCGGACGTGATCCGCATCAACCTCGAAGCCACGTTCCGGCTTTATCGCGCCGCCGCGAGGCCGATGATGAAGCAGCGTTTCGGCCGCATGATCGCCATCACCAGCGTTGTGGGCGTGACCGGCAATCCGGGGCAGGCCAATTATGCGGCGTCAAAAGCGGGCCTGATCGGGATGTCGAAAGCGCTGGCGCAGGAGCTGGCGTCGCGGGGCATCACGGTGAACTGTGTGGCGCCGGGGTTCATCGTTTCGGCGATGACCGACGCGCTGCCGGATGCGCAGAAGGATGCGCTGACAGGGCGGATTCCGGCGGGGCGGCTGGGCGAAGGCGCGGATATCGCGGCGGGCGTGGTGTATCTGGCGTCGCGGGAGGCGTCTTACATCACTGGCCATACTCTTCACATCAATGGTGGGATGGTGATGCCCTGATGGGTGCGGCCGGCGGCGGAGCCGTCGAGTCCGCTTGGGGTGTTGAAGGAAGCAAGGGAGAAAGAGCGTGGCAAAGCCGCGCCGTCGAAGCTGTTCTGCCGGCTTGAGGCCGGCAGCCAGCCCGGCCGAGCTTGCGCGAGTCCGCGCGCTTGGCTGCACCATGCGCGCTGGCCGCGCTGCGCTCTTGCCACAATTTCGCCATCAGGCTATCGCCCGGAAGCATACTGCCAAAGCAACCTGACGGCGAATGACTCGCCGTCACCATAGGGGACTGAAAAATGAGCGACGTCGCCGAGCGCGTGAAGAAAATTGTTGTCGAGCATCTGGGCGTGGAAGCCGACAAGGTGACCGAAGCCGCCAGCTTCATCGATGATCTGGGTGCCGACAGCCTCGATACCGTCGAGCTGGTGATGGCCTTCGAAGAAGAATTCGGCGTGGAAATTCCCGACGATGCCGCCGAGAAGATCCTCACCGTGGCCGACGCGATCAATTTCATCGGCGCCAACGCCAAGTGATTTCAGGTGCGAAGGCTGCGTTTACGGCCTTCGGATCTTGATGACAGGGCTGGCCGGCAGTGCCGGCAACACACAGGAACGGCCCATCGCCCGAACAAGGCGGCGGGCCGTTTCGTGCCAAATGGGCCACACCATTCCGTTGGAATGGCGCGCGCCAAATCCCAGCACCGGCAGGGCAGGCCGGCCATGCAGATGAATGGAATGTCGATGCGCCGTGTTGTCATCACCGGTATGGGCCTTGTGACCCCGCTTGGGGCCAATGTCGAAACCACCTGGGCCAACATCCTTGCCTCAAGGTCGGGCGCCGGGCCGATCACGCGTTTTGATGCGACCGATTATGTGTGCCGCATCGCCTGTGAAGTGAAAGCCGGCGATGGCTCCGGCATGACCTTCGATGCCAACACGCGCGTTGATTACAAGGTGCAGCGCCAGGTTGATCCCTTCATCATCTACGGTATCGATGCGGCCGGCCAGGCCATTGAAGATGCCGGCCTTCTGGACATGACCGAGGAAGAACGCTTCCGCGCCGGCTGCTCCATCGGCAGCGGCATCGGCGGCCTGCCGGGCATCGCCAGCGAATCGATCGTGCTCCACGAAAAAGGCCCGCGCCGCGTCAGCCCGCATTTCGTGCATGGCCGGCTGATCAATCTGATTTCGGGGCAGGTTTCGATCAAATATGGTTTGATGGGGCCCAATCACGCGGTGGTTACCGCCTGTTCCACCGGCGCGCACGCGATCGGCGATGCGGCGCGGATGATTGCGCTGGATGATGCCGATGTGATGCTGGCCGGCGGTTCGGAAAGCGCGCTGTGCCCGCTGGGCATCGCCGGTTTCGCCCAGGCCCGCGCGCTGTCGACCGGGTTCAACGATGAACCCACTCGCGCCAGCCGCCCCTACGACAAGGCCCGCGACGGTTTCGTCATGGGCGAAGGCGCCGGCGTGGTGGTGCTGGAAGAATATGAACGCGCCAAG
>NZ_JBDNFM010000052.1:0-11116 GCF_041689835.1 Sandarakinorhabdus sp.
AAACGGGTGCAGGGTCCGCGACCCTGCCCGCCGGAGGCTTCTAGACCTCTCCTTCAAACCCCAGCACGCTCAGTGCCCCATCGGCCAGCGGGCGTTGCAGTGACTTGGCCTCGGCCCACTCCGCCGTGAGCCAGCGGCGCATGTCGGCGGTTTCGGTCAGTATAACCGGCATGGCTTTGGGGTGGTGAGGAGCGACTTCGGCGTTTGGCTCGCAGGTGAGGAAGCCGAAGACGGTAAGCGTCACTTCGCCTTCGGCTTTCTTGCGCACCCCCGTCCAGCGGGCGGCAAGGCCGGCGAAGCAGGCGATGCCATCGCCCCGCGGCGCGAACCACAGCGGGCGCCAAAGCGGTCCAGAGCCGGCATCGGTTTTCACATGCTCCGCAAACGACGAGAACGGCACCAGGCAGCGATACGCCGGGCCGAGCCAGCGCCGCCAGTGCGGGGAGGCAGTGTTGCGGATGTTGGTGATGCCACGGTCCACCGATTTACCTTCAAGCGCAAACGCCGGGGACGGCATGCCCCAACGCGCCAAACTGAGTGTGGGGCTGAGTGTGGGGCCAGAGGTTTCGCCGCGCGCCAGCCCGATGATCGGCGCTTGCGCATCGGGGTAAATGCCGATGAGCACGGGCAAATTGCCCAGCCGGTCGGCCACGGCCCCCAGATCGAGCGCATGGGCGAGATCACGCAGCGCCTGCTGCCCCTTGGTGAGCGCATAGAGATTGCACATGGCCAACGTCCCTTGCAGCCGCCCCGCTGGCCGCCATCAAGCGCGGCAATCGGGGAATGGCAAGGGTTTCCGCCGTCCGTTCAGCAAGCGATACCGCGGCCCGGCACACAGCGCCGGGCCGCGGGGTACGCAGGCCCGAGGACGACGGCTTCCGGTCCGTCGGCCTCGGGCGATTGGGATGGGGCGCTGAGCCGCCGCGCGGTCAAAATGGCGGCGGGGTCAGGCTCCACATCCAGATTATGCTGGCCATGGTGCCAAACAGGCCCAGGCCAAAGCGGCGGGCGTTGCGGTCGCTGCCGGGTGCCGGAGCCGGACCAAGGCCAAGCGCAGTCCCGGTGTGGCCGGCGGTCTTGTCGATGACGGACCGCGGCCGCACCGCCAATGCCCGCACCTCGCGCAGCGCAGCTTGCGAGGCAGGCATTGCTGCCGGCGCGCCAGAACCACGATGAGCTGCATCAAATTGAACTGAATCGCGCTTTACTGAATCAAAACACACTGACACGGCCACCTCTGCCACTGATTGCAGGGTGGAAATGCCACACAGCCTTGCCGACAGCGCGGCAAGACTGGTCCATCATGGTGGGATCAGGGGCGGTTTCCGAACCAGATTGGCGGCAATCGTTGCGCCCAAGGTGCCGCCGCCTCCAACTGGAACGCCAGATCGAGCAGGCGGGCATCATCACCGCGCCGGCCAGCAAAATGCATGCCCAGCGGCAGGCCATTGGTGGCCTGCATGATTGGCACGCTCATCGCGGCGGCGCCGGCCATGTTCTGCACCGGCGTGTAGGCAACCAGCCGCATCATGTCGGCCATCAGTTCTGCCGGCGGGCGCGTGGGCGACAGATACCCCACCGGCACGGCGTGGCGGGTCAGCACCGGGGTGAACAACACGTCATGGTCGCGGAAACTGGCGTTGTAGGCGTCGCGGTATGCCGCCAATCGGCCCATCAGCGCGCCCACATCGGCCTGCGCCATGGCGGCGCCATTGCCAGCGAGATGGCGGGTGAGCGGCTCCAGTTTTGCAACGCCGTCGGTACCAAACGCCTTGTCCACCGCCACCACCGCGCTGGCTGCGCCCAGCGACCACAGCGCGACGAAATCGCGCGAAAAATCGCCCGGGTTGAACGGCCACGCCACGTCGATCACGCTGTGGCCCATGCCGGCAAGCAGGCTACGGGTGCGGGCGATGCCGGCCATCACCTCGGCATCGGGAATGGCGCCATCGGCGGTGGCAGTGACGACGCCGATGCGAAATCGTTCCCCCGCCGGGCCGGCCAGGCGCGGCACGGCGTCGCCCAGCCCATCGGCACCCCTGTGTTGTCATTGGGCGCTTGCAGCGCCGCCATGGCAAGCGCGGCATCGCGCACCGATCGGGTGAGCACGTGATCGACGGCGATATCGGCGGCATCATCGGCGCGCTTCTGGCCCACCATGCGTCCGCGGCTGGGCTTGAACCCGAACAGGCCGCACAACGCGGCCGGAATGCGGATCGAGCCGCCGCCATCATTGGCATGGGCAATCGGCACCACGCCTGCCGCCACCGCCGCCGCACTGCCGCCTGACGATCCGCCGGGGGAAAAATTCGGATTCCATGGGTTGCGGGTGACACCGTTTGCCAACGGCTCCGTCACGCACATCAAGCCGAATTCGGGGGTTGCCGTTTTGCCGATCGGCAAAGTGTTCATCTGCGCCAGCGCACCCACAAACGCTTCGTTGGTGGTGGCGGGCGGCGCGGCGGCAAAGGCGCGGCTGCCGTTGCGGGTGGGCCAGCCCTTGTAGTCGTTCAAATCCTTGATGAACGTCGGGATCACCGGCTGGCGATCATCCTTGGGCAGGCTGGCCAGGCTGCGCGGCCGGTCGATCAGGATGGCAAAATTCAGCTCGGCCTGCGCGGCATCGGCGCGGTCGAGCGCGGTCAGCACAGTCTCGCGCGCACTGGCATCACCGCTGCGAATGCGCTGCGCCAGGCCAGTGGCGTCTTCTGCCCCCGCCGCCAATGCACCCGCCGGCAAAACCGTCACAGCCGCGGCGCCAGCCAGCAAATGCCGCCGGTTGATATTCAAAACAGCCATGATGCCTGATCCCCTGCCAATCGCGGCAGCGTGGCACAGCGGCAACGGACAGAAAAGCGCAAAAGGCGGCGGTTCCGGCGGACCGAGGCGGTGCCCCTGCCCGCCGGAACATGCTGCGCGGTCAGGCAGCGACCGACCGGCGGCGGCGCGCCGCGCCCAAGGTCTGGCAAGCGCGCTGCCGAGGAGACGGCTTTGCCCGAAATCCAGCCGGTCGGCAGCTGCGCCCCCGGTCTACCGAAGGCGCTTGGCCTATTTCCGTTTGAACACCTGCTTGCCCGCCAGCCACGTCGCGGTAACCTTGATTTTCCACAGATCGCCTTCGGGCGCGGTGAACGGATCACGTTCCAGGGTGATGAAATCGGCCCATTTTCCGCGTTCCAGCGTACCGACCTTGGTTTCGGCATGACCGGCGCGGGCAGCCCAGGTGGTGAAACCGGCGAAGGCATCGACCATGCTCACCTTTTCCCACGGCCGCCAACCGCCGGCAGGCAGCCCGTCACGCGATTGGCGGGTCACGGCGGCGTGGATGCCGAACATCGGATCGGGCGGTTCCACAGGGAAATCGCTGCCGAACGCCAATTGCGCGCCGCTTTTCTTGATTTTCTGCCACGCATAGGCGCCGCCCAGCCGGTCTTCGCCCAGCCGCGCTTCGGCCATGCCCTTGTCGGATGTGGCGTGCGTGGGCTGCATCGACGCTATGACCTTGAGGCTGGCAAAGCGGCCCAGATCGGCCATGTCGACGATCTGCGCATGCTCGTTGCGGTGACGCAGCTTCATCCGCTCCGCCAGCGGGACGGCGGCAAAACCGTCCATTGTCGAGCGGTTGGCAGAATCGCCGATGGCGTGGACGTTGACCTGAAAACCATCGGCCGAACCTTCGGTGATATAGGTTTTCAGTTTGCCTGCCGGGGTGATGTCCAGCCCGCGCGTATTGGGCATATCGGCATACGGCGCGATCAGATACGCGCCGCGGCTGCCGAGCGCGCCGTCGGAAACCAGCTTCATCGATTGCATCGCCAGCCGGTCGTCCCAGCCCCACCTTATCGGGCCGCCGGGCGCGATGGCCTTGCGGTTGTCCGGCCCGCCCGCCATCGCATAGATACGCGCCGTCATCTTGCCGGCGTTGGCGAAGCGCACATATCGCTGCCAGGTGGGCTTATCCATGCCGGCATCGTGCGCACCGGTCAGGCCAACCTCGGCCATGGTTTCCAGGCTTTTCTCCAGCACAAGATCGAGCCGTTTTTCATCGTCATCGGGGATGACGCCGGTGATGAGCGCCATCGCCTTGTCGACAAACACGCCGGTAGGATTGCCGGCGGCATCACGAATGATCTCGCCGCCGTCAGGGGCCTGCGAAGCGCGGGTGATGCCGGCGGCGTTCATCGCGGCGGTGTTGGCCCAGCCGGCGTGGCCATCAACACGGGTAAACCATGCCGGGCGGTCACCGGTGACGGCATCAAGCTCGGCGGCGGTGGGGAAGCGGCCAATCAATTTGCCATCGGCGTACCAGCGTTCCTGGTTCCAGCCGCGGCCCATGATCCAGCCGGCTGCCGGGATGCCGGCCTTGATGCGGCCCAGCGCTTCGGGGATCGACGCCGAATCGCGCAGATCGACCACCAGCTTGAGTTCGCCCAGCCGCATCACATGGCCGTGCGCGTCGATCAGGCCCGGCCACAGCGTGGCGCCCTGCATGTCAACCTGCGTGCCCGCGGGCAGCTTGGCGCCGGCCTTCAACGTGGATTTGACCTTTCCATCGTCGCTCACCACCAGCGTCGCAAAGCGCTGCAACGCACCCTTGGCTCCGAGCGTGTAGCCATTGGCGTTGGTGTAAACCGTATCAGCGTGCGCTGCGCCGGCGGCGGCCAGCAATGCGGCAAGGATCAGTTTCTTCATTTCGGTCTCCCCGATTTTCAAAGGCTGCGCGCCATGAACACCCAGTGCGGGAACATGATTTCAGCCACTTCCACTTCAGGATAGGCCGGGATCGGCGCGAAGCCCAGCCGCTCATACAACCCAACGGCGGTTTCCAGCGTGGGCGAGGTATCGATGTACATGGTGTGATAGCCAAAGCGGCGGCCATCATCGATCAACCGTTCAACCAGCCGGCGGCCCAGCCCCTGCCCCTTGGCGACATCGCGGACATAAACGCGCTTCATCTCGCATACGCCGTCCCGTACCCGCCGCACCCCGCCCATGCCGATGGACTGGCCGTGCTGTTCGATGATGTAAAAACTGCTTTCGGGCGCGCCGGGGCCAAGCATCTTGGGCAACTGCGCCGGCAGATAAGCGCGGATATCGCCGCCAGGGAACAGATCGGCCAATGCCACCCCGAACCGCGCCGCAACGCCGGCAAACACAAATTCCAGATATTCGGTATTGAGATCGAGCAGCAGCGCGCTATCGCCGGGCAAGCGGGCGGGGCGGAAGGTGATCGTCACCGCACCAACCGCCGGATCAAACTCGAGGTATCCTGCCGCGCGCCGCCCACGGCTTGCACGTCGGCATAGAATTGATCGACCAGTGCGCCCATCGGCAGCGGCACGCCCAGCCGGCGGGCCTCGTCCAGCGCCAGGCCGAGGTCTTTGCGCATCCAGTCCACCGCAAAGCCGAAATCGAACTCGCCGCGCGACATGGTGCGGGCGCGGTTGTCCATCTGCCAGCTTTGGGCGGCGCCTTTGGAGATCACGTCCACCACCGCGTCCATGTCCAGCCCCGACTTCATGCCCAGCGCCATGCCTTCCGCAAGCCCCTGCAACACGCCGGCGATGCACAACTGGTTGACCATCTTGGTGAGCTGGCCGCTGCCGGCCGGGCCCATGTGGCCGATGCGCTGCGCATAGGCGCTCATCACCGGTTCGGCGGCGGCGAAGGCGGCTTCGCTACCGCCGACCATGATGGTGAGCTTGCCATTCTCCGCCCCGGCCTGGCCGCCGGAAACCGGGGCATCGACCACGTACAGCCCGCGCGCGTCGCCCTCAACGGCGAGGCGGCGGGCGATGGCCGCAGAAACCGTGGTGTGATCGATGAACAGCGTGCCGTGCATCATGGCGGCAAAGGCGCCGTCAGGGCCGAGGGTGACGGCTTCGAGATCGGCATCGGCGCCAACGCACGCAATCACCACATCTGCGCCTGCGGCCGCTGCGGCCGGCGTGGGGGCGGTGGTGCCGCCGTAAGCCGCCACCCATGCGTCGGCCTTGGCGGGCGTGCGGTTATACACGGTGAGCACGTGACCAGCGGCGGCCAGGTGCCGGGCCATGGGTGCGCCCATGATGCCGAGGCCCAGATAAGCGATTTTTCGTGCGGTGCTGCTCATGGCCGCCGCCTTACCGCGTGCCAGCGGGGCGGGCAATCAGCTGGCGTTTGGAACGGCGGGCAGGAAGAGCGACACCACATCGCGGGCCAACCGGGCCGGGCGCATGGTGGCGACATCGATGCAGCACCAGGTGCTTTTCACTTCAGCGATCACCTGTTCGCCGCGCTTGAACATCGTGGTGAAAAACGCCCGCGCGCCCTGCACGCTTTCGGCGACTACGCTGGCCACCACATCGTCTTCCAGAAACGCCGGCGCGCGGTAGCTGATGTTGTGATTGAGCGCGACCCACAGGTGATTGGCCACCTCTTCGGCGGGCGCGGTGTGCTGCCAATAGGCCACCACCGCATCCTGCACCCAGCGCAGATAAACGGCATTGTTGACATTGCCCATATGGTCAATGTCTGCCGCAGCAACCGCTACATCGTGCCGATACATCACGCCAAATCCCATACCAAACGCTGCAGAAACGTTGCTCATCGGCGCAATTGCCGGTCAAGCCCCGCAACCCGCATGCCTTGATATCATCATATAGTGACTATACGGACAATGGGTAGCGCAGCTGCAACTGCGGCGTTATGGAGCAGGCATGACCATTGCCGCTCCGCTGGTGCAGGACAGCCTGCCAATCTGCCTTGACGATGTGAAGGCCGCGGCCGCCGCCATTGCCGGCAAGGTGATCCGCACGCCCTGCCTGAAATCCGAAACACTGGGCCAGATGACCGGCGCAGAGGTATGGCTGAAGTTCGAAAATTTGCAGTTCACCGCCGCCTACAAGGAACGCGGCGCGCTCAACCGCCTGCTCACCCTGAATGCCGAAGAACGCGCGCGCGGGGTGATCGCGGCATCGGCCGGCAATCATGCGCAGGGGCTGGCCTATCATGCGCGCCGGCTGGGCATCCCGGCCACCATCGTCATGCCGCGCTTCACGCCGATCGTGAAGGTGCAGCAAACCGAAAGCCACAATGCCAATGTGGTGATGTTCGGCGAGACATATGACGACGCCAGCGCCCACGCCTTTGAATTGGCCGCCCAAAAGGGGCTGGTTTACGTTCACCCGTTCGATGATGCCAAGGTGATGGCCGGCCAGGGCACGGTGGGCCTGGAAATGCTGCAAGACGTGCCCGAACTTGATACGCTGGTGGTGCCCATCGGCGGCGGCGGGCTGATTTCGGGCATCGCGACCGTGGCCAAGGCGCAAGACCGCAATATCAGCGTGATCGGCGTGCAGGCGGAGCTGTATCCGTCGATGTATGCTGCCATGAAGGGGCAAGCGGCGACCTGCGACGGCGACACGCTGGCCGAAGGCATTGCCGTGAAAAACCCCGGCGTGCTGACGCAGCAGGTGGTGCGCGCCTTGGTCGATGATATCGTGCTGGTGGGCGAACGCGATCTGGAACGCGCGGTGGCGCTGCTGCTGGGCATCGAAAAAACCGTGGTCGAAGGCGCCGGCGCGGCTGGCCTCGCGGCCCTGCTGGCTCACCCGCAACGATTCAAAGGCGCCAAGGTTGGCCTGGTGCTGTGCGGCGGCAATATCGATACGCGGCTGCTCGCCAACGTGCTGCTGCGCGATCTGGCGCGGTCGGGCCGGCTGGCGCGGCTGCGCATCCGCCTCAAGGATCGGCCGGGGCAATTGTTCGAAGTGGCGCGCATCTTCGATCAGCAGCAGGTGAATATCCTGGAGGTGTATCACCAGCGCGTGTTCACCAATCTGCCGGCCAAGGGCCTGATCACCGATATCGAATGCGAAACCCGCGACCGCAATCACCTCGACCGGCTAGTGGAGGCGCTGCGCGCGGCCGGATATGAAACGCGATTGGTTGAAGCGGACTAAAACGGCCACAGACGGACTCGCCAGCCGCGCAAACCCGCAGTACCATCGCCGTTATCGGGGAATTGGCTCAAAAAGGGCCGCAAGCGGCAGGCGAGGGCGTCACGGGTGACCGATCAAAGCTATCGATTTCCGCGCTTTTTCGTGACCGCGCCTTCGGCATGCCCCTATCTACCGGGCCGCACCGAACGCAAGGTGTTTGCCGAACTCAAGGGCGACGATGCCCCGGCCATGGCCGAAGCATTGGGCCGCATCGGTTTTCGCCGCAGCCAGAACGTGGTCTATCGGCCCAGCTGCGATGGCTGCAACGCCTGCATTTCCGTGCGTGTGCCCACCGCGCGCTTCCAGCCCGGCCGCAGCCAAAAGAAATTGCTGGCCGCCCACGCCGATCTGGATGTGCACGCCTGCGAACCCTGGGCCACCGAAGAACAATGGGCGCTGCTGCGCCGCTATCTCTCCACCCGCCACCCCGAAGGCGGCATGGCAGCGATGGACGCGCATGATTTTTCCGACATGGTCGAACAATCGCCGGTTGATACGGTGATGGTGGAATATCGCGAACCCGGCGTCGATGGCCGGCTGGGGCGGCTGGTGGGCTGCTGCCTCACCGACAAACAATCAGACGGATTGTCGATGATCTACAGTTTCTATGATCCCGATCTCACCACCCGCACCGGAATGGGCAACTTCATCATCCTCGATCACATCACCCGCGCCGCCCGCGCCGGCTTGCCTTACGTGTATCTGGGCTACTGGATCGAAGGCTGTTCGCGCATGGCCTACAAAACCAAGTTCCGCCCGGTGGAAGCGCTGATCGGCGGGCAGTGGCGGGACGTGGACTGAAGCCGGGCCATATGCGAGACCCGCTCATGCCAAGCTTGTCGAGACGCAAGCCAGAACAGTAGAGCCTCACCCAGGCGGAATCAGCCGGTCAAGCATCCCCGTCGCCAGCGCTGCCTTCACATGATCGATGAACGCGCGCAATTTGGGCAGCACCTGGGCGTGGCCGGGGTAGTGCAGAAACAGGCCGGGGCTGGAGGGGGAGAGGGGGCTGAGCACCACTTCCAGGGCGCCGCTGCGCAGTTCGTCGATCACCAGGGGTTCGCTGACTTGGGCGAGGCCGAGGCCGCGGCGGGCGAGGGCGACCACGGCGGTGTTTTCGTTAACGATCACCCGGCCTTTGATCGCGATTTCGAGGCTGCGGTTGCCGTCGATCAGGCGCCACGGCATTATTGCGCCGTTGGAGATGCGCTGGCGGATGCAGTTGTGGGCTTTCAGATCGGCGGCAGTTTGGGGCCGGCCGTGTCGGTTCAGATAGTCGGGCGTTGCCACCACCACAAATCGGAACGGCGGGGAGAGGCGCACGCTGATCATGTCGGCTTCCAGCAGTTCGCCGACGCGGATGCCGGCGTCGTGCCCGCTGGCGGCGAGATCGATCAGGGCATCTTCGCCGGTCACTTCCACATCCACATCCGGGTACTGGTCGCAGAAATCGGCGATGATCGGTTCGATCAGGATCGGCACCACTGATCGCGGCATGTTGAGCCTGAGCAGCCCGGCCGGGCGCCCGCCATAGGTGCGCGCGCCTTCCCAGGCTGAAACCAGGCTGGCGAAGGCCGGCGCCGCCTGGGCGTGGAACAGCGCGCCGGCTTCGGTGAGGCCCACGGAGCGCGTGGTGCGGATGAAGAGCGGCACGCCGATGCGCTCTTCCAATTGGCGCACTGTCTGGCTGATGGCGGAGGGCGAGACGCCGAGATCCTCCGCGGCGACCCGGAAGGAGCGTTGTTCGGCGACACGCAGGAAGGCTTCGAGGCCGTCGAGCAGATTGCGGGGGATTATGTAGCTGTTCTTCATGGGGCGACAACCATTATCCGGATTAACTTGGGTCTGAGTGTGACTTAGAACTCGGTCATCGGCAAGCCAGCCAACACGGACTTGGGCACCGAACCAGGAAAGGACAAACCTATGATCATCACCCGCTCCACCATCGACCGCCTGACCATCACCGCCCTGCTGATGACCGCCACCATGCCGTTCGTGGCGCTGAGCCCGGTCAAGGCCGCCACCCCCAGTTGCGCCGCGCAGATGCAGGCCGTGCAGGCAAGCGCCGCCACCGCCGACCCGCAGGCCGCCGCCAAGGCGCTGCACACCGCCCGCGTTGCCGAGAAGATCTGCGCCGAAGGCAACCGATTTGAAGCGGCAAAGAAATTTGCCCAGTCCCGTGAACAGCTCGCTGCCACTGTGCAACTCGCCGATCGGCGCTGACATCGGGCACTGGCGCTTCCCGCCAGCCCAGTCTTGCGGCGGCTACCCTGCCCGGGTGGCCGCCGCTTGCTTTTACAGGCCCGCCAGCCCGATCAGCCGGGCGGTAGACGGATCGAATTCCATATCCTCCCCGGCCAGCACCGCATTGGCCAATTCCTTGCCCAGCTCCACGCCCCATTGATCGAACGGGTTGATGCCCAGCAGCACGGCGGCGGTGAAAACGCGGTGTTCGTAAAAGGCGATCAGCGCGCCCAGCGCGTGCGCGTCGAGCCGATCGAGCAACAGCGTGGACGACGGGCGATTGCCGCTGAACGTCTTGGCCCTAGCCAGCTTTGGGGCCAGCTTTGGCGCGAGTGCCGCATCACCGCCCGACAGCGCCAGCGCCTCCTCAAACGTCCGCCCCTTCAACAGCGCCGCGCCCTGCGCGAAACAATTGGCCAGCAATTGGCGGTGGTGGGTGGCCGGCAGGCCGTGCGCCGGTTCCAGCACCGCCACAAATTCCACTGGGCCAATGGCGGTGCCTTGGTGGATCAGCTGAAACACCGCGTGCTGGGCATCGATGCCGGTGCCGCCCCAGGTGATCGCCGCCGTTGGCCCCGCCAGCGGGCTGCCATCGCGGCCAACACCCTTGCCATTCGATTCCATTTCCAGTTGCTGCAAATAGGATGGCAGCAGCCGCAGCCGTTCATCATAAGCGAACACACCGCGCGTTTTCTGGCCCTGGCAATGCGCCGCCCACACATCGGCCAGCGCCGCCAGCACTGGCAAGTTCCGATCATGCGGGGTGTCGCGAAAATGCGCGTCCATCGCCGCAGCACCGGCGCGCAGCGCGGCCAGCGCCTCCGGCCCGCAACGGATGGCAAGCGGCAAACCGACAGCCGACCACAGCGAATAACGCCCGCCCACGCTTT
>NZ_JBDNFM010000053.1:0-8344 GCF_041689835.1 Sandarakinorhabdus sp.
AGAAGCTGGCCAGCGTTGAACGGGCGCTCACGGCCTTTTCATCGTTGTTGTAACGCAGACCGGCGGTGAACTTCAGATTGTCGGTGATGTTGTAGTAGGCTTCGCCAAACAGGCCATAGCTTTTGAGGGTGTAGCGTTGCGTGTTGTTGCGGAAGAACGGCGTGCCAAGATAGCCTCCGTTGGCCGCGCCGAGCACGCCCACCAAATAGTCGATGCCCCAGCTGTTCACGTAATAGCTGTTTTCGGGCAGCACGGTATCAACGTAGATGCCGCCGACCAGGAAGTTGAACTTGCCTTCAAATTGCGAGCTGACAATGGCTTCGAGGGTCTTGCCGCGCACGATCTGGTTGGAGCGATCAAAATCCTGCGGGGTGGCGGAGCAATCACGGAACCCGCCGTAGGCGCCAAGCCCGTTCTCGACCGGCTGCGACGTGCAGAACTGCGCGCCGTTGCTGATCGCGTTGACGACGTTGGTCAGGCCCGGGATGGCAGCCGAAAAGGCGCGGGCGGTGGCCAGCGCGTTGCTGGCGACGGCCGGGTTGAACACGCTCTGGTTGTAATCGACCGAGCTGTCCACCGCGTTACGCTGGTACATGCCGGTGACCTGCGCCTTGATGCTGCCGAAATCATGCTGAATGCGCAGCATGTATTGTTCTTCTTCGGCGAAATATTTCGGCGTGTAATCGGTGCGGATGTCGCGCACGCTGGCCGGGTTGGTGTGCCCGGCATAATTGTAGGGATCGGTACCATAGAGGCTGCCAAGGCCCAGCGCACCAAACGCGGCGCCGCCTTGCGTGGTCAGGAATTCGCGGCTGGCCAGCGTGCCGACGAAGGTGGAATTGGCATTGAGGAAGCCGTTGTCGCGCCGGCCGGGCAGGCAGCCCAGGATGCCGGTGGGATCGGTCTGGCACAGCTGTTTCTGGTTGCGGTTGCGATTATCCTGTTCGCGGAAATAATAGGCCATCGCGTCGACAGTGGTATTTTCCGTCGGTTCCCAGCGGATGCTGCCGCGGATGGCGTAAAGATCGCGGCCATCGATGCGGGTGTTGTTGAACAGGTTGTTGCTGAAACCGTCGCGGCGCAGATAGGTACCGGCCACACGAACCGCCAGCGTATCGGTGATGGGCAGGTTGAACATGCCCTTCAGGCGCAGCGAATCGAAATTGCCATATTCGATTTCGCCAGCGGCATGGATGGCGTCCATGCGCGGTTTGGCATTGACGAAGTTGACCACGCCGCCGGTGGCGTTGCGGCCGAACAGCGTGCCCTGCGGGCCGCGCAGCACTTCGACGCGCTCCAGATCGAAGAATTCGGCTTCAAACAGGCGAGTGGCAAACAGCGGCATGCCTTCGGTGTGGATGGCCGTGGCGCTGTCGCAGGTCACGCCGACGCACAGATCGCCGATGCCGCGGATGGTGAAGCTGGAACCGGTGAAGTTGCCCTTGGTGAAGGTGACGTTGGGCAGAGTCAGCTGGATGTCGAGCGGGTTGTTGATCTGCTGGCGCTGCAGGGCGGTGGCGTCAAACGCGGTCACCGCGATCGGCACGTCTTGCAGGCTTTGTGCGGTGCGCTGCGCGGTCACCACGATTTCGGCGATGCCGGTGTCTTCGCCCTGCGCGGTCTGCGCCATGGCCGGCAATGCAGCCAGGCCGATCAGCGATGCGCTGGCGATCAGGCCAGCACGGATTCCAAACGTGATTTTCATAAGACGTCCTCCCCTTGAGTCCAAATGACCGGACAATTTTTCGCGGCTCTGATGGCCAAGTCCTGTGCCAATACATGACGCCCTTGTGAGCCTCATGCTGCAATCATCAGTTTGGACAGGCGACAGGGATTTTGTCCAGTGTGCCGCAGGGTTTGGCCGGGTTTGCGGTGTTGTGGAGTGTTGTCTGTGTCCGTCCTGCAACAGTTTGACGACGGGCAGGGGCGGTTTCAGCGGCGCCGGCGGGCCTTGGCAGGGGGAACTGGCGCCGGAACTGATGCCGGCACGATGGCGGCAATGCCGCATTCGCCGCCCGAGCGCGCGCCGATGGCATCGCGGCCGGCGCACAATTGGCCGGCCTTTTTTTGTTGATAGTAAAAGCCCTGGTAGAAACTGAGCGCCGGGCATTCCTGCGCGAGGTGCAGCCGCCAGCGTCGGCCGCCGCGCATGGAAAGTTCGATGGCGCGGTCACCATAAAGCTGCGCGCCGGCGATGCCATTGATGGCGATGCAGCGGGTTTGCCCGGCACGCGGCGGCGGCGGCCGCGCCGATATTTCGCCGCCGCCCGGACGCACCGGCACGCGGCGCCACGCCTGGCTATCAAAGCTTTGCGGTTCGGTTGGCGGGCGGCGATTTTGCGCCATGGCCGGGCCAGTTGCCAACATTCCAGCCGCCAGCATCAGCGCCGCCGCCCCTATCGTCACGCCAGGCCCGAACACCGACAAATCTGCCATTTTTCCTTTCGGTGCTGCCGCGTGGCTGCTCCCGCCAGCCCCCGCGAGTGACGGCAACTGCCCGGCACCGCTTGAACCATGGCTGAATATCGTTCGCAAGCCGGGGTTCAGCTGCCGGCGAAAAACCGGTAGGGAGATACGATGATTGATCTCGTGATCCCACCGCCCGCTTCTGCCGCCGCGCTGGCTGCGCTCAAGGCCGCTGCCGGCACTGACTGGAGCGAGGATCAAGATGTGATCGGCCCGCGCCTGGTGGATTGGCGCGGGCGCTATCAGGGTGCAACGCCGCTGTTGCTGCTGCCGCGTGACGTCCACACCCTCGCGGCAATCGTGCGGGCGGCGGCCGCACACCGGGCGGCGCTGGTGCCGCAGGGCGGCAACACCGGGCTGGTGGGCGGCGGCATTCCCCCGGCCGATGGCTCGGCGGTGCTGGTCAGCTGCTCGCGGATGAACCGCATTCTCCACATCGATGCCGCCGGGCAATTGCTGGTGGCGCAGGCCGGGGTGATCCTTGCCGATGTCCATGCTGCCGCCGCCGAACTGGGCCTGGCCTTTCCGCTGTCGCTGGGGGCCAAGGGATCGGCCACGGTCGGCGGGCTGGCGGCCACCAATGCCGGCGGGGTGCAGGTGCTGCGTCACGGCACCATGCGGGCGCTGGTGGCGGGGCTGGAGGCGGTGCTGCCCGATGGCAGCGTGCTGAACCAGCTGCAAGGCCTGGCAAAGGACAATACCGGCCTTGATATCAAGCAGCTGCTGATCGGCGCCGAAGGCACGCTGGGTTTCATCACCGCAGTTGCGCTGAAACTGGTGCCGGCGCCGGCACACCGCGCCGTTGGCTGGGCCGGGGTGGACCGGCCGCAGCGGGCGCTGAAACTGCTCACGCGGCTGCGGCAGCTGAGCGGCGGGCAGGTGGAGAGTTTTGAATTGATCCCTGCTGACGGGGTTGATCTGGTTGCCGCGCATCTTGGCCTGGCGCCGCCGCTGGCCGGCCGCCACGCCTGGCAATGCCTGGTGGAATTGGCCGGGCCGCAGCCGCTGGGTGATGTGTTGGCGCAAGGCCTGGCGGACGCAGATGATGCGGTGATCGCCCAAAGCGGCGCGCAGGCGGCGGCCTTGTGGCGCCGGCGCGAGGAATTGCCGCTGGCCGAACGCAGGGACGGCCCGGCGGTGCATCACGATATCGCCGTGCCGGTATCGGCGATGGCCGATTTTGCCGAAACGGCAGCTGCCGTGGTGGAGGCCGAATTTGCCGGCGCGCGCGTGCTGGCGTTTGGCCATCTGGGCGACGGCAATCTGCATTTCAATGTGCGTGCGCCCAAGCAATCTGCAGTGGGGGAAGGCGCCGCCACGTGGATCGCTGCCCACCGCTCCGCCATCACGTCGCGTGTGCATGAAATGGTGGCGGCTGCGGGCGGTTCGATTTCGGCCGAACATGGCATCGGGGTGATGAAGCGCGATGATCTGGCCCGGCTGGGCGATCCGGCGCGGCTTGCGGCCATGCGCGCGGTAAAACACGCGCTTGATCCGTTGGGCATCATGAACCCGGGCAAACTGTATTGAAGTACCGCGTCACGCCGCCGCAGCACAGCCTTGCAGAAGCGCCATCTGCGCTTTAGGAAAGCGCACCAATTCTTCACTCCAGTCACGAAAGCGCAGATATTCTCATGGCCAGCCAGCCTCCTGCCAACCAACTTCCCCTGTTCTATGGCGGCCTGGCGCCGCTGTCGTCGCAGCTGCACCCCAGCCATGGCCTGAAGCCGCGCGGCGATCTGGGCTTCACCCGCGGCACCCACGCCATCCCGGTGACGGTGGATGAATTCCCGCTGGTGCAGCGCAATTTCCCGATCGTGTTCGGTGTGGGCGAAAATCCCGCCCCGCTGGCGCTGGTTGGTTTGCAGGAAGGCGAGAACCTGTATCTGGGCGCCGATGATCAGTGGGAAGCGGGCGTTTATGTGCCCGCCTTCGTGCGCCGCTATCCGTTCATGCTGGCCCGGCTGGCCCCGGAGTCGCAGGAATTGTCGCTGTGCTTTGATGATACTGCTGGCATCGTCGTGGAAAACGAAGGCGAGAAGCTGTTTGATGGCACCGATCCGACCGACACCACCAAGGCCATCCTGCAGTTTTGCGAACAGTTCGAACAGGCCGTGATGCGCACCCGTTCGTTCATGGAAGAACTCACCAAGCTTGATCTGCTGATGGACGGTGAAGTCACCATTCAACGCGACGGCCTGGCGCAGCCGGCAGTGTATCGCGGTTTCCGCATGGTGGACGAGCAGAAACTGCAGAACCTGCGCGGCGACCAGGCCCGCAAGATGGTGCAATCGGGCCTGATGGGCCTGATTTATGCCCACCTGTTCAGCCTGTCGCTGATCAGCCCGCTGTTTGAACGCCAGTTTGCAGCGACGGCGGCCAAGGCCGCCTGATCCGTTTCGCCGGTCAATGAAAAGGGGGGCGGTGGCCAGGCCACCGCCCCCCTTTTTTGTCATGCGCCATGGAAGCGCTTGACGTGTTACAACGTATCATCATATCACGGCGGTCATATTCTTCATTCTGAATTTTTGAAGGTGTTTGCTGATGTTGCGTCTGCCCCTGTCTGTGTTGTTGCTGTTGTCGGCCGCCCCGGTGTTTGCCGCAGAAGACGTGCAAACCGATGCGCAGCACGGCACCAGCGATCCTGAAATCATCGTCAGTGCGCCGTATGCCCGCGATCGCAAGTTGGTGGCGACCGCCGTAACCGTGCTTCAGGGCGATGCGCTGCAACTGCAAATGCGCTCCACGATCGGTGAGACGCTGGCGCGGCAGCCGGGCGTGTCGGCCACTTTCTTTGGCCCCAACGCCTCGCGGCCCATCTTGCGCGGCCTCGATGCCGAGCGCGTGCGCGTACTTACCGATGGCATCGGCAGCTTTGACGTGTCCAACACGTCGGTTGATCACGCGGTCGCCGCCAATCCGCTGTTGGCCGATCGCATAGAGATCTTGCGCGGTCCGGCGGCCTTGCTGTTTGGATCGGGGGCCATCGGCGGCGTCGTCAACATGCGCGACCTGCGCATCCCGCGCGAAGTGCCGGAAGGCGGCCCGCACGTTGATGCCAGCGCTGGCGTCGGCACGGCGGCGCGCGAACGCAACATCGCGGCGGCGCTCAATTTGCCGCTGGGCGGCGGATTTGTTGCCCACGTTGACGGCAGTTTCTTTGAATCGGACAATTATCGTACAGGCGGCTTTGTGTTCAGTGAGGGCCTGCGCCGGGAAGCGGCGGAGGAGGGCGGCGAGGCGGCCGAAGAAGCCCAAGCGCGCGGCCGGCTGGCCAACACCGGCGCACGAACCTGGGACGCAGCTGCCGGCGTCGCCTGGATTGGCACGAACGGCGCCAATTTCGGCGTTGCCGTGAGCCATCTGCAGAACCGTTATGGCATTCCGGGCGGGCTCGAGCTTGGCCATGACGAGGATGAGGGGGAAGAGCATGGGGACATCACGCTCGCCATGCGCCAGAACCGGGTTGATGTGCGCGGCGCGGTGCCGCTGGCCGGTGCCTTCAAGGAAGTGCGGGTGCGCGGCGGCTGGGCGGATTACCGCCACGACGAAATCGAGCCCGATGGCGCCATTGGCACCAGCTTTTTCAACCGCAGCTGGGAAGCCCGTATCGAGCTGGTGCAGACCGATGTGAACGGCTGGCAGGGCGCCACCGGCATGCAATATTTCAGCCGCAATTTCCGCGCAGTGGGCGAGGAGGCCTATATTCCGGCCAACGAAACCCGGCAGTTCGGCCTGTTCACCTTGCAGGAATTCGATCTGGGCGCCGTGCGGCTGGAAGGCGGCGCGCGCTTTGAGCATGCCAATGTGCAATCGGCGGTGATTGGGCGCGAACGCACGTTCAATTCCGTTTCGGTGTCGGTGGGCGGTTCGCTTGGTCTGGGCGGCGGTTTCAGGCTTGCCTTGAGTGGCGCGCGCACCGAACGCGCCCCGGCTGCCGAAGAATTGTTCGCCAACGGCGGTCATGTCGCCACCCGCGCCTTTGAAATCGGCAACCCGAATTTCCGCACCGAACGCCAATTGGGGGCCGAAGCCGTGCTGCGCGGGCGCGGGACGGGCTGGCGGCTGGAATTATCGGCCTTCATCAACCGGTTTGATAACTACATCTTCCTCAATCCCACTGGCTTGCTCGAAAACGATCTGCCGGTGTTCCAGTATGAGCAAGTCGATGCGCATTTCTGGGGGGTGGAAGCCGAAGCCGGATACACGCTGGCGCAGCTGGGCAGCACCCGCGTCGAAATCACCGGTCTGCTCGATTACACGCGGGCCACCATCCTGAGTACCAGCGGCTCTGGCGGCGGCGCCGTGCCGCGCATCCCGCCGCTGCGCGCGATCGGCGGCGTCGAGGCGAGCGGCGGCGTTGTTGGTGGCCGGATGGAAATCGAGCATGTCACCGCGCAGGATCGCACCGCCAGCTTTGAAACCCGCACGGCGGCCTTTTCGCTGGTCAATGCCAGCCTGTCGTGGAAGCCCTTGGGTGCCGATACGCCGACCACGTTGATGGTCCAGGCCAACAATATCTTCGATGTCGAAGCCCGCCGCCACACCAGCTTTCTCAAAGATGTGGCACCGCTGTTCGGACGGGACATCAGGGTATCGCTGCGCACGGCATTCTGAGCGCAAAGATTTCGCCGACCGGCCCTTGAAAATTGGCACCTGCATCCCGAAATCAGGACTACGGCGGTGCTGTTTTCCCCCACCCGGTTGCCGCCCGTGGCATTGCCTGCCACCCTCCCCGAGACGACTTGATCCTGGATCAGGCGCTTCGATTTGGCCGTACCGTTTCCCCCCATCCGGTGCGGCCTTTTCGTTGCCTTCATTCGGCGGCTTGCGCCCAGGATCCAGCCGCCGGCGGCGCAACTGCCAATCGCGGCCAATCGGCCACCAGCCGCTGTACCAAGGCGGTCAACACCGTGCGCATCCTGGCGGCGCCGTCATGAAGTGCCAGGCGATGGCCATCCAGATACAGCGCACGATCGATCTCGATCTGTACAGCGTGGATGCCGGTGCCGGGCTGGCCGTGATGCCGCGTGGTGTAGCCGCCGGCATAGGGCGCGTTGCGTGCCACACGCCACCCACAGTTGCGAAAATGATCCTCGATGGCCTGCATGATGGCGGGATGGGCGCTGCGCCCGTGGCAATCGCCCAGCACGATCTGCGGCGGCCGCGGCCCGCTTGGAGCCGGCATGCTGTGGCAATCGAGCAGCAGCGCCGCGCCGTGCCGCCCGCGCGCGGCCGCCAATATGCTGCTTACGCGGCCATGCCAGGGTGCATGCAGGCTGGCCAGCCGCGCCGGCGCTTCGGCCGCTGGCAGGGCGCGGGCATAAATATCCAGCCCGTGGCCGGCGAGGCGCGGAATTACCCCGAGCCCGGCCAGCACCCGGTCGCTGCTGGCTACCGGTACAGCCAGCGCGCCGTCGAACATCGCCGGATCAAGCTCGTCCGGCCGGCGATTGAGATCAAGCTAGCTGCGGGCAGGGGGGGCGGCCAGCACCGGCACGCCGGCAATGCCGTCCAGCAGTGCATCGACAAACGCATCTTCGGCCCGCCGCAATTGCAGCAAAGGCAGGCGGGAGGCGGCCAGCATTGCCGGCGGATAGTGGCGCCCGCTGTGCGGCGAGGTGATCAGCAACGGCCAGCGGCCATCGGCATCGCCGGACAAGTGGCCCCACGAAAATTTCTCCGGCTGGCCAGGGGCGGAAGCGTGAATTACCATCACCGCCAGCCCAAGCACGCAGGCGCGGCGCTGCCAAGGTGACAAATGACGCGCACCCCCGTGCACGGGACTTGCCAAGCTGGGCCGATGCCATTAACAGGCCGGCTCCCGTGGACGCGTAGCTCAGTGGTAGAGCACTGTGTTGACATCGCAGGGGTCGCA
>NZ_JBDNFM010000054.1:0-5871 GCF_041689835.1 Sandarakinorhabdus sp.
GTGGGTGAGCGTGGTCTGGATTGCCGCGATATCGCCGCCCCACAGCCAGTCGTCATCATTCAGATTGGGATAGCCCTTTGATCCGGCGGCGCCCGACCCGTGGCACTGCACACAATTTACCTTGAAGGCAGCGCGGCCGCCTTCGATGGCCGATCGCATCAGTTGCGGATTGGCGGTGAGGGCTTCGACCGGTGTGGCGGCGATGGCGGTGACGCGCGGCGCGCGCGCGGCCACTTCTGCCTTCAGGGTTTCATCCAGTTGCCCGCGGCTGCTCCAGCCGGTCAAACCAGCCACATCGGGAAACGAGGGATAGGCCACCATATAGCCGGCCGCAAACACCACGGTGGCGGCAAAGATATACACCCACCAGCGCGGCAGCGGCGTATCCAGTTCCTCGATACCATCCCATTCGTGGCCCACCAGATCGGTGCCGGTGGCTTCGTCGACGCGTTTGCCCTGCTCAGTCATCTCTGTCCCTCCCGGGTTTTTCCGGCGCGAAGATCAGCCGTGCTGCGTCTTCGTGGTGCCGGCGGGCGCTGGGCCGAAACGTCCAACCAACCAAGCCCAGAAACAACAGGCACATGCCCACCAGCGCCCAGCTGTCGGCAAAGTGGCGCAGCACCTCATAGCGGCTCATTTGGCCTGTTCCTGCGCCTGCGCCGCCTTGAAATCGACCAATGTGCCCAGCATCTGCAAATAGGCGACCAGCGCATCCATTTCGGTAACCACGGCCGGATTGCCGTCATAATCGCGCACCTGCGATTTGGGGAAACGCGCCTGCAGATCGGCGCTGTCGGCATCGGCGGTGGCTTGCAGTTTCAGATCGTCATTGGCCTTGGCGATATCGGCATCGGTGTAGGGCACGCCCACAATCCGCAGCGCCTCCAGATGCGTGCGCAGGTCGCCGGCGGTAAGCGGCTTTTCAGCCAGAAAGGCATAGGGCGGCATGATCGATTCCGGCACTGCCTCGCGCGGGTTTTTCAGGTGGTTAACGTGCCAGGCATCGGAATATTTGCCGCCCACGCGCGCCAGATCGGGGCCGGTGCGTTTCGATCCCCACTGAAACGGGTGATCGTACATGCTCTCGGCGGCCAGGCTGTAGTGGCCATAACGTTCCACTTCGTCCTTGAACGGGCGGATCATCTGGCTGTGACACAGATAACAGCCTTCGCGCATGTAGATGTTGCGCCCGGCCAGTTCGAGCGGGGTGTAGGGGCGCATGCCTTCCACTTTTTCGATGGTGGAATCGACCCAGAACAGCGGCGCGATTTCAACGATGCCGCCGATGGAGACGGCGACGAGGGACAGCAGGCCCAGCAGCGTGACGTTGCGTTCGATCGTGCGGTGGGAAAACCCTTCCTTGGGGGGTTTTTGCGGTGATGAAGCCATGGGTTGATCCTCCCTTATTCGGCGGGCTGCAGGCCGCCGCCAGCACCGGACATCGGGCGGGCGGGGACAGGCAGCGGCCGATCGGCAGCGGCGTTGTAGGGGGTTTGTGTCATCGGCTGTTCCTGGCGCAGACGGCCGGCGATGGTCATCGCGATGTTCCAGGCGAACACCAGCCCTCCAGCAAGGTAAAGCACACCGCCAAAGGCCCGCAGCACATACATCGGGTGGATGGCGGCAATGGTTTCGGCAAAGCTGTTGACCAGATACCCATCGGCCCCATATTCGCGCCACATCAGGCCCTGGGTGAGGCCGGCGACCCACATCGACGCCGTGTAGAAAACGATGCCGGCGGTGGCGAGCCAGAAGTGCCAGTTGATCAGCCGCAGGCTGTACAGGCGCTGGCGGTTCCACAGGCGGGGCGCCAGATAATACATGCAGGCAAAGGTGATCATGCCGTTCCAGCCCAGCGCGCCCGAATGCACATGGCCGATGGTCCAATCGGTGTAGTGGGACAGCGAGTTGACCGATTTGATCGACATCACCGGACCTTCAAAGGTGCTCATGCCGTAAAAGGCCATGGCCAGCACCATCATGCGGATGATCGGATCGGTGCGGATCTTTTCCCAGGCACCATTCAGCGTCATCAGGCCGTTGATCATGCCGCCCCACGACGGCATCCACAGCATCACCGAAAACACCATGCCCAGGCTTTGCGCCCAATCGGGCAGCGCGGTGTAATGCAGGTGGTGCGGGCCAGCCCAGATATACAGGAAGATCAGCGACCAGAAGTGGATGATCGACAAACGATAGCTGTAAACCGGACGTTCCGCCTGCTTGGGCACGAAGTAATACATCATGGCCAGGAAGCCGGCGGTAAGCAGGAAACCCACCGCATTGTGGCCATACCACCATTGGGTGAGTGCATCCTGCACTCCGGCAAAAGCCGAATAGCTTTTGGAGCCGAACACGCTGACCGGCATCGACAGGTTGTTGACCAGGTGCAGCATCGCCACCGTGATGATGAAGCCCAGATAAAACCAATTGGCGACATAGATATGTGGTTCGCGCCGTTTGACGATGGTGCCGCCGAACACGACCAGATACGACACCCACACCGCGGTAAGCCACAGATCGACATACCATTCCGGTTCGGCATATTCGCGTGCTTCGGTGACGCCCATCACATAACCGGTGGCAGCCAGCACGATGAACAGTTGATAACCCCAGAACACGAAGCGGGCGAGGCCGGGAAAGGCCAACCGGGCTCGGCACGTGCGCTGCACCACAAAGAAACTGGTGCAGATCAGCGCGTTGCCGCCAAAGGCAAAGATCACGGCCGACGTGTGCAGCGGCCGCAGCCGGCCGAAACTGGTATATTCAAAGCCCAGATTGAGCACTGGATAGGCCAGTTGCAGCGCGATGACCAAGCCAGCCAGCAGGCCGACGACGCCCCAGAAGGTGGTGGCAATCACGCCACAACGCACCGGCGCATCGTCATACAGGCTTTCATCGTGGGCCAGCGCGCCAGCCGTTCTGGCGCCGGCCATTACTGCCAGAGCAGCGATCAGCGCGGCCAACGCCATGATGGCCATATGTACGGCAAAGGCCGTATCCTCGGCCTGGACCATGCCCAGCAATGCGATGATCGTGGCCAGGAACAGGCCGCCCGATTTTGCCAGCGTCGCAGGCATGTGGTTGCCCCTCTTGTGATGATTGCACGTGGCGCCCCTTTGGCGCTGTCTGCCGCAGTGCGGGAATACGGGCTTGCCCTATTAGGTATTGCAACGGAGGGCGTTTTTACGCAGCAAGCCCCGGAGCATCTGCGTTGCAGCAGGCTGTGGCATCATATCCGCTGCATGGGCGGATAGTTGCCGATGGCGGGTTCGCACCGCTATGTGTTGCCCGTGCTTGATCCCTCCCAGCCATTCCTGTTGCTCGACGACGCTGCAAGCGGCAGCGCCCGGCTGTTGACCGGTGTGCAGGAGGCGATATCTGTCACGGATCACGCCGCTGTTGCCGGCGCGCTGGCGCGGCTGGCCGAACCGGGCGCCTGGGGCGGCTTTGTCGGGTTCGAAGCCGGGTACGCGCTTGAAGCGCGGCTGCACGCGCTGCAACGGCCGCCGCCGCCAGGCCAGCCGCTGGCCTGGCTCGCCCGTTTTGCCCGTGACGAAGCGGTTGATGCGGCTGCACTGTTGGCGGACTGGCAGGCGCGGCCGGCCAAAATAGGCCCGGTGATGCCGGCCGTTGGCGCAGCCGATCACGCTGCTGCCCAAATGCGCGTGCAGCAATTGATCGCGTCCGGCGATATTTATCAGGCCAATCTCACCTTCCCGGCCCAGGTCGCGGTGCACGGCCATCCGATCAGTCTTTATGCCCGGCTGCGGGCCGGCAGCGCGGCACCGTTCGGGGCGCTGCTGTTCACTGGCGATTTGTGGTTGCTGTCGCTGTCGCCCGAATTGTTCTTTCGCCTCGATGGCCGCCGGCTCACTTCCCGGCCGATGAAGGGCACGGCCAAGCGCGGGCGCTTTGCCGCCGAGGATCAGGCGCGCCGCGCGGAACTGGCCGCCAGCCCCAAGAACCGGGCTGAAAACCTGATGATCACCGATCTGATCCGCAATGATCTGTCGCGGGTGGCCGATAACGTGGAGGTGCCGGCGTTGTTCGAACTGGAGGCCTATCCGACCGTCTGGCAGATGACTTCGACCGTGACCGCCACCGCCAAGCCCGGCGTTATGGCAGCCGATGTGCTGGCAGCGTTGTTCCCGTGTGGATCGGTGACGGGTGCGCCCAAGATCCGCAGTATGGAGGTGCTGGCCGAGGTGGAGCCGGCACCGCGCGGGGCCTATTGCGGGGCCATCGGCGCCATTTCGGCCAACGGCGATGCGCTGTTCAATGTCGCCATCCGCACGCTGGCGTTGCCGGTGGGCGGCAACACGGCCCAGGCAAGATTGGGCCATGCAAGATTGGGCCATGCAGGATTGGGCCATGCAGGATTGGGCCTGGGCAGCGGCATCGTCGCCGACAGCGTGGCGGCGGATGAATGGGCCGAATGCCTGGCCAAGGCGGCGTTCCTCCACCGCCGCGCGCTGCCCGATCTGATCGAGACGATGCGGGTGGAGGCCGGCACGCTGCCCGATCTGACCCTGCATCTTGACCGGCTGGCGGCCAGCGCCGCGCATCTGGGTCACCGCTTTGATCGCGCCGCGCTCGAATCCGCGCTGCTCGGCGCAGTGGTCGGCCACACCGGCCGCGCCCGGCTGCTGCTGGCGCCATCAGGTGCATGGAGCCTGCACTTGTCACCGCCGCCGCTGCCGCTGCCGGATCTGCTGTTGGCGGCGCTGGTCCCGCTGCCGGTGGCTGGCGATGATTGGCGCCTGTGCCACAAGACCAGCGACCGCGCGTTTTATGACGAGGCCCGCCGGGCTGCTGGCGCGGCGGAAGTGATCTTCGTACGCCCGGACGGGTTGGTGACGGAAGGCAGTTTCACCAGCCTGTTCGTCAAGCGCGGCGGCCGCCTGCTGACGCCCCCTGCCGATCTGGGCCTGCTGCCCGGTATCCTGCGGGCGCGGCTGATCGCGGAGGGCAGGGCGGTGGAGGCACTGCTGACCCCGGCCGATCTGGTGAGCGGATTTCTGGTTGGCAACGCGCTCAGGGGGCTGATACCCGCCGTGTTGCGTCAATAGCGCCTTGCACCGCAACAAATGCCAACCTATTGGCCTGCTTCGGACAAGGAACCGCCCATGAACCGCACCTCTGCCGCCGTTAATCGCATCCAGCCCAGCCCCACCATCGCGGTGACCAACAAGGCGGCTGATCTCAAGCGCCAGGGCCGCGACATCATCGGGCTCGGTGCCGGCGAGCCGGATTTCGACACGCCGGATTTCGTGAAAGAGGCCGCCATCGCTGCCATCCGCGCCGGCCAGACCAAATATACCGGCGTGGACGGCACGCCCGAATGCAAGGCGGCGGTGCAGCACAAGTTCAAGCGTGACAATAATCTGCACTACGGGCTTGACCAGATCAGTATCAATTCGGGCGGCAAGCATACGATTTTCAACGCCCTGCTGGCCACACTTGATCCGGGCGATGAAGTCATCATCCCGGCGCCCTATTGGGTGTCATATCCCGATATCGTGCTGCTTACCGGCGCTACCCCGGTCGTTATCCAGTGCGGCGTGGCGCAGGGCTTCAAGCTGACGCCGGCGCAACTGGAGGCCGCCATCACGCCGCGCACGCGCTGGTTCATCTTCAACTCGCCGTCCAACCCCACCGGCGCGGCGTACACGCGCGCCGAATTGAAGGCGCTGGCTGACGTGTTGATGCGCGCGCCGCACGTGCTGGTGCTGGCCGACGACATGTACGAACACATCGTTTATGACGGCTTTGATTTCGGCACCTTGGCCGAGATCGAGCCCGGCCTGTATGACCGCACGCTTACCGTGAATGGCGCCTCCAAGGCCTATGCCATGACCGGTTGGCGCA
>NZ_JBDNFM010000055.1:0-4644 GCF_041689835.1 Sandarakinorhabdus sp.
GCGCTGACACGTCGCTTTCCACCCCGGGCCGGCAATGCAAGGCCAGCCCCCATGGTAGTCGCACCCGACTGGATCACTCCGCTGCCGCAAGGCCTGTATCTGCCCGGCATCGACAACTGGGTTGATCCGTCGCGCCCGCAACCCCGCGCCATCATCACCCACGGCCATGCCGATCACGCCCGCGCCGGCCATGGCACGGTGCTGGCCACCGCCGAAACACTGGCGATCATGCACCAGCGCTTCGGCCCGCAGCCGGGCGGGCAGGCATTGGCCTATGGCGAACGACTGGCGCTGGGCGACGGCCTCACGTGCATGCTGCTGCCGGCGGGCCATGTGCTGGGATCGGCGCAGATCGTGCTGGAAAAGGCCGGCACCCGCATCATCGTGTCGGGCGACTACAAACGCCGGTTCGATCCAACCTGCGCCGCCTTCGAACCGTTGGCGTGCGATATCTTCATCACCGAAGCCACCTTCGGACTGCCGGTGTTCCGCCATCCCGATACCGCCGGCGAAGTGGCGAAATTGCTGGCCGCGCTGGCTGCCAATCCCGATCGCTGCGTGGCGGTGGGCGCGTATGCGCTGGGCAAGGCCCAGCGGCTGATCGCCGAACTGCGCCGCGCCGGGCACGATGCACCGATCTATCTGCACGGCGCGATGACGGCGCTGTGCGCGCTGTATCAGGCGCACGGCATCGAACTGGGCGATCTGCGCCCGGTTGGCCTGCTCAAAGGCGACGTGCTCAAAGGCCACATCATTGTCGCTCCGCCTTCGGCCTTGGCCGATGTCTGGAGCCGCCGCCTGCCCGATCCGATCACCGCCATGGCATCGGGCTGGATGCGGGTGCGCCAGCGGGCGGTGCAGCGCGGGGTGGAGCTGCCGCTGGTGATTTCCGATCACGCCGATTGGGACGAGCTGACCGCCACCATCACGCAAATAAACCCCGCCGAAGTGTGGGTGACGCACGGCCGTGAAGAAGCGCTGGTGCACTGGTGCGGCCTGAATCAACGCCGGGCGCGGGCGCTGGACATGGTCGGCCGGGACGATGAGGGGGATTGAACCCGCTTCGTCGCCCTGCCATGGCGGTGACACATGTTAGCCGCCCTTCGCCCCCTGCTGTTCGCGCTTGATCCGGAGGCCGCGCACAATCTGACGATGGCCGCACTCAAAACGGGACTCGTGCCCGCCGCGCCTGCCGACGATCCGATCCTGAGCACCGCATTCGCGGGCCTCACGCTTCCCAACCCGATCGGTCTCGCCGCCGGGTTCGACAAGGATGCCGAGGTGCCCGATGCCATGCTAAAACTGGGCTTTGGCTTCGTCGAATGCGGCAGCGTTTGCCCGCGGCCGCAGCCGGGCAACCCCAAGCCGCGGCTGTTCCGACTGGTTGAAGATGAAGCCGTGATCAACCGTTTCGGCTTCAATTCAAAAGGCGTCGAATTTGCCCACACAAGGCTTGCTGCACGCCAAGGCCGGCCGGGCATCGTCGGCATCAACCTGGGCGCCAACAAGGACAGCGAAGACCGCACCGGCGATTATGTCGTGGGCTTGCGCGCGTTGGCGCCGCTGGCGTCGTATGTCACGGTCAACATCTCGTCCCCCAACACGCCCGGCCTGCGCAGCTTGCAGGATGGCGCGGCGCTGGCCGATCTGATTGCGCGGGTGATGGCAGCGCGCGGGGCAATCGGCGTCCCGGTTTTCGTCAAGGTTGCGCCCGATCAGGGCGAGGATGATTGGGCAACCATCGCCCGTGCCTGCATCGATGGCGGCATCAATGGCCTGATCGTGTCCAACACCACCATCTCGCGTCCGGCGCTGGCCAGCCGCCACGGCGGCGAGGCCGGCGGCCTGTCGGGCAAGCCGCTCAAACCACTGGCGCTGGCGGCGCTGCAACGTTTTCGCGCTGAAACCGGCGGCGCGCTACCGCTCATTGCCGTCGGCGGCATTGCTTCGGGTCAAGACGCCTATGACCGCATCCGCGCCGGGGCCAGCGCCGTGCAGCTTTATTCCGCACTGGTCTATCACGGGCCAGGGCTGGTGGGCCGCATCAAGGCTGAACTGGCGGCACTGCTGCGCCGCGATGGCTTCGCCAGCGTTGGCGAAGCGGTGGACACCCCTCACGTTTAGGCACTTTTCAGGCGCGCAAATCAGCCTAAGGTGCCGGTCTCATGAAGCCCATCTTTCTCCTCGCCGCCGTCCTCACTGCCACTGCGGCGGTGGCCCAGCCCATCCCGAAGGATGCTGATTCCGGGCCAATACTGGCTGGCCCGCCCGCCGCCAGCAGCGCTGGCGGCGGGCCGTTCAAGGCCGTGGTTTCGGCCGCCAACCCGCTCGCGTCCGAAGCCGGCCTGCAAATCCTGAAACAGGGCGGCAGCGCTGCTGATGCTGCCATTGCCACCATGCTGGCGCTCACGGTGGTGGAGCCGCAATCATCGGGCATCGGCGGCGGCGGCTTCATCGTTTATCAGCCGGCCAATGGCCCGCTGGGCACCGTCGATGGCCGCGAAAAAGCGCCGGGCGCCGCCAGCGCCAAACAATTTCTGGGCGCGGATGGCAAGCCGCTGCCGTTCATGAAAGCCGCCACCGGCGGGCGCAGCGTGGGTGTACCAGGCAATGTTGCCGCCGCCGCGCAGGCGCACCAGCGCTGGGGCAAGCTGCCTTGGGCCACATTGTTCGAACCCGCCATTCGCCTGGCCGAAGGCTTCACGATTTCCCCCACCATGGCGCGCTTCATCGCCTTTGGGCAGGACAGCCTGAAACAAGCCGGGCCGGAAGGCCGCGCGCTTTATTACGACAAGGATGGCGCCCCGCTGCGCGCCGGCACGACCTTCCGCAACGACCGCCTTGCCGCCGCGCTGCGCCTGATCGCGAAAGATGGCCCGGATGCCTTTTACAAGGGCGCGATTGCCCGGAGCATCGTCAAGACGGTGAACACCGCCGACGCCAACCCGACCGCGATGACGCTGGCCGATCTGGCGGCCTACAAGGCGCAGGCGCGCGAGCCGGTGTGCGGCACCTACCGCCAATACAAGGTGTGCGGCATGGGCCCGCCGTCGTCAGGCGGCGTCGGTGTGCTGGCCATGCTGAAACAGCTTGAACGCTTCGACATGGCGGGGCTGGGCAAGGACAATCCAGTGGCCTGGCATCTGTTCGGCGAAAGCCAGCGCCTTGCCATTGCTGACCGCGAAAAATGGATTGGCGATCCAGATTTTGTGGCGGTGCCAACCAAGGGCCTCGCCGATCCGGCCTATCTTGGCGCCCGCTCCGCCCTGATCGGCGCCGGCGGCCGCATGGCACGCGCCGAAGCCGGCATGCCGGCCGGAGCGCCCACCGCGCGGGTCAATGCCGCCGACAATGAAGTGGCCGGCACCACCAATTTCGCCGTGGCCGACGCTGAGGGCAACGTCACCACCTGGACCAGCACAGTTGAAAAGACGTTCGGCTCCGGGCTGGTGGCCGAAGGCTTCGTGCTCAACAACGAGCTGACCGATTTCAATTTTGCGCCCGAAGATCAGGGCGCGCTCACCGCCAATCATGTGCAGCCGGGAAAACGCCCGCGATCGGCCATGTCGCCCACCATCGTTTATGATGCGTCCGGCCGGGCAATCCTGGCCATTGGCGCGGCCGGCGGCGTTACCATCATCGCCCAAGTAACCAAGGCCATCATCGGCGTGCTCGATTGGGGGCTGCCCGTCGACGAAGCCATCGCCCTGCCGCAGCTGGTTGCCATCGGTGACCGGTTTGCCGTGGAAAAGGGCACGATGCTCGAAGCCATGATCCCGGCCTTCATCGGCATGGGGCACAAGCCGGTTGCCACTGCGTTGCCGCTCAAGTTGAACGGCGTGCAGCGCGTGGGCAATGGCAAATCGGGCGGCTGGCGGGGCGGTGCCGATGCACGCGGCGAAGGCCGGCCCGCAGGCTATTGACGACAAGAACAGGAGACGAAAAACGTTTCCATGGGAGAGCATGATGTTGCCGAAACTGCCGCCGCTGCGGCCCGCCGTCATCGCCGCGCGCATCGATGCCGCGCCCAATCTGGTGATGCTGTTCCTCGACCGGGCCGATGAACAGCCCGCCGCGCCCTTCCTCACCGCCAAGGTGGACGGGGCGTGGCACACGATCAGCTGGGGCGAGGCGCGCGATATCGTCGCCAGCCTGTCGGCGGCGCTCACCGCCATCGGCATCAATCGCGGCGACCGGGTGGTGCTGGTTTCGGAAAACCGCCCGGAATGGTGCCTGGCCGATCTGGCCATCATGGCCGCCGGCGCCATCACCGTGCCGGCCTACACCACCAACACCGAAACCGATCACACCCACATCCTGACCAACAGCGGCGCCAAGGCCGCTCTGGTGTCGGGGCCCAAACTGGCCAAGGCGTTGTTGCCTGCCGCCATGGCCACCGAAAATTGTCGCACCGTCATCGCGCTGGAACCAGTGGGGGAGGTGCAGGGCCTCGCCATCCACGACTGGAGCAAGTTGATCGGCGATCGCACCCCCCTGTTGAACGAAGACCGCACCGCACTGCGGGCCCGCGCCACCATGAAGCGCGAGGATCTGGCCTGCCTGATCTACCCCAGCGGCACCGGCGGCGTGCCGCGCGGCGTGCGGCAGCACCACGGCGCCATCATGCGCAACATCGCCGGCGCC
>NZ_JBDNFM010000056.1:0-16846 GCF_041689835.1 Sandarakinorhabdus sp.
GCGGATTCGCGGTTGTCGACCATGCTTCATGGCACCTGGTTATTGCTGGGCCTGGCAGTCATTCCCGCGGTGCTTAACCTTATCCCGCTGTCGGCCCTGGCGGCGGTGCTGATCGCAACCGGCTACAAGCTGGCCAAGCCGGCGCTGTTCTTCCAGCGGTGGAAACAGGGGTTCAGCCAGTTCATCCCTTTCACTGTCACCGTTTTTGCCATCCTGTTCACCGATCTGCTGATCGGCATTGGGATCGGCTTGATCGTGGGCATGGGCTTTGTGATCTGGCGCTCCACCGGCAATATCATCACGTATGTCGAATATGGCGACACGGTAATGGTGCGGGCGCGGCGCAATCTGTATTTCATGCACAAGCCGGCGCTGCAGCAGGCGCTGGAGCGGGTGCCGGAAGGATCATCCTTGCTGATCGACCTGTCGGCGACCTCCTATGTTGATCTGGATTGCATCGACATCATCAACGGCTTCACGCGTGCTGCACAGTATCGCGGTATCGATGTGAAGGTGCGGGCCGATCACACCCGGCGTTCCGCGGCCATGATCAACGCCCCTGTCACCCGCGCCCGCGCAACCTGAAGGACATCAGCCTCCGATGCAGGAAGTCGAACAATTGTTGCTGTCAAACCGGGCTTGGGCTGCCGAAATGCTGGCCGAGAACCCGGAATTCTTCAATCGCAACATCAATTGGCAGCGCCCTGCCTTCTTGTGGATCGGCTGTTCAGATAGCCGGGTCGCGCCCGACCAGATGACCCAGGCCGTGCCGGGCGGCCTCTTCGTGCACAGGAATATTGCCAATCTCGTCTATCCCGACGACCGCAACCTGATGGCTGTGCTGGATTATGCCGTGAACGTGCTGGATGTGGAGCATGTGGTGATCTGCGGCCATTATGGCTGTGGCGGTATCCAGGCGGCGCTTGATGGCGCGCCGGAAGGCCCGATTGCCCACTGGCTGGAACATGCCCGCCAGGTTCTGGACGATCATCGCTGCGAGATCGAAGCCCTGCCCGAAGGCGAGGAACGGGTGAACCGGTTGGTGGAAGTGAATGTGCGTGACCAATTGGTTCACCTCGCAGGCGCCGCACCGGTGCAGAAGGCGTTCAAGGCCTCCCGCCCGCTCACGCTGCACGGCTGGGTTTATGATCTGCGCGATGGCCACATCAAGCCGCTGATGCGCATCGACCGCGAAACCGTCCTTACTGAAGTGCCCAAGCCGGAACGCGTGCTGCTGTAAAACGAAAAGGCCGCCAGATTGCCCCGGCGGCCCTCTTGAACGCTGTTGGCGCGCCTTACTTGGCCGCGATGACCGTCAACTCAACCAGGAACTGCGAGCCAGCCAGCGCGGCGACCTGCATGGTGGTGCGGGTGGTGGTGGTCGGATTTTCGGTGTTGTTGAAATATTCGGCGAAACCGGCGTTGTAGCCAGCGAAATCCATCTTGCCGTCCATGCCCGGCGCCGCAACCAGATAGGCATCCATGCGCACGATGTCCTTCATGGTCATCCCGTGCGCTGCCAGCAGTTCCTTGATCTTTTTGAGCGTGCTGAGCGTCTGGGCCTTGGTGTCACCATAATCGCTGCCCCCCGGCGTGGCCGGCGATGCGAGGTTGCCTGACAGATAGACGGTGGTGGCCTTGGGCGAAACCTTGGCAGCGGTCAGGATGCGGCCGCCGGGCGTGCCGACCTTTTCCACATTGGCTTTAGGGGCAGCGAGCGCCGGAGCGGCGATGGCCACGGCTAGACCGGCGACGGCGAGCGTGAACAATTTCATGGTTGATCCCCTTGGTGGTGTGGAAACGCGAACGGGCGGCAGGATTGCCCTGCCGCCCGACCTTGGCAAGCGATAATGCCTGCGTCGCGATCAGAACTTCGCGGTGGCGCGTACGTACCAGAAGCCGCCCGCCTGACCCAGCGGCGCGGCGCCGGGGTAGATGGATCCGTTGGCCTGGCCGCCGGTGGACGGATAGGCATTGCGGGTTTCGACATCCGGATAGTTGTTGAACAGATTTTCAACACCCACCGCGAGGCGATAATTTTCGGCGATGGTGAAGCCGGCTTCGACATCAATGCCGATTTCGGCACCGAAAGTCTTGCCCCACTCAGGGATGCCTGCCGCCGCGTTCGGCGCCGGATAACGGGCGCGGAAGGCCACCGGGTCCACTCCGGCTGGGATGCTGCCCACCGGGTTGAAATAGGTGGTGAACTTGCCGAAGTAGTTGCCACGCACCGTCAGGTCGAACGCTCCGCTGGTGTAGTTGGTGCTGAGCACAGCGCGCCACCGCGGGTTGCTGTCTTCGATGTTGCCCTTGCGGGTGTTGTCGATCAGGCTGAGCACGCGAGTGTCGGTCGGACGAACGGTGGACAGCGCGATAGTCCGGCGATCGGTGACCTTGGTGCGGTTGTAGTTTACCGCGAGGCTGCTGTTGAAGCGGCCGATGGCTGTATCCGTGCGGTGCGACAAGACGATATCGAAGCCCTGCGTGCGGGTGCGGAAGCCGTTGGTAAAGTAGTTCACCTGGCCCAGATCGAGCGCCGTGGTCAGGCCCAGCGCCAGCAGTGCCTGCTGATCAGCCGGAGTGGTGTTGATCGACGAGGTGATGCCGATGCGATCCTTGACGACGATGTTGTAGGCGTCGACCGTCAGGTTGAAACCGCCGCCGGGTGTGACGACGAAACCACCCGAGAAACTGGTCGATTTTTCCGGCGTAAGCTCCTTGGCGCCATAAAACTGCGCGGAGATGCTGTCAGGGCGGGCAGTCTGTACTGCCACCGGAACCGGGCTGCCCTGCGGGAAGTTGGTCTGGGTGTTCTGAGTAAACTGCTGGCCGGGTGTCGGTGCACGGAAGCCGGTGGAGGCCGCACCGCGCAGGGCGATGACGTCGTTGATGGCCCAACGTGCGCTGAACTTGCCGTTGAAGGTGCTGCCGAAATCGTTGAAATAATCGTAACGAGCAGCCAGCCCGAGATCGAGGCCTTCGACCACTTCGGCTTCGAAATCGACGTAGGCCGAATAGTTGTTGCGGCCGCCTTCAGCCACAGAGTCGGGGCCAAACCCAGGGAAGCCGTTGGAGCCAACTGCCTTGGTCACGTTGAACCGGGACAGGTCGTTACGCTCAACCAGCTGCGAGCCATAGATGCCTGGTTCCCACGAGGCACGATCGCCCAAGCCAACAGCAAAGGTTTCGCGGCGGAATTCGAGGCCGGCAGCGATGAACAGCGGCTTGTAGAGGCCAATATCGGTTTCATAGCTGAAGTCTGCGTTGATATTATATTCCTGCTGCGTGACCTTGCCGAGGTAAAAATCGGTGGGAGACGCCGGACCCAGCGATGGGTTCAACGTGTCATACATGAAATACCGGATCTGGTTGCGGCCGTAAGCAGCAGTGATGTCATACTTCACGCCGCCTTCGGTCGAGCCCTTGTAGCCGCCGACGATCGACAGATCCTCGATTGAAGCTTCGAACACCGGCACGAAGCCGTTGGGGAAGATCGACGTGTCCGAGAAAGTGCGGCCTTCGGCGTCATAAATCGGGCGGCCCGTGGCGGAATCGGTACCTATGCGGTCAAGATACCACGGCGTACCGATCGACTTGCCAAACGTGCCGGTACCCGGACGCAGTGGAATGTCGGCTGCCGACACGGCGATCGGGCGGCGATAGTTGAAGTCGTTGGACTGGCGCTGCCAGCCGTAGTTGCCGAAGGCATAGACTTCGTCGCCATCACCCACCGGCACAGCGGCGTTCCACACCACGCGGTAGGCGCGGTTGGACGGCTGGCCGAGGCGGTTGCCCGTGGGGCGCGGCGGCGTGATGCCAGCGGCGATCAGCGGGGCGATTTCCGGGCGCGCCACCGAACGATCGAACACGTTCTGATCGATGAATTCACCGGTGATGTTGAAGAAACCGCCATCACCCAGCTTGAAGCCGGCATTGGCGCTGAGCTGGAGGTCTTCACCGTCGCCGCGGTAGGTCTGGCCGTAACGCGCCGCGAGGTTCAGGCCGTTGTCAGCGCGGCTCAGGCCGATGTTGATCACGCCGGCGATGGCATCGGAACCGTACTGGGCGGCAGCACCGTCGCGCAGCACTTCAATACGGCTCACGGCTGGCGAGGAAATCTGTGACAGATCAGGGCCTTGCGAACCCACGTTCAGGGCATCGCCGGTCACCTGCACCAGGGCCGAACGGTGCATGCGCTTGCCGTTGATCAGCACGAGGATTTGGTCGGCCGGCAGGCCGCGCAGGTTGGGCGGACGCACGAAGGCCGAGGCATCGCCGAGCAGGTTGCGGTTCTGGTTGAACGACGGCACCAGCGTCTTGATGATGTTCTGCAGCTGCGGAGAAGGCTGAGCCTTGAAATCGTCGGCGGTGAACACGTCGATCGGCACGGCGCTTTCGGAAACCGTGCGGTCGGTACGGCGGGTGCCGGTAACGATGATTGTGGTGTCTTCACGGGATTCGGCTGCGGCCGGCGGGGCTGCGGCCTGGTCTTCAGCGGCGAGCGCCGGGGCTGCAAAGCCCGCCAGCGTCAGTGCCAGCAATGATGTCGCCAGCTTCAATTCGCCCCGTTGGGCCCGGTTGGTATAGTGCGTCATTTCAGTCCCCTGGTTGGTATTCACTCGGCCAATTCGATCCGCCGTTGCGGCACAATATTTTTTACCAGCCTTGGCAGAAACCCGCGTTCCAACCATTGTTCTGGTGGCTTTCACGCCGCCCCTGCCTTGGCAACGCCCCCGACGCTTGTCGACAAAGCCCTTCTTTCAGGCCAGCAACCGGATCCAAGCGATCCTCTTCAAGCGCAAATGCACGTTTGCCCGACATACGCCATTTGTGCACCATGCAAATTGCATCGAGGGCTGTTGCGGCAATGTAACATTTCCCACATGGGGTTTTTACGCAACAGTCTTGCCCACTGCGGCCGGGATATCAGGCAGGCAGCTGCTTGTGCATCGGGACAAAGCGAACGGCCACGCCGCCGCAATCAAGATCGATTGCCGGCCCCGGTGCGTAGGCATTGGCGGCATAAAAGGGTTGGCCGGGCAGGGTGGCCATCAATTCGGTGCGGGTGAAGCCGGCGGCGGCGGCTGCATCCTCGCAGGCCATGAGCAGCGCCGCACCCACGCCGCGCCGGGCGGCGTGCGGCGCCACGAAAAACGCGCGGATCTTGGCGGCATCGCGCGCCGGATCGAGCAGGCCTGAAGCCCGGCTGGCAAATTTGTCCCCGCCAAACAGCGTTGCCCGCCGGCTCCAGCCGCCGCAGCCCAGCGGATTGCCGCTGCTGTCCTCCACGACCAGATAGGTGCCATCGGCGACCAGTTCGCTGTCTACCCCGAATACATGGCTGAGGGCGGCCTCGGTCTCGGTCGCCGTGTAATATCCCTGGCTGAGGGCGCGTGCCGACGCCGTGATGAGCGCTTCGAGCACCGGTATTTCGCCGGCCAAGGCGGGGCGGATATGCAAGCCGGTCATGTCGTTTCAGGCGCGGTATTGGCTGCGGCCGTCGACCACGGTTTCGATAATCTTGATATCTTTCAACGCACCCGGCTTCACGGTTTCCGGATCTTCGGCGAGCACGACATAATCCGCCAGCTTGCCGGCGGTCAGGCTGCCCTTGATGGCTTCTTCCTTGGCCGCCCAGGCGCCGTTGAGTGTGTTGATGCGGATCGCCTCCAGCACGCTTACCCGCTGGTTGGCGCCCCAGGTTTCGCCGTTCCACCCCGTTCGGGTCACCATGCCCTGGATACCCATCAGCGGCGCAAACGGGCCAGGGAAGAAATCGCTGCCGGCGCACACCTTGATGCCGTGATCCAGAAAGCTGCGAAACGCCATGGCGTTGGCCATGCGGGCCTCCCCATAAAATCCGAATTTGTCGCTGTTGTAATAGGCATAACTGGTGAACGGCGCCGGCACCGCGCCGATCGCCGCCATGCGTTTCAGCAGGCTTTCGTTGATCAGGGTGCAGTGAGTGATCTTGGGCCGCAGATCCTTCACCGGCACCTTGGCCAGCGCGCGTTCGAACGCGGTCAGCGCCATGCCGATGGTGACGTCGCCATTGGCGTGGATATTGGGCTGGATGCCGGCGCGCACTACTTTTTGCACCCACGCGTCCAGCGCATCCTGCGGTTCGGTGATGTTGCCATAATAGGGCGGGGTACGCCCGGCATAGGGGGTGGATAGCGCCATGGTGCGTTCGGAAAAACTGCCATCGGCGGTGTGTTCGGCGGTGGCGCCCAACCGGATCCAATCATCACCGAAACCGGTCTTTAGCCCGGCGGCGATCATCTGATCGACCATCGCGCCTTGCGTTTCATAGCTCACCCGGTGTTTCAGCTGCCCGGCGGCGCGCACATCCTGAATGGCGGCCAGATCGCCGCCCTGGTGGTGCACCGTGGTCAGGCCATATCGGCTGAACGCGGCGCTGATATGGGCGATGCCGGCGCGGCTGCGCCTTGCCCGTTCGGCGGCGTCGATTACGGGGCGCTGGCCCTTTTCCTCCACGATGTCGATGGCATTGTCGGTGATGCGGCCCGACAGGCGGCCGTCAGGCAACCGATCGAAGGTGCCGCCCGGCGGGTTTGGCGTGTCCCGCGTGACGCCGGCCAAGGCCAATGCCTTGGAATTCACGAACACCGTGTGGCCGCCGCGGTGGCGCACCATCACCGGATGCGCGCTGCTCACCTTGTCGAGATCATCCACCGTCAATTGGCGGCCGTCCTTCAGCTTGGTGTCGTCGTGGAAAAAACCCTCCACCCAAAATCCCGCCAGCGTGGCGGCGGCCTTGGCGCGTAATTTGTCGATGATCGACTGGATGGTGGCGAATTCCACCTCGAACGGATTGCCGACCAGCGTTTCATACAGCAGCACATCGCCGATCGGGTGGTTATGGCAATCGATGAAGCCCGGCACCACGCAGGCGCCTTTCAGATCGACCATGTGCGTGGCCTTGCCGGCCAGGCTGCGCACGTCGTCGCTGCCCACCGCCATGATCCGGCCGCCCTTTATTGCCATGGCGGTGGCACGCGGACGAGCATCGTCCATGGTGATCAGCCGGCCATCATACAGCAGCGTATCGGCGTCCTCGCCGTGCGCTGCGGCGCGCGTTGCCCAATTGGCCCACAGCGGCGTTGCCACGGCGGCAGCGAGCAGGTGGCGGCGATCGGTGTGGATGTTCATGGCAATTCTCCCCGGCCGCATCGTTGCCCTGCCGCGCCTGGCGCGCAAGGGGTTTGTCATCTGGTGCTCAGACGTAAAGGGCGGGACCAGCTACCGCCAATCCCGCCCTTTTGCGTGTGTGTTGCAGTGGCCGCGCTGCGTGCGGCTCGCTCAGGCTGTAACCGCGGCGCGGCGGCGGGCGACGGCGCCCACCAGGCCAAAGCCCAGCATCATCATCATCCACGTGCCCGGTTCCGGAACCGGATCGAATACAGTGCCGGAAAGCGTGAGGTTGAGCGAATACTGCCGTACGCCCGACACGCCCGGCGCATGATCACGGAACAGCAGGGTGTAGAGGCCACTGGCAGCGCCAAGGGTCAGCGGATTGAGTGTGACCGTGTAGTTGTTGAAAGCGCCGCCAGCAAGGTTCAGGAAGGGTGACACGTTTGAACTGAACAGCGCATTGCCCGGGCCGTCGATCTGGAAAAGTTGAAGCCCGGCACTGTTGGTGTCGCCGATGTTGAACAGCGAAAAATTCAGCAAAACCGGGCCGCCGCGCGACGAGACCGTGCCGAAGTCGAGCGTTTTGCTGGTTTCGACCGTGGTACCGTTGAACGACGGATTGGCATGATTGATTACGTTGGCCGTGGCATTCAGCGTAAGCTGGTAGTTGCTGCCGGCGCCGGCGATGCCGGCCGACGGGGCGACGTCGGCCATGTTCAGCACGAACGTACCATTGTTCTGGCCAGCGGCGGTGGAGTTGAAACTGGCGGTGTAATTGCTGGTGGTGTTGCCTGCGGCCAAGCTGGAGAGCGGTGCCAGATTGGTCGAGAAATTGCCTGCTGCGGCTGTGTTGATGCTGTTCAGGCTTGTGGCAACCCGGTTGGTGCCGGCATCGGCGACGTTGGTCAGGGCAAAATTGGCCGAAGCCGTTGAACCGGCGAACACGGTGCCAAGGTTGATCGTCTGGGTGCGGCCAGTCTGCGTGGCGGCGAATTGCGGGTTGGCACGGTCCCACACAGTGGCAGTGGTGTTCACCGTCATGCTGTAGGTGTTGGCAGTCGTGCCCGCAGCCATCCCCGTGGTCACGTCGCTGAGCGACAGCAGAAGCGTGCCGTTACGGGTGCCGCTAGCGCCAACATTGGGGTTGAACGACGCTGTGAAGCTTTGCGGTGTGCTGGCAGCCACCTGCAACCCATTGGCGAGCGTGGTGGTGAAGCCACCCGAGGTGGTGACGCTGTTCAGGACAGCGTTGACCGCGGCGCCGCCGCCGTTGTTGGCCAGGGTGAGCGCACTGCTGGTCTGGTTGCCTGCGTCACGATAGACGTTGCCGAAGTTGACGCTGGTCGTGGTGTCGTTTGATGAGGTGCTGAACGACGGCGAGGCGCGATCGACGACGGTGCCGGTGACGTTTTGCGTGAGATTGGTCGTGCGCATGCCGGCTGCACCGGACACCGCAACCCCGCCAACCGTCGGCGTGTCGGTCATCGCATAGGTGAAGGTGCCGGATTTGGCACCGACCGTCGAAGTGTTGAGGCCAACGGTGAAGGCACCAGAGGTTTGGCCAGCCGCCAGATTGCTAAGCGAAGTCAACGTGGTGCTCACGCCGGCATTGCCACCGGTGACGCTGGTCAGGCTCGTCGGCGACGTGTTGGTGGGCGAGGCAGCGGTATTGGTGACGTTGAACGACTGCGTCGCCGTTGAACCGCGGAACACCCTGCCGATACTTGCGGTCGCGGACGTCGTCTGGGTGCCTGTCGTGAACGACGGCGTCGAGAAGTTGAGGTAATCATAAGTCAGCGAATAGCTGTTGCTGGTGAGCCTGGCGGTGGTGGTGGCCGTTCCGGACGTGGTGGTGGCGTTGTTGGTGATAGTCGTCCCTGTCGCACTGATCTGGGTCAGGAACGTGAAGCCTTGCGGGTTCGAAGTGAAAGCGGCGAGGTTGCCGCCTGCAGACGCAGTGCCCGCTCTCCTGTTATTCGGTGTGCTACTGGGGAAGAAAACGGTGTTGTTTGCAGACGCGTTGGCGCAATCGCCCCCATTGCAGTTGGTGGAAAGGGCCGCAGAACCCAACACAAAGGGCGTCCCGCCGTTGACCGCGATTGACGCTTCGAGGGTGGAATTTACCGTAACCTTGTAACCGCCGGTTCCGGCGCCCGTGGCGCTGAGCGACACGTTGTAGTTCACGTCGGCGCCCAAGCGTGCGCCGACCAGGATGCCGGTGTTGGTGTTGAACTGCGTGAACGCGCCGGGCGCGACAAAAGTCGTGAATGATGAGGTGGCCGGCGTGTTGAACGTCGTTGTGCCCGCGCCGGTTGCCGTCTGAGTCTGGGTGGAAGTGGTGCTCCCGATTGCGGTCGGTGTGATCGTCTGAGCCGACGTTGAAAGCGCGGTCTGTGCCACTACCGGGGACGTCATGCCGGCCCCAACCAGCGCAGCAGAAACGAGCTTCGAAATATTGTTCACAACACCCAACCTGTCTTGGTCCCGACCCGAGGGACTGACACGCAGGCAAGCAAGGATCGTGCCATAGCAAAAATGATGCATTAACCCATTGAAATATTGTAATGGTTAAGGAAGAGTTTACGTCCATTTTGTAAGATATTCCGACAGTTTTTGCTCCGTATCGGCGGTATCCTTTCTATTTTGCGCCAGCCGGCCTTCCCCATTAGGCCAGTTTTTCCGGCGCCCCGGCCGGCCCACACTGGCTGTTCACGCGAAAGGAAACTGCAATGGATTTTGCGCTGCCAGCCGACCTGATTGCCTATCTGGCCGAGCTTGACGTGTTTATCGCGGCCGAGATCAAGCCGCTGGAAAACCAGGACGACAATATCCGCTTTTTCGATCATCGCCGCGAATGGGCGCGTACGGATTTCGAAAACGGCGGCCTGCCCCGCCATGAATGGGAATTGCTGCTGCGCGAGGCGAGCGTGCGCGCCGACAAGGCCGGGCACTGGCGCTTTTCGGCGCCAAAGAAATATGGCGGCAAGGATGGCAGCAACCTGTGGATGGCGGTGATACGCGATCGTTTTGCCGCCAAGGGCCTGGGCCTGCACAATGATCTGCAGAACGAACACAGCATCGTTGGCAATTTCCCGTTTGTCGCCATGTTCGAAGCGTTCGGCACGCCGGCCCAGCAGGACGAATTCATCCTGGGCGGCTTTGCGAGACAGCGCATCACCGCCTTTGGCCTGACCGAGCCCGAGCATGGCAGCGATGCCACCCACATGGAAACAACGGCTGTGCCGGAAACCCGTGACGGGGTCTCCGGCTGGCTGATCAATGGCGAGAAGATGTGGACCACCGGCATGCATGTCGCCACCCACTGCGCCACCTTCTGCCGCACATCGGGTGCGGCGGGCGCGGCGCGGGGGATAAGCTGCTTCCTTGTGCCCACCGATACGCCGGGCCTGAAGGTGGAAGAGTATCTGTGGACCTTCAACATGCCCACCGATCACCCGCGCGTAAGTTTTACCAACGTGTGGGTGCCGGATTCAACGCGGCTGGGGCCAGCGGATGGCGGCCTGTCGCTGGCGCAAAGCTTTGTGCACCAGAACCGCATTCGGCAGGCGGCATCGTCGCTGGGCGCAGCAACATTCTGCGTGGAAGAAAGCGTGCGTTATGCCCGGACGCGAAAGCCGTTCGGCGAGCCATTGTCGAAGAATCAGGCCATCCAATTTCCGTTGGTGGAACTGGCCACCCAGTGCGAAATGCTGCGCCTGATGATCTACAAGACGGCGTGGGATATGGATCACATGCCGCACGAAGCCATCGAAAGCCAGCTTTCGGACAAGATTTCGATGTGCAATTACTGGGCCAACCGGCTGGTGTGCGAGGCGGCTGACCGGGCGATGCAGGTGCATGGCGGCATCGGTTACAGCCGGCACAAGCCGTTCGAACATATTTTCCGCCACCACCGCCGCTATCGGATAACCGAGGGATCCGAAGAGATCCAGATGCGCAAGGTGGCGGCCTATCTGTTCGGCTATCTGGGGCCGCGAAAGCAGCTGTTCGCGGGCCTGTGATCGTGGCAAATCAGCGCCCATGAAACTCGGCGTTTGCTGGTACCCCGAACAATGGCCGGAGGCGTTATGGGCAAGCGATGTGCAGCGCATGGCGGCGCTGGGCCTGTCGTTTGTGCGCATCGGCGAATTTGCCTGGAGCCGGATTGAGCCTGAACCTGGCCAGCTGGATTGGGCGTGGCTGGACCGCGTGGTGGAACTGGCGCACGGTGCGGGCATCGAGGTGGTGATGGGCACACCCACCGCCACGCCGCCGAAATGGCTGGTCGATGCACATCCGGAAATAATGGCGAGGAGCCGCGACGGGCAAGTGCGGGGATTTGGTTCGCGCCGGCATTATTGTTTTGCGTCAGAGGTTTATCTGGAACAGGCCAAGCGCATCACGGCGCTGATGGCCGAGCGGTATGGCCAGCACCCCGCCATTGTCGCCTGGCAGACCGACAATGAGTATGGCTGCCACGACACGGTTGTGAGTACATCCGATGCGGCCAAGGCGGCGTTTCGGCACTGGCTGGCGGCGCGCTATGGCGATGTGCAGGCGCTGAATGCGGCGTGGGGGCTGGCGTTCTGGGCGCAGGAATATCGCAGCTTTGCCGAGGTGGATGCGCCGTTCGGTACCGTCACCGAAAGCCATCCGGCGCATCGGCAGGATTGGCAGCGCTTTTCCTCAAGCATGGTCGAACGCTTCAATGCGGCGCAGGTGGCCGTCCTGCGCGCCGCCTCGCCGGGGCGGGACATTATCCATAATTTCATGGGCTTGTTCACCGAATTCGATCATTTCGCTGTTGGCCGGCAACTGGACGTGGCGACGTGGGACAGCTATCCGATCGGCTTCCTGTGGCAGGGGCCGTTCACTGCGGCGGACAAGGCGCGATACCTGCGCACCGGCCATCCTGATCTGACAGCGTTTCACCACAGCCTGTATCGCGCCTGCGGGCAGGGGCGCTGGTGGGTGATCGAACAACAGCCGGGCCCGGTGAACTGGGCGGCGTGGAACCCGGCTCCGGCGAAAGGTGCTATCGAGTTGTGGGGCTGGGAAGCGTTGGCGCAGGATGCCGAGCGGATGAGCTGGTTTCGCTGGCGCCAGGCCCCCACCGGGCAGGAAGCCATGCATGCCGGGCTGAACCGGCCTGACAACCAGCCTGCCGCTGCCTGGCCGGAGGTGCAGGCGCTGGCGGCCGGGATTGCCAGCCTTGGCCCGCTGCCGCCGCGCGGGCAAAGCGATGTGGCACTGATGTTCGATTATGACAGCGTGTGGGCGGTGCAAAGCCAGCCGCAGGGGCGCGATCAGGATGCGCTGGCGACAGCGATGGCCTGGCACACGGCGGCGCGGCGGCTGGGATTGAGCGTGGATATCGTGCCGCCGGATTGCGATCTGGCGGGCTACCGGCTGGTTTTGCTGCCGGCACAGGTGTTTGTGGAGACGGCATTGGCGGCGCGGCTGGCGGCGGCTGGCGGGGCGGTGATTGCTGGCCCGCGCACTGGGTCCAAAACGCGCGATTTTGCCATTCCGGCCGGCCTGCCGCCGGATGGGCTGAAGTTGTTGATCGATGTGACAGTGGTGCGCGTCGAAAGCCTGCCGCCCGGAATCGCCCTCGCTGCAGGCAATGCGGGCTTGGTGAGCGGCTGGATGGAGGACGTTGAGGCCGGCGCCGGCACAGATACGCGGCTGGCACTGGATGACGGCCGCGGCCTGTGGTTTGCGCAAGGCCGCGCGCATTATCTGGCCGGCCAGGTTGATGATGGCCTGCTGCGCCGGGTGGTGGGTGATGTAGCGGCGGCGGCCGGGCTGCTGCCGCGCGATCTGGGCCCGGATGTGCGGCTGGAACGGCGCGGCGATCTGAATTTTCTGTTCAATTATGGCCCGCAGCCTGTTCCAATTGGCCATGATCTGCTGATCGGCGTGAGCCCGGTGCCGCCCGCTGGCGTCGCCATCTGGAAGGACAAAGCCCAATGACCATTCTTGCTGCCCGCGTTGGCGCCTTGGCGAATACCACTGCGTTGCCCGATCCCGGTGCGCTGGGTGACGGCGAGGTGCGCTTTGCCGTGGAGCATTTCGCGCTCACCGCCAACAACGTCACCTATGCCGTGCACGGCGAGGATTTCGCCTATTGGCGGTTTTTTCCCGCGCCAGATGGTTACGGTATCGTGCCGGTCTGGGGCTTTGGCCGGGTAATCGAAAGCCGGGCCGCCGGCATGACCGAAGGGGAGCGTTATTTCGGTTATTGGCCGATGGGCGCGCAGGCAGTGCTCACGCCGGTGCAGATGTCAGCCAAACCATCGACTCTGGGTTTTACCGATGGCGCCGTTCACCGCGCCGGTCTGCCCCCGTTCTACAACCGCTATAATCCGGCCAGCCCGGCGTGGGGGGACGAGGCGCTGCAATGCCTGTTCCGCCCGCTATATACCACCAGCTTTCTAATCGATTGCCTGATGGCAACGCGCCCCGTTGATACGTTGCTGTTGTCGTCGGCATCGTCAAAAACTGCGCTCGGCGTGGCGCAGTCCGCCAAGGGCCGGCAGACGGTGGTGGGCCTGACCTCGCCGGCCAACCGCGCGTTTTGCCTGAACACCGGTTATTATGATCATGTGTTCACCTACGACGAAGTGGCTCAGGTGCCGGGCACCGCGATCGCGTTCATTGATTTTTCCGGCCATGGCGGCATTCGCAGCGATGTCCATGCGCTGCTGGGGGGTCGCCTGAAGGAAAGCCATGTCGTGGGCGACACGCATTGGCAGACGCCCAACGTCGCAGCCTTGCCCGGCCCGGTGCCGCAGCTGTTCTTTGCGCCGACGGTGGCGCAAGACCGGGTGGCAGAGTGGGGCCCGGCCGGGTTCGAACAGCGGCTGGGGACAAGCTGGGGGCGGTTTGCCGCCACGCTGGGCTGGCTGCGCATCGAGCGGGTGAGCGGGGACATGCACGTGGCGGCAGCCTGGGCGGCGCTGGTCGAGGGGCATATCGATCCGGCGGCAGGCATCATCGCCAGGCTGTAACGTTTTGAAGCCCCCCATGTTCAGCCCCACATGTTCAGCCCCACATGTTCAGCTTGGTGAAAGCCGGCTTGCCGTAATACCCCGTGCATGGATGGGGATTTGGACACTTAGCCGCAAGTCGCCACCTTGAGTGCCACGCAGGCCGCGCGTATCAGCGGTCATCAACCGATCCGGCACCGAGTCCGGCGCGTGTTCGAAACCGGCCGGCGCTTTCGCCGGCACATGGAGGAAGTTTGATGAAGATTCTGGGTTTTGTCGCCGCTGCCCTGGTGATCGCCGCTCCGGCCGCTGCCAAGGAAATCACCGTCAAGATGCTGAACAAGGGTGCTGAAGGCGCCATGGTTTTCGAACCGTCGTTCGTGAAGGCCGCCCCCGGTGACACCGTGAAGTTCGTCGCCACTAACCCGGGCCACAATGGCCAGACCATTGCTGGTTTCCTGCCGGCCGGTGAAGCCGAGCAGAAGGGTGCCATGGGCAAGGATTTCGTGTTCAAGGCCGGTAAGCCCGGCGTGTACGGCATCAAGTGCCTGCCGCACTTCTCCATGGGCATGGTTGCCCTGGTGCAAGTCGGCAATGGCCCGTCGGCCAACCTCGCTGCTGCCAAGGCCGTGAAGCTGTCGCCGCTGGCCACCAAGCGTATGGTCGCTTATCTGGCGAAGGCCAAGTAAACCCATCTGATTGCAGATATTGTAACGGCCGGGGTGGTAACGCCCCGGCCGTTTTCGCTTCTACAGTCCTGCCGCCTTCAGCATCGCCGAAGCTCCGGCTTCGGCATCGTCGCTGCCAGTGCGGAAGAAGGCGAACAGCTCACGGCCAGTCCCGTCAGACGAACCTGCGATCACCGCCGCCGGCCGCGCCGCAAATTCAGCGGCATCCACCAGCACGTCCAGCTGGCCCAGCCGCGCGCACAGGCGGATCACATCGCCGTCGCGCACCCGCGCCAGTGGGCCGCCTGCCATGGCTTCGGGGCACACATGGATGGCGGCGGGCACCTTGCCCGACGCGCCCGACATGCGGCCATCGGTAACCAGCGCGATCCGGTGCCCCCGATCTTGCAGCACGCCCAGCGCCGGGGTCAATTTGTGCAGTTCGGGCATGCCGTTGGCCTGCGGGCCCTGGCCGCGCACCACCACCACCACGTCGCGGTCAAGCTCGCCGGCCTTGAAGGCGGCTTGCACGCTTTCCTGATCGATGAACACGCGGGCAGGGGCTTCGATGGTCCAGCGCTCTTCGTGAACCGCGCTCGTTTTGAAGATGGCGCGGCCCAGATTGCCCTGCACCAGCCGCATGCCGCCATCGGCACGGAACGGGGTGTCGGCGGCGCGCAAGATGCTTTCGTCGCGGCTGGCCGGAACGTCCTGCCACGCCAGTTGGCCGTCTTCCAGCACCGGATCCCGCGCATAGTCGGCCAGGCTGTTGCCGCCCGCTGTCGTGATATCGCCGTGCAGCAGGCCGGCATCAAGCAGGGTGCGGATGGTGAAAGCCATGCCGCCGGCGGCGTGGAACTGGTTCACGTCGGCAGCGCCGCCCGGATAGACGTGGGCGATCAGCGGCACAACGGCGGAAAGATCGTCGAAATCCTGCCAATCGATGCTGATGCCCGCCGCTCGTGCAATTGCCGGCAGGTGGATGGCGTGGTTGGTCGAACCGCCGGTGGCAAGCAGGCCCACCATGGCATTGACGACGGCGCGTTCATCGACGCAATTTCCCAGCGGGCGTTCGTCCGGCTGGTGCAGCGCGATGCCGGCCAGCCGGTGCATGGCTGCACGGTTCAGGGCCGTGCGCAGGCCAGTGCCGGGATTGACGAAGGCAGCGCCGGGAATGTGCAGGCCCATCACCTCCATCATCATCTGGTTGCTGTTGGCGGTGCCATAAAATGTGCAGGTGCCGGGGCTGTGGTAACTGGCGCTTTCGGCCTCCAGCAGCTCGCCGCGGCCAACCTTGCCTTCGGCCGCCAGTTGCCGGATGCGCTGTTTTTCCTTGTTGGGCAGGCCTGTCGGCATCGGCCCGCCCGGTACGAACAGCATCGGCAAATGACCAAAGCGCAGTGCACCAATCAACAGGCCGGGCACGATCTTGTCACAGATACCAAGCAGCGCGACCGATTCGAACATGGCGTGCGACAGCGATACTGCGGTGGCCATTGCGATCGTGTCCCGGCTGAACAGCGAAAGTTCCATCCCCACCTGGCCTTGGGTGACGCCGTCACACATCGCCGGCACGCCGCCCGCCACTTGCGCCGTTGCCCCCACTTCTCGCGCAAACAGTTTCAGTTGCGGTGGATATTGGCCGTAAGGCTGGTGCGCCGACAGCATGTCGTTGAAGGCAGTGACGATGCCGATATTGACGCGTGCGCCGGCCCTGATGGTAGCCTGATCGTCCAGTGCCGCGGCAAAGCCGTGGGCCAGATTGGAACAGGACAGCTGCGATCGATTGATGCCGACATCGCGTTGGCTGGCAATCAGATCAAGGTAGCGGCGGCGGCCGCCCCGGCTCTTTTCGATGATGCGATCGGTGACGCGGGCAATTGTGGTGTGCAGATTTGTCATGCTTGGTATCATAGGCAGAAACGTCGTGCTTGGGCAGGGGAAATAGCGCTGCATTGCTGCCCGCCTGCCAAGCGGGCAGCACAAGACGGTACGTTTGACGGGTGGGGACGACTGGCATGGAAAAGCCGC
>NZ_JBDNFM010000057.1:0-3281 GCF_041689835.1 Sandarakinorhabdus sp.
AAAGGATGCCGAAACTGCGCAGCAGCCAGACGATGACAGCGATAATCACCACCAGGTTGATGATCGTCTTGATCGTGCCGTCCATCGGAATCTTGTTGTTGACCAGCCAGAGCAGGACCCCAACAACGATGAGGACGATGATGGTCTGAATAAGCATGCGCAATCTTTCATTTTAGTTTGGACTTTATGAACGTACAAAAAAGTATCTATTGTGCGACAAAAAAATAACCAATTATGACTAGGTAATTATACTCATTCGGCTATTACGCAGAACCTTTCTTGAAAATCCGCAATAATTTTTTAGTTAACAGGTGTTGCCGGGTAAATTTATATCGAATTTATTCAAGTAACAAGCAATTCAAATTTAAATATTGTCGCAAAACGGTTGCGTATAAATTGCGCGGTGACCCCAAGAAATTTCAGATGACCATATTGTCGCCAAAGACAATGCAGCACGGCATTGTTGCGGCTCGCGTGTCTGCACTGGCTGCGTGCTCGGATGACGATGCGCTGCGACTGGATACGAGACAGCCCAAGCGCGCGCTGATGCCATCCAGGTCCGCGGGTTTACGCGCGGTAATGGGCTGCGTGACGTGCGGGCCAGTCAAAAATCGCGGCAGAAATGCGCAGAACGGCCGCGGCTGCGCGCCTGTATGAGCGCTGGGGTGCGCAGCCGGTTTGGTGGAGCAGAGGGGGATCGAACCCCTGACCTCAGCAGTGCGATTGCTGCGCTCTCCCATCTGAGCTACTGCCCCGCACCAAGTCCGGCCTCCCGTTCGGGAGGGCCGCCGATATAGCGCGGCGACGGCGCTTTGCAACGGACTATTTCGGTTCAAATCCGCTGGCCAGATACTGCTCAGCGATGGCGGCGTGCAGGGCGGCGCCGCGCACCATGGCGCTTTCATCAAGGTGCATGTGGCTGCTGTGCAGACCGCAGCAGGCGTGCCAGTCCGATCCTTCGGCGGCCACACCCAGGAAGAACATCGCACCCGGCACCTTTTCCAGCACGTAAGCGAAATCTTCGGCACCCATTATCGGGTGGGCCAGCGTTTGCCACGCGTCTTCGCCGTAAAGCCGTTTCGTCACCGCTTCGCCCAGCGCGACGGCGCGGCCATCGCAATTGGTGACGGGGAAGCCGGGGATGATCTCCACCGCGGCGTTCGCGCCGTGCGCTGCCGCGATGCCTTGGGCCAGCCGCGGCACGCCGCCGTGCAGTTTGGCGCGCGTGGCCGCCGAAAGGGTGCGCATCCTGCCAAACAGCAGCGCGGTTTCGGGGATGACATTATCGGTGGTGCCGGCGCTGATCTGGCCGATGGTGATGACGGCGGGATCGAACACGTTCACCTGCCGTGTGACGAAGGTTTGCAGCGCCAGCGCGATCTCGCAGGCGATCGGCACGGGATCGAGCGCGTCGTGCGGCATGGAGGCGTGGCCGCCGCGCCCGGTCACCACGATGCGCAATTTGTCGTTGCTGGCCAGCAGCGCGCCGGTGCGGCCCGCCACCACTCCCCACGGCGCGTTGGGCATGATGTGCAAGGCAAACGCCGCATCGGGCAGCGGATCGAGCAAACCATCATCGAGCATGAACTTTGCGCCGTGATGGCCTTCCTCGCCGGGCTGGAACATGAACATCACGCTGCCCGCCAAGCTGTCGCGGCGCTCGCACAATATCCGCGCCGCGCCGGCCAGCATCGCCACATGCGCATCATGGCCGCAGGCGTGCATGGCGCCGGGGATGGTGCTGGCAAAATCCAGGCCGGTTTCCTCCGGCATCGGCAGCGCATCGGTATCGCCGCGCAGCAGCACGGTGCGGCCGTTTGAATTGCCAGCGTTCGGCCCGCGCAGGGTGGCGGTAATGCCGGTGGTCGATGGCCCGGTGCGAAATTCGAGCGGCAGGCCGGCCAGCGCCGCCATGATCTTGGCTGACGTGCGCGGGTTGTGCAGGCCCAGTTCCGGATCGGCATGGATGGCGCGGCGCAGCGCGGTCATGTCGGGCAGCGCGGTGCGGGCGAGGGCAGGCCAGTCGATCATGCGCGTCAGGGTAACGCCTTCCCTTGCCGGCCGCCACCCGCTACGCGGCCTCTCATGCTTGATGCGATTATCCTGGGGGCCGGCGGGGCCGGACTGTTCTGCGCGGCGACGGCCGGGCAGGCCGGCGCGCGGGTACTGGTGATCGATCACAATGCCGATCCGGGCAAGAAAATCCTGATTTCCGGCGGTGGGCGCTGCAATTTTACCAACATCGGTGCGGTGCCGGATCGGTACTTGAGCGAAAACAAGCATTTCGCGCGTTCTGCCCTGTCGCGCTACACGCCCGCCGATTTCGTCGAGCTTGTGCAAAAGCACGGCATCGCTTTTCACGAAAAGACGCTTGGGCAATTGTTCTGCGATGGTTCGGCCAAGCAGATCGTTGCCATGCTGATGGACGAATGCGCCGCTGGCCGGGTTGATTTCGCGTTTGGGGCGGCCATCACCGACGTGAGCCACGCCGATGGCTGCTTCACCGTCACCACCAGCGCCGGCATTTTCAGCGCGCCCAATCTGGTGATTGCCACGGGCGGGCCGGCCATCCCGAAACTCGGCGCGACCGGCTTTGCCTATCAACTGGGCAAGCAGTTTGGCTTGAAGATCATCCCGCCGCGCCCGGCGTTGGTGCCGTTCACGCTGCCGGGTAGCGAAAGCCTGTTCCGCGAATTGGCCGGGGTGGCTGCCGAAGTTGTGGCCAAAGCCGGGAAATCAGCGTTTCGCGAAGCAGCGCTGTTCACGCACAAGGGGCTTTCCGGCCCGGCCATGCTGCAAGCGTCGAGCTATTGGCGGCACGGCGAGGCGATTGCGGTGGATTTCCTGCCCGATGCCGCGCCTGATTGGCTCACCGAGATGAAGCGCCAGCGGCCCAAGGCCGGCCTGAAATCCGTGTTGGGCAGTGCGCTGCCCGAACGGTTGGCAACGGCGCTGGCCGACGCGCTTGTGCTGCCCGGCGAAATGGCCAATCACAAGGACAGCGCGCTCACTGGCGCGATGCAGCGCTTGAAGGGCTGGGCTTTCCGCCCCGATGGCACCGAAGGCTTTGTTAAGGCCGAAGTGACGGCGGGCGGGATCGACACCGCCGGGCTGTCGTCGCGAACGATGGAAGCTATTGGAGCGGCCAATCACATTGAAGGGCTGTTCGCCACCGTCGAGGCCGTAGACGTTACCGGTTGGCTGGGCGGTTATAATTTCCAGTGGGCGTGGGCTTCGGGCCACGCGGCGGGCACGGCGATTGCCGAAAGAAGGGGTGCATG
>NZ_JBDNFM010000058.1:0-6975 GCF_041689835.1 Sandarakinorhabdus sp.
CCACCACGCCAAAACGCTGGAGCTGCGATGGCGGCGGTGCGTCGCCCAGCAGGATCAGTGTGTCCTGAAACAGGATCAGGCCGGCGTTTTCCATGGCGCCGCCCATCACCGGCGAGGCGATGAAATCCAGTTTTTCATAGGGATAGGCGATGCCGAAATAATCCTCGAGAATGCCGACGATCTTGGGCACTTCGGCCAAGGTGGTGCCCATGCGCGGCGCCTGGCCCTTGGCGGCGATCACCCGGAACGCCAGCGGCGCCGGGCGCACGGCATTGGCCGGAATCACCGTTTCGCGCACATCGAAATCGCCCACGCCCACCGCCACCAGATAGGTGGGCAGCGGCTTTGACGGCGCAAATTTGTGCGTGGTCCAGCCGGCCTTGGTCGTCGTCGCCGCTTCCGGCGTGTTGGCAAAGGCCTTGAGCCGGCGCGGCACGGTGAGCGACACGGTGAACGGCACCTTGAAGCCCGGCTCGTCAAAACCCGGGAACATGCGGCGCGCATCCAGCGGCTCCATCTGCGTCCAGGCATACCAGTCACCGCCCACCTTGGCGCGGAACAAGCCTTCGGCCCCCTCGCGGAAACCCGTGCTGTAATCGAACCGCAGCGTGATCTTGCCAGCCGGCACAGCGCGCGCCAGATCCAGCCGGGCAACACCTGACGGATCAACCTCGGCATATTTCGCCGCCACGCGCTTGCCGCCAGCCATCACATCGGCGCGGACCATCTTCAGCCCCAAACCGTGCAGGAAAATGGTGCGCGTCGGCGCGTTGGCCTCGGCGTCGATCTCGACATGGCCGGTGAAATCCGCCTTGGCCGGATCAACCTTCAGATCAATGCGATACGCCGCCGGGCGCACGGTATCGGGCAACCGGCCCAACGGCACCTCCTGCGCCAACGCAGGCATGGCAATGGCAGCAAACGCCAAAAGGCCGAAACGATTCATGGATGTTCTCCCGATGTTGAGCGGGCTTTAGCGGCCGCGGCGCTGGGCGCAAAGGGGGAGGGCGGATTGCTTCCGGCGGGCAGGGCCTGAGGCCCTGCACCCGCTTTCGTTTTTGGCCGGTGCTCATTCAAAAGGGCATCGTCATGCTGGCTTGCGCCAGCATGACATAGGCCGTTGGTGATGGACTGCTCCAAAACAAACGGGTGCAGGGTCCGCGACCCTGCCCGCCGGCGGCAACGTCCCTTCCTACAGAATATACCGCGACAAATCGCGATTGCCCGCAATCTCGCCCAGTTCGCGCGCCACCATTGCCGCGTCCACTGTCACCGTATCGCCGCTGCGTTCGCTGGCATCGAAGCTGACGCTTTCGAGCAGTTTTTCCATCACGGTGTGCAGGCGGCGGGCGCCGATGTTTTCGACGTTTTCGTTCACTTGCGCGGCGGTGCGGGCGATGGCGTCGATGCCATCGGGGGTGATTGTGAGCGTCACGCCTTCGGTGCCGAGCAGGGCGGCGTATTGGCGGATCAGGCTGGCATCGGTGTCGGAGAGGATGCGGCGGAAATCATCTTCGGTCAGGCCTTTGAGTTCGACGCGGATCGGCAGGCGGCCTTGCAGTTCGGGCAGCAGATCGGATGGTTTGGCGACGTGAAACGCGCCGGATGCAATGAACAGCACGTGATCGGTTTTCACCGGGCCATATTTGGTGGCGATGGTGGTGCCTTCGATCAGCGGCAGCAGGTCGCGCTGCACGCCTTCGCGGCTGACGCTGCCGCCGCGCACATCCGAAACCGCGATCTTGTCGATTTCGTCGAGGAACACGATGCCGTTGGCTTCGGCGTTGCGCACGGCTTCGCGCTGGATGTCCTCGTCATCGAGGCGCTTGTCCGATTCCTCGGCCAGCAGCGCCTCCCACGCGGCCTCCACCTTCATCTTGCGGCGTTTGGGCGGCCGTCCGCCCATGGCCTTGGCCATCATGTCCGAAAGGTTGATCATGCCAACCTGGCCGGGCTGCATGCCGGGCATTTCAAAATTCGGGGCAGCTTCGGTGACTTCGATTTCCACTTCGCGGCCTTTCAGATCGCCGGCGTCGAAGCGCTGGCGGAAAGCGAGGCGGGTGGCTTCGCTGGCGTCCTTGCCCACCAGCGCATCCAGCAGCCGGGCCAGCGCGGCGTCGTGCACCTTGTCCTTCATGGCGGCGCGGCGGTTTTCGCGCACGAGGCGGATGGATTCCTCCACCAGATCGCGGATGATGCTGTCCACATCGCGGCCAACATAGCCGACTTCGGTGAATTTGGTGGCTTCCACCTTGATGAACGGGGCGTTTGCCAGGCGCGCCAGCCGCCGGCTGATCTCGGTTTTGCCGCAGCCGGTGGGGCCGATCATCAGGATATTCTTGGGCACCACTTCATCGCGCAGATCGTCGGGCAATTGCTGCCGGCGCCAGCGGTTGCGCAGGGCGACGGCGACGGCGCGTTTGGCATCGTCCTGGCCGATGATGTTGCGATCAAGCGCGGCGACTATTTCGCGGGGGGTGAGATCGGCGCTCATGCGGCGTCTCCTGCGGTTGCATCTTGGGCAACCGCGTCTCCGGCCGCCATGGTTTCCACGGTCAATTCCTCGTTGGTGTACACGCACAGATCTGCGGCGACCTTCATGGCCCGCCGCGCGATGGTTTGCGCACCATGATCGCTGTCGGCCAGCGCGCGGGCGGCGGCGAGGGCGAAGTTGCCGCCTGAACCAATCGCGGCAATGCCGCCCACCGGTTCCAGCACGTCGCCATTGCCGGTGATGATCAGCGTCACCGATTTGTCGGCCACGATCATCATGGCTTCCAGCCGGCGCAAATAGCGATCGCTGCGCCAATCCTTGGCCAGTTCAACGGCGGCGCGCATCAATTGGCCGGGGTGGCGCTCCAGCTTGGCTTCCAGCCGTTCGAACAGGGTGAAGGCATCGGCAGTGGCACCGGCAAAGCCGCCAATCACCTCGCCTTTGGGACCGAGTCGGCGCACCTTTTTGGCATTGGGCTTCATCACCGTCTGCCCCATCGTCACCTGGCCATCACCGGCCACAACCACATGGCCATCCTTGCGGACGGAAACGATGGTGGTGCCATGGAATTGGGGGAGTTCGCTCATGATCGGGTCGGCTCTTGTTGCATCGATTCTATGTAGAACGATTGACCGCGACGAAAAGGCCCCTCTGCTTGCCGCCTTTGTCGCAATGCTTTAGGCGCTGCCGCAGCAACAGACCTTGTGAGCCAAAGCCATGACCGCGCGCACCGCCAGCATTTCCCGGGTGACCAAGGAAACCAGTGTCGAGGTTCACGTGAACCTGGATGGCAGCGGCGTGTACGACGTGTCGACCGGCATCGGTTTCCTCGATCACATGCTGGAGCAATTGTCGCGCCACAGCCTGATCGATCTGACGGTGAAAACCACCGGCGATCTGCACATCGATGGCCACCACACCACCGAAGACACCGGCATCGCGCTGGGTGAAGCCGTGGCAAAGGCGCTGGGGACACGGCGCGGCATCACGCGATATGGGGATGCGCTGATCCCGATGGACGAAACGCTCACCCGGGTGGCGCTGGATATTTCGGGGCGGCCCTACCTCGTTTGGCGTACGGCGTTCAGCCAGCCCAAGCTCGGCACGCTGGATACCGAGATGTTCAAGGAATTCTTTGCTGCCTTTGCCGGCGGTGCGGGCATCACGCTGCATATCGAAACGCTGTACGGCGTGAATAATCACCACATCGCCGAAAGCTGCTTCAAGGGTGTGGCGCGGGCGCTGCGGGCGGCGGTGGAAATTGATGCGCGCAAAAGTGACGCGATTCCAAGCACAAAAGGCACATTGGGCGGTGCCTGACACAGCCGTGCTGGTGGATTACGGTGCCGGCAATCTGCGTTCTGCAGCGCGGGCGCTGGAGCGCGCGGGCGCGCGCGTGGTGGTGACCGACGATCCGGCGGTGATTGCCGGGGCGGCGCGCATCGTGTTGCCGGGCGTGGGCGCCTTTGCCCAGTGCATCAGCCAATTGCGGGAACGCACGGGCATCGAGGCAGCGCTGAACGAGGCGGTGAACCGGCGCGGCGTGCCGTTCCTTGGCATTTGCGTCGGCATGCAGTTGCTGGCCAGCGAAGGCCATGAACACGGCGTGCATGCCGGCCTTGGCTGGTTGCCGGGCACCGTCAACCGGCTGCAACCCGCTGATCCCGCGCTGAAAATCCCGCACATGGGCTGGAACCGGGTGGAGGCGGTGAACGGGGCGGCCGTGCCATCGGGCGACGCGTATTTCGTGCACAGCTATGCCTTCACGCCCGACGACCCGGCCGATGTGCAGGCAGTGAGCGACCATGGCGGTCGCTTTGCCGCCATCGTCAAGCGCGGCCACATCACCGGCGTGCAGTTTCACCCGGAAAAAAGCCAGGGATACGGCCTGGCCTTCCTCAAGCGCTGGCTGACATCATGATCATTTTTCCCGCCATCGATCTGAAGGGCGGCCAGTGCGTGCGGCTGGCTGAAGGCGACATGAACCGCGCCACGGTTTACGCTGATGATCCTGCCGCGCAGGCCGCGCTGTTCCGCGCTGCCGGGGCGACGCATCTGCATGTCGTCGATCTGGATGGCGCGTTTGCCGGCGACAGCCGCAACGCCGCCGGTGTGAAGGCCGCGCTTGCGGGCTTTGTGGGCGGTCATGTCCAAGTGGGCGGCGGCATCCGCACCGCTGCGCATGTGGAAGGCTGGTTGGCGGCGGGCGTCTGGCGCGTGGTGATGGGCACGGCGGCGCTGGAAAACCCCGATCTGGTCCGCGGCCTCGCCGGCGATCATCCGGGGCGTATCGTCGTGGCGGTTGATGCCCGCGATGGCATGGTGGCGACGCGCGGCTGGGCCGATGTATCCACGTTGCCGGTGGCGGATCTCGCGCGGCGGTTTGAAGATGCCGGGGTCGCGGCGGTGCTGTTCACCGATGTCGGCCGCGATGGGATGTTGAAGGGCGTCAATCTCGAGGCCACGGTTGCCTTGGCCGCAGCGACCAGCTTGGCAGTGATCGCGTCCGGGGGCGTTGCCTCCATCGCCGATATTCACGCGCTGGTGGGCCAACCCGGTATCGAAGGCGTCATCACTGGCCGCGCGCTTTACGATGGCCGGCTCGATTTGGGCGAAGCGATAAAGGTGGCGCAATGACGCTCGCCGTCCGCATCATTCCCTGTCTCGATGTCGCCGGTGGCCGCGTGGTCAAGGGCGTCAACTTCGTGGCGTTGCGTGATGCCGGCGATCCGGTGCAGGCCGCCGCCGCGTATGACGCCGCCGGCGCGGACGAATTGTGCTTCCTGGATATCACCGCCTCCCACGAAAATCGCGGCACCTTGCTCGATATCGTCGAGCGCACCGCCGATCAGTGCTTCATGCCTCTCACCGTGGGCGGCGGCGTCCGCAGCGTGGGCGATGCGCGCGCGCTGCTGCTGGCCGGGGCGGACAAGGTGGCGGTGAACAGCGCCGCCGTCGCAAGGCCGGCGCTGATCGGTGAACTGGCGATGCGGTTCGGAGAACAATGCGTGGTGGTGGCGGTGGATGCCAAGCAAGTGGCCCCCGGCAAATGGGAAATCTTCACCCACGGCGGCCGCACGCCAACCGGCATCGACGCTGTCGCCTATGCCGTTGAGGCGGCCCGGCTGGGCGCCGGCGAAATCCTGCTCACCTCTATGGACCGCGACGGCACCAGATCCGGATATGATCTGGCGCTCACCCGCATCATTGCCGATGCCGTGCCGGTACCGGTGGTGGCGTCGGGCGGGGTGGGCGGCGTCGCCGATCTTGTCAGCGGCGTGGTCCAGGGCCATGCTTCGGCCGTGCTGGCAGCCTCCATCTTCCATTTCGGCGACGTCACCATCGGCGAAGCGCGCGCGGCACTGGCGGCGGCAGGCCTGCCAACCCGTACCCCATTTGCGGGAGGTGTTTGATGGAGCGCTTTGATCAGCTGCTGGCCGCCATCATCGAACGCCGCAGCGGCGATCCCGCCACGTCATATGTCGCCAAACTCACCGCCAAAGGCCGCGCCAAGATTGCGCAGAAACTGGGCGAGGAAGCGGTGGAAACAGTGATCGCCGCAATACAGAACGACCGCGCCGGCATGGTTTCGGAAAGCGCCGATCTGATGTTTCACCTCGCCGTGCTGCTGGCCGATGCCGGGCTGAGCTTTGACGATATCCGCGCCGAGCTCGTCCGCCGCGAAGGGGTTTCGGGTATCGAGGAAAAGGCCAAGCGCGCGACTTGAGCCGGAGGCTCACTTCACGCAATCCGCCCGAACGCCTTGAGCCGCCGCGCCGTTGCCTGTGCCGCCGCCTTGTCGCCGCGCGCCAGCACGCCGGCCAGTTCCAGGCCCTGTCGTTTCAGCAATGCTTCAAATCCGTCTGTCGCTGGCAGCGCTTCCAGCCCTTTCAGCAGCGCGGCTGCGCGCGGGGCGTTGGCGGGGTCCAGATCGAGCAGGGTGATGGCGAAGAATACGCGAGTGGAGGGTATATTTGGCGCGAGTTTGAGCGCCTGCGCGTAACAACGCTCCATTTCGGATTTCTTGGCGCCCAGTGCGGTGCTGGCGAGGAAGCTGCCCACGGTGGCCACGGCGCCGCCGTGCCAGCCGCCCAGCGCGCCCCACACCAGGCTGGTGTCCGGGTGGGCGGCGCGGATGGCCTCAAAACGGCGGCGGGTTTCCTTGGCCAGGCCGATACCGCGCGTGAGCTGCGCGCGGTAGGCGATGGCGACGGTTTTTTGCAGTTGCGCTTCTACGTTGGTGGGGGTGCGGGCGAGTGCGGTGTCGAAATCCTTCTCGGCTGCAGCGACCAGCGCGAGTGCACGGTCCTTGTCGGTGGTTTGGTAGCCGGCGATCGAAAGCTGCGCGCGCCCCGCCAGAACCAGGCTGTCCACACTGTTTTCCGCGTGGCCATCGCGCACCGCCACTGCCCAATCCCCGGCGCGGAAGGCATCGATGGCGGCGGCATCGGCGGCATCGGCGGGGGCGGCGGCGGGGGCGG
>NZ_JBDNFM010000059.1:0-13061 GCF_041689835.1 Sandarakinorhabdus sp.
AGACGGCCAGCCGTCTGAACGTGGCATAGCGCGGATTATCCACCGCACATTTTCCAACGGCCACCGCCAGTAACGCATCGATCAGGCCCGGCGTCTCCTCCCCCATCGTGCCGGCGCGCAGGCGCTCACACAGGTCGGTGCGCAGCGCATCCAGGGGCGCATCATCATCCAGCACGGCAGCCAGTACGCCAGCCAGCAACGCCTGTTCGCGCGCCTGCGGCGCTTGCGCCAGCTCGCGTGCCACGATGGCCAGCACGTTCTGCGCCACCTTGGCATGAAAGGCCCGGCGGCCCTTCAGTTCGGGTTCCAGTTCGGCCAGGAACATCTGCACGGCCTCGATCAACGTCGCGGCTTCGATCTGCTCGGCCATCACACGCTCCCGAATTTGAGCTGGTGCATCAGGTCAAGCTCCACCTCCGACACGCGGCGGCCGATGGCGGCGCGTTCGACATTGCGCAGCCGGCCCGAAACATGATCATCGCCCAGTTGCAGGCAGGCGATGCCCCATTTCAGCGTGCCCCACACTTCCCAAAGCCGGGCGCGCTCGCGATCAACGGGGCCACCGCCAGCCGCTTCGTAAGCAGCGTATAATTCATCGCGCTGGCCAAAGCCGCCAACGGGGTTCTGCAACACGCCAAAACGCCAGCTGTTGCAGCACAACCAGCCCAGATCTTCATGGCCATCGCCCAGATGCGCCAGTTCCCAATCCAGCACTGCCACCAGGCCTTCGGGGGCCACCAGGAAATTGCCGGAGCGGAAATCGCCGTGAACGATGGTGGTGGCCGGACGATCTTCCACGCGTTCTTTCAGCCAGGCAAAGGCGAGATCAAACACTGGGCTATCCACCCCGAAACGTCGATAACTGGTAAACATCCGCGCCAGCAGTTCGGCCGTGCTGCCCGATGGCAGGGCCAAGCCGGCCACACCCGCAAGCGGCAAGCGGTGCAGCCGCGCCAGCACAGCGGCGCATTGCCCGGTCAACGCGGCGCGGGCCGGGGCATATTCGGGCAGTTTCAGCCATCGCGGTGCCAACGCCTCGCCAGGCAGCCGGGCCATGATGAAACCTTCGCCCAAGCCGTCATCGGGGCCAAGCACCCGCACCACTTCGGCGACCGGCAGGCCGTGAGCGTGGGCAAATTGCTGCAACTTGGCCTGATCGGCGCGCGGGAACCCGCCTTCCGGCACGCTGCCGGTGGCGGCGCATTGCAGGATCAATGGGCGGACGCTGCCATCATCAGCGACAGCATCAACAGCATAGGTGGCCGAAGACGCCCCGCCCGACAACTGTTCCACCCGCATCACGTCGCCGCTCAGCAGAGCCGACAGGATTTCGGGCGTCGGATCGATCATCAGTCAGCGGCCAGGCGAGCATAGCTGATTTCGTCGTACCAGGCATCGCCGTCGCGCCAGCTTTCCACAAACCGGCCTTCTTCGCGAAACCAGCAGCGTTCCAGCACGCGCTGGGCCGGGCGGTTGCGCCGGTCGGTGACGGCGACGATCCGGCGGCGGCCATTGCGGAACAGGCGGCGCGCCATTGCCTCCACTGCCTGTGCGGCAAGGCCCTGCCGCTGGCGCCGCGGATCCAGCGCAAATCCGATTTCAGCCGTGGCATTCCACGGCGGCGAAAAACGGATGCCCAGATCACCAACCATGATGCCCGTCTTGTCCAACAGCGTGAATTGCTGCCACCCGTCTGAATCGGGAGCCGCACGCCTTTGCATGGCGGCAATCAGCGCAATGCTTTCTTCCACGGATCGATCCAGCGGATCAAACGGCGCCGCGCTGCGGATGCGGTGCCAATCGGCCGCTTCCCCGCTTGTCATCGGCCGGATCAGCAAGTGATCCGTCTCGATTTCCCAGTCGTTCATGCTGAAATCCGTTGTCGAACCGTTACCGTTCTTTCCCTTGCACGGCCCCTGCGGTCCGGCAAGCCGGAGTGCCGCCGAATTGCAACACTGTGCCGTCCCGCTTTTCCCGATTGAACTGAAGGCTTGAAAAAACATGGCTATTCTGTAATCCACCGCTCATCGCCCGGAGAACGGGCCACTTTTGGGGTGCGGCAGTTCGATAGGCCGACCCCTGCATCGGGAAGGAATCGCATGTCGACTTTTGAAACCGCAGGCCGTTTGGCGCTGCGTGCCGCACTGCTTGTGAGCGTTGCTGCTCCGATCGCGTTGGCTGCCCCCGCCTTCGCGCAAACCGCCGCCGCCGACCGCGACGACGAAATCATCATCGTCACTGCCAGCAAGCAGACCAAGACCCTGCTGGACACCCCGATTTCTGTTTCCGTCACCGGCAAGGCTGCGATCGAAACCGCTCAGATCCGTGACGCGTTCGATCTGCAAACGCTGGTGCCTTCGCTGCGCGTGTCGCAGTTGCAGTCTTCGGCCAACACCAATTTCATCATCCGCGGCTTTGGCAACGGCGCCAACAACGCCGGCATCGAACCGTCGGTGGGCGTGTTCATCGATGGTGTCTATCGCAGCCGCTCCGCCGCCCAGATCGGCGATCTGCCCAGCCTGGAACGCATCGAAGTGCTGCGCGGCCCGCAATCGGTGCTGTTCGGCAAGAACGCATCGGCCGGCATCATCTCGGTCGTCACGTCGGAGCCCAAATTTGATTTCGGCGGCCAGGCCGAACTGTCGTATGGCAACTACAACGCCGTTGTTGCCCGCGCCGAAATCACCGGCCCGATCAGCGAAACCCTCGCCTTCAGCCTCGCCGGCAACTTCAACAAGCGTGATGGTTATGTGCGCAACGTTACGCTGAACACCGACGAAAATGAACGCAACCGCGGCGGCGTGCGCGCCCAGCTGCTGTTCAAGCCATCGGATGATTTCAAGCTGCGGATCATCGGCGATTACGACAAGATCGATGAAATCTGCTGCTCAGTGGTCAACATCGTCGATGGCCCCACCGGCAATGCCGTGCGGGCGCTGGGCGGCCGCATCATTTCCAACCAGCCGCTGGCTCTCACCTCGGCGACCAATTTTGGTTCCAGCAACGAGATCGACAACTTTGGCGTGTCGGGCCAGGCCGATGCCAAGACCGGCGATTTCGATTTGACCTTCATCGGTGCCTATCGCGGTGTGCGCCTGAATACCAATGCCGATAGCGACTTCACCAGCGCCGACATCATTGGTGCCAACCGTGGCCGCAACGCCATCGACACCTTCACTGCTGAAGGCCGCATTGCATCCAAGTTCGATGGCCCGATCAACTTCCTGCTCGGCGCCTTCTACTTCCATGAAAACATCGACGCGCAGGCCGCCCTGACCTTTGGCCGTGATTTCCGCGGTTATGCCAGCCTGCTTTCGGGCGGCGCCTACACCAATCTGGAGCCGACGCTGCGGGCGTTGCTGCCCGGCACCCCGGCGGGCGCGTTCGGCGGCCAGGGCCAAGGCCGATTTGAAGATTATGATTATCAGAACCGTGCCATCTCGGTGTTCGGCAGCGTTGATTACAGCATCTTCGAAAATCTGACCTTCACGGCTGGCGGCAACTTTACCCGCGACACCAAGCGCGTCACCACCCGTAACAGCAGCACCGATGTGTTTTCCGGCCTCGATCTGGTTCGTGCCGGCGTGAACGCCGGTGTGCCAGCGACGCTGGCTGCCAATCCTCGGTTCAACCCGTTCCTCGGCCTGCAAGCGCTTCAGTTTCTGCCGCCGTTCCTCAACTTCCCGAACGCCGTGGAAGATGGCCGCACCACCGACAGCGATTTTGCCTACACGCTGCGCCTGAATTGGAAGGCCAACGACAACATCAACGTCTATGGCACCCATGCGACCGGCTTCAAGGCCAGCTCGTTCAACCTTTCGGCTGATTCGAGCCCGTTCGCGACGCAGTTCATCCCGGGTTCGACTGCACAGTCGCCGGCGCCGGCCGCTTCGCCGATCCGCACCGCGCTGGGCGCCAACTTGCCGGTCAACCTTTCGACCGGTTCGCGCTTTGCCAACCCCGAACATGCCACCGTGTATGAACTGGGCATCAAGGGCCAATGGGAAGGTTTTGCCGTTAATTTCGCAGCGTTTCGCCAGATCCTGACCGGATTCCAGAGCAACGTGTTCTCTGGCACCGGCTTCATTCTGGCCAATGCCGATCAGCAATCGGTGAACGGCTTTGAACTTGATACCTCGATCTCGCCGACCCGCGATCTGCGCTTCACTGCCAACTTCACTTATCTTGATGCGAAGTTCGACAGCTTTCCGGGCGGTGCAGCGCTGGTGAACGGCAGCTTTGCCACCGTGCCGCTTGACCTGTCGGGCCAGCGCGCTGCCGGTACGCCAGAATATGCCGTATCGTTGGCCACCGACTACACGCTGCGCTTTGGCGATGTGAACAAGATGCTGTTCCATGTTGATTTCCAGCACGAAGCCCCGACGCAGATCGCTCAGGGCACCGTGCAGCTGCGCCGGACGGTGAACAATCTCAACGCCTCGGTGACGCTGGCGCTCAACAACAAGTTGGACTTCACGCTGTGGGGCCGCAACATCACCGACGAAGCCTGGATCACCACCATCTTCCCGGGCGTGGCACAGTCGGGCACCCTTTCGGGTTATCGCAACCAGCCGGCCACCTACGGCGGCCTGGTGCGCTATCGCTTCTGATCTTCGGCTTTGCTGAACCTTGGGGGGCGCGGCCGCTGGCTGCGCCCCCTTCTGTTTGCACCGCTTGCAAAATTTGCCGGTGATGGGCTTAAGAACGCCGGTGAATTCGTGGGAAATCCTGGCAACGGCGTTTGGGCTGGCCAACATCGTGCTGCTGGCACGGCGTTCGGTGTGGAACTACCCGTGCGGGATGGCAATGGTGGCGATTTTGGCTGCGGTTTTCTGGCAGAGCCGGCTGTATGCCGTGGCTGGATTGCAGATCTTCTTCTTTGCAGCGCAGGCGCATGGATTGATCAGCTGGCTGCGCGTGCCAACCGATGACGGCCAGGTGGCCGTGCGCCGCCTGCCGCGCGGTGGCTGGGCGATAGTGTTGGCCGGCGGCGTGGCGGGCAGCACGATTTTGGCGCTGCTGCTGGCACAAACCGATGCCGCAGCGCCGATTGCCGATGGTGCAGTGGCCGGCTGGTCGCTGGGAGCGCAACTGCTCACCAATTTGCGCATGCTCGAAAGCTGGCCGCTGTGGGTGGGCATCAACATCGTGTCGATCGGGCTTTATACCAGCCAGTCGCTGTGGATCACAGCGGCGCTGTATGTCGCCTTTTTGATCGGTGCGATCTGGAGCTGGAGGCTGTGGCATGAGGCGGGGCCCAGGGCGGGAGTAGGCTGAGTGGTGGCGGGGGCCGTTGTCCATGTGTGTTTTGTCGGCGTGGAATCGACCGGCAAAACGCGGCTGGCCGAGCGGCTGGCGCGGCGGTTGGGCGGCGTGCTGATCCCCGAATACGGCCGCGAACACGCAGAAACCATCGGTACCGATTTCACACCCGAAGCGCTGCGCTCCATTGCTCGCATCCATGCGCAGCGGCGCGCGGCGCTACTGGCGACACGCCCACGCCTGCTGATCGAGGATACCGACGTGGTGATGACAGCGGCCTGGTTCCGCATGCTGCATGGCCGCCGCGATGCTGAGCTGTCAGCGTTGCCGGCCAGCGCCGATCTCTATTTGCTGTTTGCGCCCGATACGCCGTGGGTGGCCGATGGCACGCGCCAGTTCGTCGGCCGCGACCGCCTGTTGTTCCAGGCCGCCATCGAAGACGAGATGGCAGCGCGCAATATCGAACCCGTGCAGATCATGGGCAATTGGCACCAGCGTGAAAACCAGGTGCACGCCGCCCTCACCCACCGGCTGGACAGCCTGCCCCAGACAGCGCCATAGGAGCGGCCATGGCAAACATCCTCCTCACCGGCGCTTCGCGTGGCATTGGCGCTGCAGCGCGCAGCTTGCTGGAACAGGCCGGCCACACTGTGATTGGCCAATCGACGGCCGGCGGCGGCGGCCTCATCGCGGCCGATTTCGCGCATCCCCGTGCGGCCGACGCGCTGTGGGCGCAGGCGTTGGACCGCGCCGGCGCCAAGGGTGAACGGCGGATAGATGTGCTGGTCAACAACGCCGGCGTGTTTGAAGCGGCCGAGATCGGCGACGCCGACGGATTTGCCGCCACTTGGGCGCGCAGCATCGCCATCAATCTGCAAAGCGCCGCCGATCTGTGCCGCCATGCCGTGCTGCATTTTCAACGAAACGGTGGGGGCCGCATCGTAAATGTCGCCAGCCGCGCCGGCCACAGGGGCGATTCGCCCAAACATTGGCATTATGCAGCGGCCAAGGGCGGCATGCTGGCAATGACCAAAACTATTGCCCGCGCGTATGCAGGCCAGAATATCCTGGCCTTTGCCATCACGCCCGGTTTCACCATGACCGGCATGGCCGAAGACTATCTGTCGAGCCGCGGCGGGGACAAGCTGTTGGCGGATATCCCGCTGGGCCGTGTCGCGACGCCGGAGGAAGTGGCCGAAACCATTCGCTGGCTGGCCAGCGACGCGCCAGCATCGCTTACGGGTGCAACCATCGATATCAACGGCGCCAGTTATGTGCGCTGACCAAAAGGACTGACATGCCGAACGTCACGGTTGTGGGCGCCCAGTGGGGCGATGAAGGCAAGGGCAAGATCGTCGATTGGCTGTCGGCCCGCGCCGATGTGGTGGTGCGTTTCCAGGGCGGCCACAATGCCGGCCACACGCTGGTGGTGGGCAACAAGGTCTACAAGCTGTCGCTGCTGCCATCGGGCATCGTGCGCGGCACGCTGTCGGTGATTGGCAACGGCGTGGTGTTCGATCCGTGGCATTTCCGCGACGAGGTTGCCCGGATCGGCGGCATGGGCGTGTCGATCACGCCTGATAATCTGTTCGTATCAGAAACCTGCCCTTTGATTCTGCCGCTGCACCGCGATCTGGATGCGCTGCGCGAAGACGCGATGGGCGCCGGCAAGATCGGCACCACGCGGCGCGGAATTGGCCCGGCCTATGAAGACAAGGTGGGCCGCCGCGCCTTGCGAGTGATCGATCTGGCGCATTTGGGCGAAATCGGCCCGCAGCTGGAACGGCTGCTCGCGCACCACAATGCGCTGCGCACCGGCTTTGGCGTGGCGCCGGTGGATGCCGAGGAATTGCAGGCGCAATTGGCTGATGTTGCGCCGTCGGTGCTGCCGTATATCCAGCCGGTGTGGAAACGCCTGCGCGATGCCCGTTCCCGCCGCGATCGCATCCTGTTCGAAGGCGCGCAGGGCGTGCTGCTCGATGTCGATCACGGCACCTGGCCTTTTGTCACATCGGCGAACGTGGGCGCTGGCCAAGCTGCCGCCGGCAGCGGCATGGGCCCGGATGCAACCGGTTATGTGCTGGGCATCACCAAGGCCTATACCACCCGCGTCGGCAGCGGCCCCTTCCCCACCGAACAGGATAATGCGGTGGGGCAGAAGCTCGGGGAGCGCGGCCATGAATTCGGCACGGTGACGGGCCGCAAGCGCCGCTGCGGCTGGTTTGATGCCGTGCTGGTGCGCCAGGCCATCGCGGTTGGCGGTATCACCGGGATGGCACTCACCAAGCTTGATGTGCTCGATGGGTTCGACACGGTGATTATCTGCACCGGTTACCGCCTTGACGGCTGCGAGCTTGATCATCTGCCCGCGCACCCCGCCGATCAGGCGCGGGTTGAACCCATCTACGAAGCCTTCGAAGGCTGGAGCGAGTCGACGGCCGGCGCGCGCAGCTGGGCCGAGCTGCCGGCGCAGGCGATCAAGTATATCCGCCGAATCGAGGAATTGACCGAGTGCCAGGTGGCGCTGGTTTCCACGTCGCCCGAGCGTGAGGACACCATCCTCGTGAAAGATCCCTTTCGCGATTGATTTGCGTCTAATCTGTCAAAATCCTTGCAATACCGTAAAATTTCATCATCATTGTTGAATGTTTTGTGCCGCACTGGTTGCTGCCAGCACCGCCTGCGGTGTCTGCAGCACCTGAGAGCGAGGCCCGACCAGCACGGCGGAGGCTATGCCCCCGTCTGCAACATGGCCGGGGCGATGCGGCTGCACGACATCGACGCACCGGAGGTGCCGGGCAACTGCAGGTCCGGGCGGGCCTGCGTGACCGGCAATCCCACTGCCCGTCGCGATCATCTGTGGCTGTCTGCACGCAACTCGCGGGCCAACAGCACCGCAGGTGATCGCAGCAATCAGGGCCGGCTATTCGTTCCACGAACCGCTGTTGGGGTTGAAACATTCGATGCGCCGTGAGCGGTGGCTTGAAGCCGAGCCGTGTTACGCAATCTTGGGGTGTTGGCGTTCAGGAATGTTTGCGGGGGGTATCATTGCTGGGGCGATGTTGGGCAGTTTTACGTGCCTGGCACCGATTCACGACAACGCCAGCACGGTGCGTTGTGCGAATCAGCCAAGCGCGATCCGGTTGATGGGCATCGATACGCCGGCCATGCCGGCGACATGCCGCGCAACAGAGGCTTGCCCGCCTGGCGATCCCTTTGCCGCCCGCGACGCCTTGCGTGCCTTGAGTTTGGGGCGGCCACTGGCCTGCGAGGCTGCCGGGACCGATGGCGAAGGCCGCACCCTGGCACGATGCCGGGTCGAGGATATCGATCTTTCCTGCGCAATGTTGGCTTCGGGCCACGCCGTCCTCAGCAAGACCGCTGGCGATTGCAACTGCACGGCCATTCGACGCCGCTCGGTTTTGCTGCAATCAGCACGCTACACGCCGCTGGCAGCGCCGGCCGGGCCGGGCGAAATGATGGACATCAGCGATTTGAGCACGGCCAATCCACTGCCAGCTTCGGCAGCCAGGCTGCCGCTGCATCAAACGCCCTGGTCGCTGCCCGTGGCCGGCGCGATGGTGATGATCGGCCTGTGGATGGCGATGGCCAATCTGGCCCTGCTGCAACTGGCCCATGAACGCTGGCCTTCGCGCCACCGCTGGGGCGCACCGATGGGCAAGCTTGGTCCGTGGCTGTTTCTTGGACTGGCTGCCGCGGGCGCGTCACCGGCGGCCTGGACCGCGTTGTGGACCCGCCACGCCGGCCGCCAGCAAGACCAATTACTCCCCCGCCTGCTCAACATCACCGGCATCCAGATCGGGCTGGCGACAGGTGCGCTTTGGTGGTGGATTGCCGGCTGAGCCAGCTTGCCTCGCCGCCCTTTGCCGATAAAAGATCGATGCGGCTGGAGGGCATCGACGCGCCCGAAATGCCCGGCGCCTGCCGCCGCGGCCGCGTCTGCGTTGACGGCGATCCGTTTGCTGCTCGCGACTATCTGCGCAGCCTGACTGCCGGCAAGGTGTTGCAGTGCGTGCAGGCAGCTACTGACAATTACGACCAGCGCATCGTCAATTGCACCGCCAATGGGGTGAACATCGGTTGCGCGATGATTGCCGCCGGCCAAGCCGTGCCGCGCTATGCGTCGCTGGATTGCGGCATCGGCGAGGCCGCCTCTGAACTGCCGCCAGCCCCACCTCAGCAGCGTTCGGAACAACCAGTCATCGCCGCTGAACTGGGACCGCCGCCGGTTATCGTACCGGACGACACGCCTGCCCGCATGGCCGCGCCCAAAGCAGATTTCGGCATCACGCTTTTCCCCTTGCTTGGCCTTGTTTTGATCAACCTGGTCACATGGGCGCTATTTGCCACCGACAAACGTCGCGCCAGCGCAGGCAGATCGCGGGAGCGCATCGCCGAATCCACCCTGCTGGGTTGGGCTGCACTGGGCGGCAGTCCGGCGGCATGGTGGGCAATGCACCGCCTGCGGCACAAATCGGCAAAGGATATTTTCAAGCAGCCCTTGCTGCTGATCACTGGTATGCAAGCCGGCATCGCCATTGGCGCGGCCTGGTGGTGGCTGGCGGGCTGATTGGCTTCATCGTTCAGTGTGACAAGCTATTTCGATTGGCGCAGCCTCGCCCGCTGGCTTATGCGAGCGGCATGAGCAACCATGATTTTGATCTTTTGGTAATTGGTGCCGGTTCGGGCGGGGTGCGTGCCAGTCGCATCGCCGCCGGTCACGGCGCCCGCGTCGCCGTGGCCGAGGAATTTCGCGTTGGCGGCACCTGCGTGATCCGCGGCTGCGTGCCTAAAAAGCTGCTGGTGTACGGATCGCATTTTGCCGAAGATCTGGTGGATGCCCGCCGCTTTGGCTGGCACATCGAAGGCAAGCGCTTCGACTGGCCCACGCTGCGTGATAACGTTGCGGCAGAGGTGGACCGGCTCAACGAGCTTTATCAGAACACGCTCGACAATAATGACGTCACCACGCTGTTGGGCCATGCTCGCTTGCTTGATGCACACACGGTGGACGTGGCCGGCACCCGCCACACAGCAGACAAAATCCTGATTGCCAGCGGCGCGCGGCCCTACCTGCCCGATGTGCCGGGTGCGGAATACGGCATCACCTCTAACGAAGTGTTCCATCTGCCAGAATTGCCGGGGCGCGTGGTGATTGCCGGGGCCGGTTACATCGCGACCGAATTTGCCGGCGTATTCCATGCGCTTGGCGTGGACGTGACCTTGATAAACCGCAGCGAGACCATTCTGCGCGGCTGGGAACCGGCGTTGGCTGATCGCCTGCTGCAGATCAGCATGGCCAAGGGGCTGAACTTCAAGTTGAACTGCCGCCTCGAGCGGGTGGAAAAGATCAGCGATGGCCTGCGCCTGCACTTCGCCGACGGCAAGACGATGGATACCGATGTGTTGATGTGGGCGCTGGGCCGCGTGCCCAATGTCGAAGATCTTGGCCTTGAGGGCGTGGGTGTTGCTCTGAACGAAAAGGGCGCCATCGCCGTGGATGAAGACAACTGCACCAATGTGCAGAACATCTTCGCCGTCGGCGACGTGACCGACCGCGTGCAGCTTACCCCGGTGGCGATCCGCGAAGGCCATAGTTTTGCCGATCGCCAGTTCGGCAGCAACCCGTGGCGGGTGGATTACAACGCCATTCCCTCGGCCGTGTTCTCCAATCCGCCTTTGGGAAGCGTCGGGATGACGGAGGCCCAAGCCCGCAACGCTTACGGCCAGGTGCGGGTGTTCACCTCGGATTTCCGGCCGATGAAGAGCGTGCTCGCCGGGCGCACCGAACGCGCGCTCTACAAGCTGGTCGTTGATGCTGCGACCGATCGAGTGGTCGGCGCCCACATGATCGGCCCGGATGCGCCGGAAATCCTGCAAGCCGTTGCCATCGCCGTGAAGGCCGGGCTGACCAAGGCCCAGTTCGACGACACCATGGCGCTGCATCCCACAATGAGCGAGGAACTCGTGTTGATGCGGTAGGCCGCGCCAGGCCTGCCAACCTTGCACCGCAGCACATAATCCCGCAAAGCACCCCGCGATGACCAACACCTGGACCCCCGACAGCTGGCGCTCACACGAGGCTCGGCAATTACCCAGCTACCCGGATCCTACCGCGCTGCGGGCGGTGGAAACTGAGCTGCGTTCTTATCCGCCGCTGGTATTTGCCGGGGAAGCCCGCGATCTGACCGACCGGCTGGCCGATGTCGCTGCCGGCAACGCGTTTTTGCTCCAAGGCGGCGATTGCGCCGAAAGCTTTGCCGATTTCCATCCCAACACCATCCGCGACACCTTCCGCGTGCTGCTGCAGATGGCAGTGGTGATGACCTTCGCCAGCAAGATGCCGGTGGTGAAGGTGGGACGCATGGCCGGCCAGTTTGCCAAGCCGCGCTCCGGTGACTTCGAAGAGATCGATGGCGTGTCGCTGCCCAGCTATCGTGGCGACAATGTCAACGACATGGCCTTCACCACGGCCGCGCGCACCCCCGAGCCGCAGCGCATGATCCGCGGCTACATGCAATCGGCCGCCACGCTCAATCTGCTGCGGGCCTTTGCGTCGGGCGGCTATGCCAATCTGCACCAGGTTCACAAATGGAACCTGGATTTCGCCGCGCGTTCGCCCTGGGCCGTACAATATGCCCAACTGGCTGATCGCATCGGCGAAGCGCTCGATTTCATGGCTGCTATCGGCCTGTCTCCCGAGACCGTACCGCAACTGAAAAGCACCAGCTTTTTCACCAGCCATGAAGCGCTGCTGCTGGGCTATGAAGAGGCGATGACCCGCGAGGACAGCCTGACCGGCGATTGGTACGATACGTCGGCGCATATGCTGTGGATCGGCGACCGCACGCGGTTTGCGGGAAGTGCCCATGTCGAATTCCTGCGCGGCGTGGGTAACCCCCTGGGCCTCAAATGCGGACCCAGTCTGGAAGCGGACGACCTGATTCGCCTGCTCGACACGCTCAATCCTGCGAACCGCCCGGGCCGAATCACCCTCATCACCCGATTCGGTCACGACAAGGTGGAGGCTCATTTGCCGCGTCTGATTCGCGCTGTTGCCCGTGAAGGCCGCAATGTTTTGTGGAGTTGTGACCCGATGCACGGCAACACGATCAAGGCCGCCGGCGGCCTCAAGACCCGTCCATTCGACAGGATTCTTGCCGAAGTGACTGGCTTTTTCGCCGTACACCGGGCGGAAAATACCCATGCCGGCGGCATCCACCTGGAGATGACCGGACAGGACGTGACCGAATGCACCGGGGGTGCCATCGCCATTTCCGACGAGGGCCTTGCCACCCGCTATCAGACTCAGTGCGATCCGCGCCTAAATTCCAGCCAAAGCCTTGAGATGGCGTTCCTTATTGCCGAAGCCCTCAAGGCTGAACGCGATGCGCTGGCGCGGGCCGCAGCGGCCTAACCCACACTGAATCGTTGCATCGGCCACACCCGGCGAGCCCTGAACGGCTGGCCGGGTGTGCTGCTGTTTGCGCCACCGCCACCCGCTTGGCCGGGGCTCGAAATGGCCCATGGTTACAATCCGACAACTATTTAGAACGGCTGGCCCTGTAACGACTAGCCTTGATAAATGTTCAGCACGATACGTGTGCGGCGTTTACTTTTTCCACATCAATACGGACTAAGCCAACAACACATCGGTTGTATCAGTGTTTTGATACAGGTGGTTAACGAAACGTATTTCTTGCATGGACATACACGCAAGTGAAGGCTTCGTTACTAGTTGCTTTGCGTAACACCGTGTTCATTATTTTGTTGTGCGC
>NZ_JBDNFM010000060.1:0-28365 GCF_041689835.1 Sandarakinorhabdus sp.
CCGAGCCGTGCCAGTTCGATCGTCCGCCGCAGCGCATGATGGTCGGCGATGTTGGTGAGCACCACCACGTCGCAATCCTTGGCTAGTTGGCTCAGCGAATCCGCTGCGCCCACGATCGGATGCTGGTTGTGCATCCACTCGGCCAAGCAGCCGTCGAGCAGCGGGGGAAATTCCTTTGGTTCCACAGCCGTGCCATCGGCGCGCTTGACGTTACCGGTGAGGGCAAAGCTGTCCATGGCGAGTGTCAGGCTGTGCACTTCGCGCAGATAATCGACGAACGGCGCGATGAAGTGCAGCAGCACGCCATCGCAATCGGAAACGATGAGCGGGCGTGCTTTCACCAATCGCTCCCCAGCTTGCGGGCGGCGCCTGCGAGTTGTTCGGGCTTCACGCCGATGGCTTGCGCCGTGGCGACCAGATCGGGTTCGTTGGCCATCAGATAATCCAGCAGCGCGGTGAGGGTGGCGGGCTTGTCCGCATTGGCGCGCAGCGCGTCCGCGTCCATCCCGGTGAGCGCCAGAAAGCGCGGCCCCATATCCTCGTCACCCGCAACATGGGCAAGCGCCTGCAGCGCCAGCACGGCAGGATCGGAGGCGGAGGATTTGTCGCGCAGCACGAATGCAGCCCTAAAGCGCGATGCGCTTGCTGCCAAGCGGGGATGGCGCCGCGGGGCGGGTGGGTCAACGAAACGCAAAAAAAGAGCCAGCGTTGCCGCCAGCCCTTTTTTGCCGTCAAACCGCGCCGGCTCAACAGCCGGCTGCCGTTTACTTGATCTTGGCTTCCTTGAATTCAACGTGCTTGCGGGCCACCGGGTCGTACTTGCGGAACAAGAGCTTTTCCGTCTTGGTGCGCGGGTTTTTCTTGGTGACATAATAATAACCGGTGTCGGCGGTGGACACGAGCTTGATCTTGATGGTGGTCGGCTTGGCCATGGTCTCGTTCCGCAAATATCAGGTTGCGCGCGCAAGCGAATGCCGGCGCGGCGGTGGCGGTCTACTGCGAGAAACAGCGGCCCGAGTCAAGCACCGCGTCCAGTGCTGGGCGCGGGTTTGGCCTGCGTTGCCGGGGCGTGCCATTGGCAGGACGGGGCGGATTGCCTATCTCAAAGGACATGAACCCGTTGACCCCTGAAGTGATCCTTGAAAATCGTGCTGTTCTGGCGGTGCACGGCCCCGATGCCGCGGCCTTTCTGCAAGGGCTGATCACCCATGATGTTGGCCTGATTGCGTCAGGCCGTGCGCTTTATGCGGGTTTGCTCAGCCCGCAAGGCAAGGCGCTGTTTGATTTTCACCTGCATGCCGGGGACGATGGCGCCATCCTCATCGATGTGGCGGCCAGTGCTGCCGATGCGCTGTTCAAACGGCTGAGCATGTACAAATTGCGCAAGGCGGTGACGCTGGCGCGGCGCGCCGATCTGGTGGTGCTGGCCCGCTGGCCCTCCAATGCACCGGGCGGCGCGCCGGCCGATCCGCGCACGCCGGCGCTGGGCGCGCGCTGGATCGGTGTGGCCGGCAGCGCGCCGGCCGGTGCGGTGGAGGGGGCCGACGTGTATGACGCGCACCGCCACGCGGTGGGTGTGCCCGATAGCGCCGATATCGGCAGCGATGATCTGTTGTGGCTGGAAACCGGCGCCGATCTGCTGGACGGCGTGTCGTTTACCAAAGGCTGTTATGTCGGCCAGGAAAACACTGCGCGCATGCACCACCGCGACAAGGTTCGCCGCCGGCTGGTGCCGGTAACGCTGGTCGGCGATCCCGGTGACGCGGTTGAGGTGAAGGACGACGCCGGCCGTGCCTGCGGCAAGCTGCGTTCGCGGCATGGGCAACACGCCATCGTGCATCTTCGGCTGGAGGAAGCCGCCAAGCCGTTGTTTCTGGGGGATGCCGCGCTGACCGTGCGGCGCCCGGCGTGGCTGGAGCCGGCCTGGTGATGGGCGACCCCGTTGGCCGCGCTGCCCTTCGCGTTCAGCAGGTAGTGGGCGATAGTTTGGCCTGGATCACGCAGGACAGCGGCGAGGTTTTGTTTGGCGCGGCCATTGCAGCGGCGCTGTTTGCGGCATTGTGGCTGGTGAAAAGGGCGGTGCTGCGGTTGTTGCCGGCCGAGCTTGGCGGCGGCCCCAGCGTGCTGCGGGCGATGGCGGCGCGCACGCTCACGCTGTTCCTGATTGCGGTGGCGCTGGACGGCGCGACTCATGCTGTTGCGCCGTCGGGGCCGCTTCTGCGTCTGGTGGACAATCTTTTTACCATCGCGCTGGCGGTGCAAGGGGCGCTGTGGCTGCGTGAACTGGTGCTGGGGCTGGTGCGGCGCCGCGCCGATGCCAACCCGGAGGACGCGCGCGCGGTGGGTAGCGCGATTGGCGTGATAACGGTGCTGGTTAACGTGGTGGTGTGGCTGCTGGCCGCCATCCTGATCCTCGACAATCTGGGCGTGAACGTCACGGCGCTGGTTGCTGGCCTCGGCGTGGGCGGCATCGCCATCGGCCTCGCGGCGCAGGGCATCTTTTCCGATCTGTTCGCGGCGCTGGCCATATTGTTCGATCGGCCGTTTCGGGTGGGGGATGTGATCAGCTACGGCACATCGACCGGCACCGTGGAGCATATCGGGCTGAAAACCACCCGCATAAGGTCCTTGTCGGGCGAGCAATTGGTGATGGCAAATACCAAGCTGCTCGATCAGCAGGTCGCCAATCTGCGCCGCATCGAGGAACGCCGCGTGGTGCTGAATTTCGGCATTGTCTATCAAACACCGCCCGACGTGCTGGACGCGCTGCCGGGCCATCTGCAGGCCATCGTTGCCGCCCAGTCCGATTGCCGATTTGATCGTGCGGCGTTCACTGGTTTTGGCCCGTCCAGCCTTGATTTCGAGCTGATGTTTTTCGTCACCGTGCCCGATGTGGATGTGATGCTGGCGGCGCGGCAGGCGGTGGGCTTTGCGATGGTGCGGCGCTTTGCCGAGCTGGGCGTGGCGTTTGCCTACCCCACGCAAACCAGCTTCACAGCTGCACCGGGCGGACAGCTGATCGATCCCACGCAGATCACTGAACGTCCGCGCTAACCAACATCTTCGATGCTGAGCAAGGTGGCGTTGCCGCCGGCGCTGGTCGTGTCGGTGGAAACGGTGCGTTCGGTAAGGAAGCGCAGCAGATAATGCGGGCCGCCAGCCTTGAAGCCGGTGCCCGACAGGCCTTCGCCGCCGAACGGTTGGCTGCCCACCACGGCGCCGATCATCGAGCGGTTGACGTAAAGATTGCCCACTTCGGCCAGCCCGGTCACTTCGGCGGCAACGCTGGCGATGCGGCTGTGCAGCCCCATGGTGAGGCCGAAGCCGCTGGCGTTCACTGCTGCCACCGTCTCGGCCAGCTTGCCGGCCGGCCAGGTGGCGACGTGCAGCACTGGCCCGAACCATTCCGCCTTGAGGTCGGCCGGACTGTCGATCTGGATGATGGTAGGGGGAATTATCTCGCCGGTGGCCGGGGCGGGGAGGGCATGCAGCCAGCGGGCTTTCTGGCTTTGACGGTAGGTTTCCAGACGGTCGTACGCGGCGGCATCGATCACCGGGCCCACATCCGTGGCCGGATCTGCGGGATCGCCGAGCACGAGGCAATCCATCGCGCCTTTGAGCATGGCGATGGTGCGATCCGCCACGTCGTCCTGCACCAGCAGCAGACGCAGCGCCGAACAGCGTTGGCCGGCGGAACGAAAGGCCGAGGTGATGACATCGGCCACCACCTGCTCGGTGAGCGCGGTGGAATCGACGATCATGGCGTTGATGCCGCCGGTTTCCGCGATCAGCGGCACCAGCGGGCGGGTGTCGTCATCAAGCAGGGCGCGGGCGATGCGGCGGGCGGTGGCGGTGGAGCCGGTGAAGGCCACGCCCATGATATGTGGGCTGCGCACCAGCGCATCGCCAATCTCGCCGCCGCCGGTGACAAGGCCGAACACGTCTGCCGGGATGCCGGCTTCGCGTGCGAGCCGCTGCGCCATCGCGGCGATCACAGGTGTTTGCGGGGCAGGCTTGGCGACCACGGTGTTGCCGGCCACCAATGCCGCCGCCGCCTGACCAAGGAAGATGGCCAGTGGGAAATTCCACGGGGCGATGCAGGAAAACACGCCGCGCGGGGCCAGGAACAGCTCGTTGCGTTCGCCGGTGGGGCCGGGCAGCAGGGTGGGCACAATGATGCGGCGGGCTTCGGACGCATAATAGCGGCAGAAATCCACGGCCTCGCGCACTTCGGCCAGCGCATCGGGCAGGTTTTTCTTCGCTTCGTGCACCAGGCACGCCATCAGATCGAGCCGATCGCGTTCGAGCAGATCGGCAAGGCGGTCGAGCGCGGCGGCGCGGGCGCTGACGGGCTGGCGCGCCCAGCCGGGAAACGCAGCGCGGGCGGCACTGATGATGGCGGCCACATCTGCGGTCTTCGGGGCCGCGGGCAGGGTGAAGGCCGCGACATGGGCAGTGGCTGCGGCCAGCACGCGCGCATCGCCCAGATCGATGCCGGCGCTGTTGATGCGGCTGTCGCCATACAGCGCGGCGGGCAGCGGGATCGACGGATGCGGCGCCCCGCCCACCTTGGCGATCCGCACCGCCGGATCGGCCAGCAGATCGGCATCGGAAACATTTTCATCGGCCAATTGGTGCACAAAGCTGGAATTGGCGCCGTTTTCCAGCAAGCGGCGCACCAGATACGCCAGCAGATCGCGGTGGCCGCCTACCGGCGCATAGGTGCGGCAGCGCCAGCCGCCATCCTGCACCAACCCTTCGAACAGGCCTTCGCCCATGCCGTGCAGGCGCTGGAATTCGAAATCGCTTCTTTTTGTTCGATTGGGGCCCGATTGGCTGGCCCATTCCAATATGGTGGCCACTGTCAGGGCGTTGTGGGTGGCAAAGGCCGGATACAGCCGCGCATCGGCCAGCATGTCGGCAGCGCAGGCGAGGTAGGAAACGTCGGTGGCGGCCTTGCGGGTGAACAGTGGATAATCGGCAAGGCCCTGTTCCTGGGTGCGCTTGATCTCGCTGTCCCAATAGGCGCCCTTTACCAGCCGCACGGTGAACTGTACGCCGGTTTCGCCGGCCAGTTCGCCAGCCAGTTCGCCAGCCCAGGCGATCACGGCGCGGGCGCGCTTGCCATAAGCCTGCACCGCCATGCCGAAACCGCCCCACCCCGGTCGCGGCGCGCGGGCGACGGCGGCGATGATGTCGAGGCTCATGTCCAGCCGGTCCTGCTCTTCGGCGTCCACGGTCAGGCCAATGCCGGCGGCGGCAGCAGCATCGGCCAATTTGTGCAGCATGGTGATAAGTTCGGGCACGCAGGTGGCGGCGTGTGCGGTTTCATAACGCGGGTGGAGGGCGGACAGTTTGACCGAGATGGAGTGGCGCCCGAAAACATCCTTCGAGGTGCTGGCTTTGCGCCCCACCGCGGCGATCGCGTCTGTGTAGCTGGCGAAATAGCGCTGGCCGTCGTCGGCGGTGCGGGCGGCTTCGCCCAGCATGTCGAAACTGGCGGTGAAGCCGCGATTGTCCTTGTCGTCGGCGCGGGCCAGGGCTTCGGTTATGGTGCGGCCCATCACGAACACCTGGCCCATCAAGCGCATGGCGGCGCCCACGCCTTGGCGCACGAACGGTTCACCGGCGCGGGCGATCAGGCGTTTCAAAACGCTGGCACGGCCTTCCTCGCCCACCAGCGCGCGGGTGATGACAAGGCCCCAGGTGGCGGAATTGACCAGTGCCGAATCGGAATCGCCCAGATGATCAGACCAATCGGGCGTGCCCAGTTTGTCGCGAATCAAGAGATCGGCAGTGGCGGCATCGGGCACGCGCAGAAAGGCTTCGGCGAGGCTGAGCAGCGCCACGCCTTCGGCGGTGTTCAGCCGATATTGATGCAGGAAGCGGTTGACCCAGCCCGCTGCCTGCGCGGCGCGCAGTTCGGCCAGTAGCCCCAGCGCGCGGTGTTCAACAGCGGTGCGCGCGGCGGCATCCAAAGTGGCGGCGGGCAGCAGGCCGGCCAGCACATCGGGTTCGGGTGCGCGGTAAAGATCGCGCATTGGTGTGCGGGCGGCGGCGAGAGAGTCGGTCATGCTCATTCGTTTAGGCCGACAGCGCGAAAATATCACCCCTGGCAGGGTCGCAAATTAGCAGGAAGCAACCGTCGGCGGGCGGATAACGGCGAACCCGAGCACAGCCCCTGAAAACAACATCGCCGGCCAGGCGGCAAGACTGTCATCTGGCCGGCGATGTCGCCAATCAATACTGCCCGGTGCGGAAACGGCCCCGGAAAGTCAGGCTGCGGAAGATCAGGCTGCCACGCTGCGGCGACGGCGGCGCGAGGATACGCCGACAATGCCAAAGCCAGCGATCAGCATGGCCCAGCTGGCCGGTTCGGGCACTGCGCCGGTTTCGGGAGTGATGGCCGGGACCAGCGTGGCGGCGAAATCGTCGAATTCAAAGCTGCGGCCGCGGGCCCAGAAGCGCAGGCCGTGGATGGTTTCGTTCGGGCCGGCCTCAATCAGCAGCCGGCGATTGCGGCCGCCGCCGCCAGCGGCATAGGCGGCGCGGTCAAGGCTGATGGTGGCGGTGTGGATGAAATGGATGGGTTGGCGATCGGCGCCCAGCACCCACAGCCAGTTGTGCGAATCCATCGTGCCCCAATAGAAGCTGATCGAGGTCAGGGCCGGGGTCAGCAGAGTGGCAAAGGGATCGGCATTGGCGCTGGATACATAGCCATAGCGCGTGGTGTTCCGCGCCGGTGCCGTATGGACGCGGCGCAAAGTGCCGATGGCGGTGGCCAGCCCGCCGCTCCAGCTGAAACCGTGTGCGGCCGGCGCATCGAAGCTCACTACCAACTGCTGGCCGGGGCGCGGGCCGGGATCGGGCGCGCCGGCGATGCTGGTCACCGTGACGGCACCGGCATCGGCACTGGCGATCAGGGCGAATGCGGCAAGGGCGAATGCGGAGACAGGGTGGGCGGCCAAATGCCGGGCGGGGGCGTTGCGGCTGATCATCGGGCGATCCTTCGTGATCTGCGTGCCGGAGGTGACACTGCGGATGCCCGTTGCCAGTAACGATTGAATATGGTTAATTTCAAGCAATCTTTAAGTTAATAGCGCGGCGGTAACCACGATTCTGCTGGGTTGACGCATGCGTGAGCCAAAGCCTAGGCTAGCTGCGAAATCGACATCGGGGAGAATGATTGTGGCCGGAAAATCACTGACGCTGGACGAGTTTCGGGCACTGGTCGCGACCGAGGTTGGCGTGTCGGACTGGATCGAGGTTCCGCAGGAAAAGATCAACGCCTTTGCCGAGGTGACCGGCGATCACCAGTTCATTCACGTCAATCCCGAATTGGCCGCGCAAACGCCGTTCGGCACCACCATCGCCCACGGATACCTTACCCTCAGCCTGCTCAGCGTGATGGCCTATCAGGCGATGCCGGGAATCAAGGGCACGCGCATGGGCGTCAACTACGGGCTCAACAAGGTGCGCTTCATGGCGCCGGTGAAATCGGGCTGCAAGGTGCGCGGCCGCTTCACCATCGCCGATGTGACGCAGCGCCCCGATGGCGCCTGGCAGACCACCACCAACGTTGCCGTGGAAATCGAAGGTGAAACCAAGCCCGCGCTCGCCGCCGAATGGATCACCTTGCAATATGTGGGCTGAAGCCTGCTGAACTGACACAAGAAGGAATTATCAATGCGTGAAGCCGTTATCGTTTCCACCGCCCGCACCCCCATTGGCCGCGCCTATCGCGGCGCGTTCAACGCCACGCCGTCGCCCACGCTGGCCGGCCATGCCATCGCCCACGCCGTGAAGCGTGCCGGCATCGACGGCGCTGAAGTTGACGATGTGGTGATGGGCTGCGCGTTGCAGCAAGGCGTGCAGGGCGGCAACATCGCCCGCACATCGTTGCTGCGCGCTGGCCTGCCGGTTACGGTGTCGGGCCAATCGATGGACCGGCAATGTTCGTCAGGCGTGATGTCGATCGCCACCGCCGCCAAGCAGATCATCGTTGATGGCATGACCGTCACCATCGGTGCCGGCGTAGACAGCATTTCGATGGTTCAGAACGACAAGATGCGTGTGCAGGGCGATCCAAGCCTGGTGGCCATGCACCCCAATGTGTACATGCCGATGCTGCAAACTGCTGAAATCGTTGCCAAACGCTATGGTGTGAGCCGCGACCGCCAGGATGAATATGGCTATCAGAGCCAGATGCGCACCGCCGCTGCCCAGGCTGCCGGCAAGTTCGATGACGAAATCGTGCCGATGACCGCCACCATGGCCATGGTCAACAAGGAAACCAAAGAGGTCACCCACCACGAGATCACGCTGAGCAAGGATGAAGGCAATCGCCCGGAAACCACGCTGGAAGGCTTGAAGGGTTTGAAGCCGGTGATCGAAGGCGGCGTGATTACCGCCGGCAACGCCAGCCAGCTTTCGGATGGCGCATCGGCCAGCGTGCTGATGGAAGCCAAGGAAGCCGCCCGCCGCGGCCTCACCCCGCTGGGCGCTTATCGCGGCATGGCGGTGGCTGGCCTGGAGCCGGACGAGATGGGCATCGGCCCGATCTATGCCATTCCCAAGCTGCTGAAGGTCAACGGCCTGACGATGAACGATATCGGCCTGTGGGAATTGAACGAAGCCTTTGCCGTGCAGGTGCTGCACTGCGCCGATGTGCTGGGCATCGATCCTGATCTGCTCAACGTCAACGGCGGCTCGATCTCGATCGGCCACCCTTACGGCATGACCGGCGCGCGGTGCACCGGCCACGCCCTGATCGAAGGCAAGCGCCGCGGCGCCAAATATGTTGTGGTCACCATGTGTGTGGGCGGCGGGATGGGCGCTGCCGGGCTGTTCGAAGTATACTGAGGGCGACACCCTCCCCTTTCGCAGCCGAGAGGGGAGGAACTTTCTACTAACTGATTCGCCTTTCGCTGCCGATTGCGCCATAGGCCCCGCATGACCATTGAATCGCTCCCTGCGCCGCTGGCCCAGGCAATCGCAGCCCGCGGCTACGAAGAACTCACCCCCGTCCAGTCCGCCGTGATCGCCGAGGAAGCCCGCGGCCGCGACCTGCTGGTTTCGGCGCAAACCGGGTCGGGCAAAACCGTCGCATTCGGCCTCGCCATGGCCGAAAACCTGCTGGGCACCGCTGATGCGCTGCCGCCGCCCGCGCGGCCGCTGTCGCTGGTGATCGCGCCAACACGCGAACTGGCATTGCAGGTCGCCAAGGAACTGGACTGGCTTTATGCCTCGGCACGCGGCCGCATCGCCACCTGTGTGGGCGGCATGAACCAGCAAGCGGAGCGGCGCACCCTGTCGGCTGGCGCTCATATCGTGGTCGGCACGCCGGGCCGCCTGCGTGATCACCTTGAACGCGGCGCGCTGCTGCTGGATAATTGCAAGGTAATCGTGCTCGATGAAGCCGATGAAATGCTCGACATGGGTTTCCGCGAAGATCTCGAGGAAATCCTGGACGCCGCACCTCCGGAACGCCGCACCCTGATGTTTTCGGCCACCATGCCCAAGGGCATTGCCGAACTGGCGCGCGATTATCAGAAGAACGCGCTGCGCCTAGCTACGGCCGGCCGCGCCAGCGCCCATGCCGATATTGCCTATCAATGCGTGGCCACGGCGCCCGCCGACATCGAAGCTGCCGTGGTCAACCTGCTGCGCTTTTACGAACCGCCCACTGCCCTTTTGTTTTGTGCCACGCGCGACAACGTTCGCCGCCTGCACGCCAGCCTGACCGAGCGCGGTTTTGCCGCCGTCGCGCTGTCGGGGGAGCATAGCCAATCCGAACGCAACCAGGCGTTGCAGGCGCTGCGTGACCGGCGTGCGCGGCTGTGTGTGGCCACCGACGTGGCCGCGCGCGGGATCGATTTGCCCGGGCTTTCGCTGGTTATCCATGTTGAATGGCCGCGCGATGCCGAAACGCTACAGCACCGTTCGGGCCGTACGGGGCGCGCCGGTGCCAAGGGCACGGCCGTGCTGATCGTCCCTTATCCGGCGCGTCGCCGGGTGGAACGCATGCTGGCCGGCGCCGGTGTGAAACCCGAATGGACTCCGGTGCCGACGCTCGAAGCCATTGCCGTGCAGGATCGCACCCGCTTGCTGGAAAGCATCGGCGCCATGGTAGAGGGGGGCATTGGCGCCCTGGACGAGGAAGACAAGCGCCTGGGCGAGGAATTGCTGACCCGCCACGGCGTCGACGAGATTGCTTCGGCCCTGGTGCGCATGCACCGCGCCCGCCTGCCGCAAGCCGAAGAAATGGTCGATTCCGGCCCAGCCCCCAGAGACTCCGGACGCCCGGAACGACGTGATCGCCGCGAAAGCAATGATGGCGGCCAAGATGGCGGGCGCGGCGGTGATGGCGGCGGTGAAGGCGTGTGGTTCCGTCTTGATGTCGGTCGCCGTGACAATGCCGATCCGCGCTGGATCATCCCGCTGTTGTGCCGGCGCGGCGGTGTGACCAAGCCCGATATCGGCACCATTCGCATCCTGCCAACGGAAACGCTGGTGGAAATCGCGCCGGACATGGCGGAACGTTTTGTCGTGGCGCTGAAACGCCATGCCACTCGCAAGGGCAACAGCGCCGAAGACCAGATTGATATCAGCCCGGCCAGCGGCCCGCCCCAAGAACGCTCTGCTCAGCGCCCGCCGCAACAACGCACCTTGTCGGCCCGTCCGCCCAATACTGGTCCTGGTTCTGGACCACGCCCACCGCACAAGCCGCCCTATCGCGGCCGGCCCTGAACCTTTCGTGCATAATCCAGCCGGGCGCTGCCAGCGGCGGTGACCGGCATGTACAAGCCCTGGCCCAGCGCCAGCACCTCGCCGTGGCGCACGTCGCTGAGTTGTGCCGACAGGCGAAAATCGCCCAGCGGCACGGCCAGCAGTGCCTTGTCGATCTTCGTCCTCAGCCTGGCATAATCGCGGGTAAAATCCTGGGCCAGCGCATCCGCCAGCGCCGCGCGCACCGTTTCGGTTTGGGCCACGGCAACCAGCAGGGGCAACTGCTGATTTTTCGTGCCGCCGGTGAACAGCCGCACATCGCGGATTAGCACGCGCTCGCTGTTCGCTGTGGTTTGCGCGCGCGCGGTCAGCCACACCCGGCCATGCGTGTTGACGAACTGGCGCGGGCCTTTGGCGACCAGATCGAGGCCCAGCGCCAGCTGGCCATTGCTGGTGCCGTATAAAATGGTCCGGCCAAATCGCACCTTGACCCGCCCGTATTCGGGCACTTCGATGCCGCGGGCGGCGACCTTGGCCAGCGCTTTGGCCGTAACCTTTTGCAGCGTGGCGTAATCCGACAGCAATGCGACATTGAGGATAAGCCCACGGGCTGGCCCGGCCGCGGCAATCGGCGGCAGCGGCGTTGGCTGCGGCCGTGCTGGCTGCGCCCCCAGATGCACCTCGGCCAGCGCATTGAATACCATGTCGATCCGCATATCCTCGCCTTCAATGGCGATCCCGCCAAAGCCGAGGCCCTGCGGGGTGAGGCGCAGCCACGTTGGCGGGTTGCTGCGGTTGAGCGATTCCACCGTGAATCCGGTGCGCCACAGCGCCTCCAGCTTGTTGCGGACCGTCACCTGCGACAGACGCTGCGCCAGATCGATTTGCGCCTTGGCCAGCACCGGAGCCAGCCTCTCTTCAGCCTTGCTGGTCAAACTGATGCTCTGGCCCATGACGGTTACGCTGGGTTCCTGCTGCCAATCATACGACAGGCCGATGCGGGCGGTCAGCCGCCCGTCGGCGGCAAGGGCGGGCTGCAGATCAGCGGTTACCATGGCGTTGGCGGTGGCGGTTTCCTGGGCAATGATGCCGCCGATATCGCGCGCCGTGATGACGGCCGACAATGGCATCACCAGTTGCAGGCGGTCGCCCTTGCCGGCCAGCCGGATCTGCCCGCGTGTGACGGTGCCGACGATGCGGCAGCGGATATCGGGCGTCATCTTCAATCGTGCGGCAAACAGTTTCATCCGCGCCGCCGGAACGCAGACCCGGCCAGGCTCGTCGATCGTCCACAAAATGGTTGGCACCGCGCCTTCCACCGTCTGTTCAAGCAACGCCAGCGGCAGCCGCACCGGCAACGCTGATCAGCATCATCCAGAACAATACGGCAACCAGCACCGCCGCGAACCCCAGGCCGGCCACCAGCCACAAGGCCTGACGGCGGGTCATCAGGCCTCTAGTGCCAGCAGGGAAAAGCTGGCCAGCCAATGCTCCCCGGCATAATCGCCGGCGATATGGGGCAGGGCGGCGGCAATATGTGCATCGGCCGCTGCGCGCAGCACCGGGGCGGCCGCATCGCGCGGCCCCAGCGTTGCCGCCAGCCGGCGAAAGGCCCAGCCGCGCGACAGATTGAGACCATCGAGATGCGCGATCTTGCCGTCGCTGCGGTCGGTCACGTTGGCCGGTGTGAACAGGCTGGCGGGGGCCTCCGCCCTGGCCCTCGGCAGGAAGGCGCGGAACCAGTGGCGGAATTCCGGTGCCGGCAGCAGTGTTGCCATCGCAAGAGCTTCCATCAGCGTGGGCGACAGGAAGGCATCGCCGTCGGGTTCCCACGCCTGGGCGCGGCGATCTGCATTGTACCAGGCACGCGCCTTGGTAGCCATCAGGGCGAGCAGTGCGCGGTCGTGATCGGCGGCCCAGTGGGCGCTGAGCACAAGGGCAAAGGCAGTGTTGCCGTGCGCGCCGGTGCGAATGGGATAAGAAAAGCTGCCCAGCATGACGCGCCAATGTTGGGCGAAATCCTGCGCCAAGGGTTGAAGAACTGGTGACAAACCGTTGCCGTTGCTAGCCATTTCGGCATGCAGTTTCAGTAACCAGGCCCAACCATAGGGCCGCTCAAAGCCGCGTGCCAGCGGCTGCGCCAGATAGGCACGCTCCACTGCCACCTTTGCGGCCGTGAAGGTTTCGGCGGCCAGCGCGCGGGTTTCGGCAGCGCGTGCATGATCGGGAAAGCGGTGAGCCAACCGCATCAGCAGCCACCAGCCGTGCACGCAGCTGTGCCAATCGAAGCTGCCGAAGAACATCGGGTGCAGATCACGCGGCGTGCGGGCGTCTGCATCGTCGGCCATCACATGATCAAGCTTGTGCGGGTATTCACGCGTGACATGGCCCAGCGCGATGCCGGCCATGCGGGCAGCTTGGGCAGCATCGAGCTTCATCGGAAGGCAAATCCCCAAATCATCGCGGTGTTGAACACCCATAATATCACGGCCGTGGGCCATTGCGCGCGGATAACGGCGTAGCGATCGGGCAGATTGAGCAGCGCGGCCGGCACGATGTTGAAATTGGCAGCCATGGGAGAAAGCAGCGTGCCGCAAAAGCCCGCCAGCATGCCCACAGCGCCCACCACCACCGGATCGCCGCCCAGGCCCAGCACCAGCACCGGCAGGCCGATACCGCCCATCATTACCGGGAAGGCGGCAAAAGCATTGCCCATCATGATCGTGAAGATCGCCATGCCGCCGGTGAAGGCGACCACGGCAGCAAGGCGGCTGTCTTCGGGAATCGCCAACGGGGTGAGCGCGCCGACGATATCGCCCACTCCGGCCACGGTAAACAACGCGCCCAGGCTGGCCAGCAATTGCGGCAGGATCATCGCCCAGCCCACGCCTTCGGCCAACCGGCGGCCTTCCTGTACCGGCGCGGCGGCGGGCGGGCGCAGCCACAGCATCAGCACGCCCGCAGCGATGATGGCGCCAAGGCCCAGGCTGACCAGCGTTACTTGTTTTGGATCAACAAGTTGGCCCAGGCGCGGGAACAGGAAAGTGCCGGCGAGCGCCACGCCGGGCATGATCAGGGCAGGCAGGAACAGGCGGTTGCCGTGCCGCGCCACACTCTTTAGGCGATCGGAAACGGTCGTGGTGGTGGGCCGGCCTTTGCCGGGTGCGCCCAGCAATGCCAGTGCGACGAGCGCGAGCAGCAGCACGCCGTTACCCAAGTCGCCCAGTACGTCACCAGCGAGGAATTCGGCGGCCAGCAGGCCCCAGAAAGCGGCGCCGAGCAGGCGTTTGGAATGCTGGGCATCAAGCAGGGTGGCCAGCGCCCAACCGCCGAATACGACGCCGGCCAGCGCATAGAGGGCAGCCAGGCCGATCATGGCCGCATCCGCCACAGCCGGCCGCCGTGAACGGCAAACGCCGCCAACGCCGTGGGGATGGCCCACACCGACAATTGCAGTGGCTGCACGATAATGCCGGCGCTTTCGAGGAAGCCCTTGATCAGCAGGATCGACGCAATGGCGAGAAAAATATCCTCACCAAAGAAAATGCCGACGTTGTCGGTGGCGGCGGCCATGGCCTTGATCTTGTTGCGCTCATCCAGGCTGATTGCGGGATTGTCGCGTTCGGCGGCGGCTTCGGCCATCGGCGCCAGCAGCGGGCGCACGGTTTGGGCGTGGCCGGCGATCTGGGTAAGGCCTAGCGCCGAGGTTATTTGACGAAAACCAAGGTAAACCAGTAGGATGCGAGACGTTGTTGCTGTTTTGGTGCGAGAAATCAGCGCCGCGGCCTGTTCCTGCAACCCGGCACGCTCCATCAACCCGATCACCGGCAGCGCCAACCACGGCACCGAGACATAGCGGTTCTGGTGGAACGCCTTGCCCAGCGCCGCCACCACTTCGGGCACGGAAAGGCCCGCGCCCAGCCCCGATCCGAACGCGGCGGCCACCACAACGGCCAGCGGATTGGCGCGCACGGCAAAGCCGATGACGACGATGGCGATGCCGGCCAGCGGCCACAGGCTGGGCAGGGTGGTCACCGCCCGTATCCGCCCCCGAAACCACCGCCTCCGGGTGTTTCGACGATGATGCAATCGCCGGGCAGGAGTTCGGCGCGGTCGCAGGCGGCGAGATGGTCCACCCGGCCATCGCCACGTTCGACCCGTGCACTGCCCGGGACGGCGCCGCCGCCGCCGCCCAAGCCAAAGGGCCGTGTAAGGCGGCGGCCGGAGAGCAGGGAAGCGGTCATGGCTTCGCGAAACACGATGCGGCGGATGACGCCGTCACCGCCGGGCCAACGACCTTTGCCTCCAGAACAAGCCTTTATGCTGAACTCTTCAACCAGAACGGGAAAACGGCTTTCCAGCACTTCGGGATCGGTGAGTCGGCTGTTGGTCATGTGCGTCTGCACCGCGCTGGCCCCGGCGAAGCCGTCTCCCGCGCCGGCACCGCCGCAAATTGTCTCGTAATATTGGTAGTCTTTGTTTCCAAACGTGAAATTGTTCATGGTACCTTCCGACGCCGCCAGCACGCCCAGCGCGCCGAACAGCGCGTCGGTGATGATCTGGCTGGTTTCGACATTGCCGGCCACAACGGCCGCGGGCGCCTTGGGGCGCAGCATGGAGCCTTCGGGCACGATGAGGCGGAGCGGCCGCATGCAGCCATCGTTCATCGGCAGATCATTTCCAGCCAAACACCTGAAAACATACAGCACTGCTGCTTGCGCCACCGAAAAGGGGGCATTGAAATTATCGGCCAGTTGCGGCGAGGTGCCGGTGAAATCGATGCTGGCGCTGCGGCTGCCGGCATCGATGCACACGCGCACACAGATGCGTGCGCCATTGTCCATCGGAGCCGTGTGTTCGCCATCTTTCAAACGAGAAATCGCAGCCCGAACAGCTTCTTCGGCGTTATCCTGCACGTGACGCATGAAGGCGGAAACCACCGGTTCACCCTCTGCCCGGCACAACGCCGCCAGGGCCTGCGCGCCGCGGGTGCAGGCGGCAGTCTGGGCCTTCAGATCGCCGATGCAGCGGGCCGGGTCGCGGGCCGGCCATGGCCCACTGCCGAGCAGGGCGAGCATTTCGACTTCGAGAAATATTCCTTGATTTATCAATATGATGTTGTCGATCAACACGCCTTCTTCATCAATTGTGCGGCTGTCTGGCGGCATCGATCCGGGGGTGATGCCGCCGATATCGGCCTGGTGGCCGCGTGCCGCGACCCAGAAGGACGGGGCTGGGCGGCCGGCAAACACCGGCATCACCACGGTGACGTCAGGCAGGTGGGTGCCGCCAGCAAAGGGATTGTTGAGCACGAAGGCATCGCCGGGGTTGATGCCGCGCGGGTGGCCGGCCCATTTGCCCATGACCGTGCGCACGCTGTCACCCATAGAGCCCAAGTGTACCGGCATGTGCGGGGCGTTGGCGATCAGATGGCCTTCGCCGTTGAAAAGCGCGCAGGAAAAATCCAGCCTTTCCTTGATGTTGACTGACCAAGCGGTAGTTTTCAGGGCTTCGCCCATGTCTTCGGCGATGGCCATGAAGCGGTTGGCGAAGAGTTCCAGGCGGATGGGATCGGGCCCCTCTGGCAACCCCTCTCCCGGGCCGGCTGCGCCGTCTCCCGGCCTCTCCCCGGCGGAGAGAGGTGATTGGCGGGTGAGCACCAGGTTGGCGGCCGGGTCCACCTCGGCTGGCCAGCCGGGTTCGACCAGTGTGGTGCCGGCGCTGTCGATGATCACGGCGGGGCCGGCGATGCGCCAGCCAGTCGGCAGCGCGGCGCGGTTGTAAAAGCCGCAGCGCTGCCGGCGGTGAGCCAGAAACACGTCGTGGGTGGCCACATGCAATACACCGCTGCCGGCGGCTGCTGGGGCGCTGCCGGCGGCTGCTGGGGCGCTGCCGGCGGCTGCTGGGGCGCTGCCGGCGGCTGGCGGGGCTGCGGGTAAATTCGGGGTTTCGCCCACCGCCTCGGCAATCAGCGCATCCACCACCAGATCGGCATCGGAAATGGCAAAGCCGAACCGTTTGGCCTGCTCGGCGGCAAAGGCGCTGGCCATGTCGGCGGGAGCGGCCAGCGGCAGATCGACCCCGCTGTCTGACCCGGCATAGCGGATGCGCGCTTTCACCTGCACCCCGGCCGCCGTCTCGCCCTGCGCCAGCAGTGCGGCGCGGGCCTGCTGCGCCAGCTCGGCCGCCGGGCCGTCAAGATCGGTGTGCGGGCCGAGCGGCCAGTTCAGCGTGCGCTGCCGCACCACGCGCACTTCGGCCAGGCCGATGCCGAACGCGGAAAGCAGCCCGGCCAAAGGGTGGATCAGCACGCGGGTCATGCCCAGTTGATCGGCGATGGCGCAGGCGTGCTGGCCGCCGGCGCCGCCAAAGCTGGTGAGCGTGTAGGCGGCAGCATCATGCCCGCGGGCGATGGAGATGCGGCGGATGGCCTGCGCCATGGTTTCCACCGCGATGGCGCGCGCGCCGGCGGCCACCTGTTCGGGCGATTGGCCGATGGCGCTTCCCAGCCGGGCAAATCCGGCGCGCACGGCGTCTGCATCGAGCGGCTGGTCCCCGCCGGGGCCGAACAGCGCCGGGAAATGATCGGGCTGCACGATGCCGAGCATGACATTGGCATCGGTGATCGTAAGCGGACCGCCGCGGCGATAGGCGGCGGGGCCTGGCACGGCGCCGGCGCTTTCGGGGCCAACCTTGATGCGGCCGCCGGTGCCCGCGATGATCGAGCCGCCGCCGGCTGCAACCGTATCGATTTTCAGCATCGGCACCCGCATCGGCACGCCGGCGATGATCACGTCTTCAGCGCGTTCATAGTGCCCGTCATACAGTGAGACATCGGTGGAGGTGCCGCCCATATCAAAGCCGATCAGCCGGCTTTCCCCCGCGCTGCGCCCCGCCGCTGCCATGCCGACAATGCCCCCCGCCGGCCCGGACAGGATTGCATCGCGGCCGTGGAAATGCCCGGTGCGGGCCAGGCCGCCGTTGGATTGCATGAAGGCGAGGTTTACCCCCGGCAGACCAGCTGCGACTGTGCTTACATAATCTCGCAAGGGCGGCGACAGATAGGCATCGACGACGGCAGTATTGCCGCGCGGCACCAGGCGGATCACCGCGCCAACCTCATGGCTGGCGGTGACCTGGGTGAAGCCGATTTCGCGCGCGATCTGAGCCACGCGGGCTTCGTGCGCCGGATGGGCGTGGCCGTGCAGGCACACGGCGGCAAGGCTGCGATAGCCAGCATCGAATGCGCCTTGCAGTACGGCGTGTGCGGCGGCTTCATCGAGGGGGCGCAGCACCTCGCCCTCCGCCGTCACCCGTTCGTCAATTTCCACAACCATTTCATACAACGGCGCGGGTTTCTTGATTTCCAGTGCAAAGATGTCGGGGCGCGCCTGATGCCCGATCAGCAGCGCATCGCGGTGGCCGCGCGTGATGGCAAGGCAGGTGGGTGCGCCCCGGCGTTCGAGCAGCGCGTTGGTTGCCACGGTGGTGCCCATGCGCACCGCGTGAATGGGCGCATCGTCATCTCCCCGCAGCCGCGCGATCCCGGCCAATGCGGCATCGTCATAGTGTTCTGGCGCGTGGCTCAGCAGCTTGGCGGTTTCAAGCCGGCCATCGGGGCGCAGCGCCACGATATCGGTGAAGGTGCCGCCGCGATCGATCCAGAATTGCCAGCCTGGCCTTGGGGTTTGCATGCCCAACTGGTGGCGGGGCGGGCCGGGGCGGTCAAGGGCGCATGGAGGGGGCCAAGCAGAAATTTGGAATTCGGTAAATAAATGTTTAGCTTTAGCTCCGCTAGCGGGGTATGCAATTTTGGACATGGTTTCCACAACGCCGCGCTATTCCGTTTTCCTCTCGTATAACCGGGGAGACGGGAAGGCGGCGCAGCGCATCCAGCGCTGGCTGGAAGCCTATCGGCTGCCGCGCCGGCTGCAGGGCGGCGGGCCGGCCTTTGCTGAAGACGGCCGCCGGCTGCGCCCGGTGTTCCGCGATATCGATGAAATGCGGGCGGCGCCCGATATCGATGAAGCCGTTGACCAAGCCATTGGCGCTTGCGCGTATCTGGTGGTGCTGTGCAGCCCGGCGGCGGCGAAATCGGACTGGGTGGCGCGCGAGATCGCCATGTTCTGCGCCCGCCACGGCGATGATCGTATCTTGCCGCTGCTGCTTACGGGCACCCCGGCCACGGCGTTTTTGCCCGAATTGCTTCACCGGGGTGATGGCCGGCCGCTGATGCCGCTGGCCGCCGATATTCCCGGCGAGGGCGAGCGGCTGGCGCTGCTCAAGCTGGTGGCGGTTATGGCCGATGTCAGCCTGGGGGTGCTGGTGCAGCGCGATGCCCAGCGCCGGATGCAAAGGCTGGCGCTGGCGGCGGCGGCGGCGGTGGCGGTGATGGCGGTGGTGGCGGCGCTGATGTTGCAAACCGCCAATGCCCGGGTGGCGGCTGAACAGCAGCGGGTGCGCGCCGGGGCGTTGTCGAATTATATGCTCGATGATCTGCGCGGGCAATTGAAGCGCGCTGGCCGGCTCGATCTGCTCACTGCGGTCAAGCAGGGCGTTGCAGCCAGCTGGCGCGGGCAGGACTTGTCGGGCCTGAGCGATGCCGATTTGCAGCAGCGCGCCAAATTGCTGCTGGCGATTGCCGAGGATGACGAAAGCCGCGGCGATCTGGCGGCGGCGCGGGCCCAGGCGGCCGAAGCGCTGCGCACCACGGCGCAATTGATCGCCAAGGCACCGGATGATCCGTCGCGAATTTTCGCCCACGCACAAAGCCAGTATTTCGTCGGCATGATCAGCTGGCACGGCGGCGACCGGGCACAGGCTGGACGGGCGTTTGCCGCGTATCGCGACCTGGCCGCACGCTTGCTGGCCATTGATCGCCGCAAGCCGGAATGGTGGATGGAGGCCGGCTATGCCGACAGCAATCTTGGTGTTCTGGCGTTGCGCGCGCGGCTGGACGCGGCAGCGGCGCAGGGCCATTTCCTCAGCGCATTGAAGGCTTTTTCTGCTGCCGATGCGCTGCGACCCGGCAATCGCGACACGTTGTTCAGCCTGGCGGATACCGAAGCGTGGCTGGCCGATACGCAAAGAATGGCCGGGGCACCAGCCCAGGCCCTGGCGGCGCGTGCCCGGCAAAAGGCCATTCTTGACCATCTTGCCGCCACCGACCCGCAGGACCGGCAGGTGACCGCCGATCTGGTGTCGTACGAGCTGGCGCTGGCCCGCATCGCCATCGAGGCCGGCCGCCCCGAAGCCGCACTGCCGCTGCTGGCCAGTGGGCGCGGCAAGGCGCAGGCACTGGCCGCGAATGATCCGCAAAATGTGCGGCGCAAGGCCCATGTGCGGATGTTTGACCTGATGCGGTTGAAGGCGCTGCTGGCCATGCCGGCGGCACGGCGGCGCGATGATCCCGCGTTGGCGGCACTGAATGGCGACTGCGAGGCCGATCTCAACCGACTGAAAAACGATGAGCTTGCCAATTTTTGCCGGATCCTTGCTGCCCGGCGCGGTGCGGCGGCAATGCCGACGCTGGCCGCAGGTGGCGATCTATTGACCGATCAATGGGGCCTTGATTTGGCAGCAGAACGAAAACTGGGTGGTTTGACAGAGGAGAGAGCACGATGACACGCAACATGGTTCGCGGGGGCGCATTGATGGCAACCCTGCTGGCGTTGGCGGGATGCAACCGGCCCAGCCCCTTCGCAGAGCAGCAGGGCACGGCGGCGCCGGGTTTGGCGCCGGACGTGGCGAGGCCGGCTGGCACGGGTGGGCCGATTACGGTGCCGGTGCCAACGGTGGTCTTCAGCGCGAACTCCTTTACCGAAGTGCCTGTCACAACTTGCAGCGGCAAAGCGGGAGCAGCTGTCGTGTGGACGCTGGAGGATGTATTTTCCGGCCTGAGCAATAATCGCCGCGTCAAGCGCATCATCGTGCGTGAGATCAACGGCGTTGACACCAAGGTTGATGAGATACCGGCGGATGAAGTGGGAAACAACTGGCCCACCAACCTCGACATGGACACCACCAGCGCCGGTTCGGATTATGTGATGGTGACCATCGTGCTGAAGATCGGGGCGACAGGCAACAAGCCCGGCGTGCATTTCCTGCGGCCGCGCAGCGGCGCCCTGCCAACCGGACCTGATCCCGGCGGCAACAATTCCTCGGTGGCCGTGTTGACTCCGCCGCTGCAGTCGCCGGGAGGCAGTTCATATTGCGGGCGCACCCCGATCGATACCAGCGTTGCCGGCACCGAACGCTTCAGCTTTGGCGTGCGCAATGCAGCCGATGCGCGCAGCCTGAACATCGGCCTGTTGGTGCCGACCAAAAAGGAAAAAATAACAGAGCCGCAGATGTGGCTGCCGATCTTCCTCGATCCCAATATTCGCAACACAGGTTGACGCCGGTGGGCCGGCGGCGCGCGCGGGTCAGCGGGTGCTGCCGGCCGGAGCGGCGAGGGCTTTCAGGTCGGCGAGCAGATCCAGCGCTTCGCGCGGGGTGATGTTGTCGGGGTCGATTGTGCTGAGTTTTTCGCGCAGTTCGTCGCCAGTAGGGGCGGCGGGGGCGGCGAAGAGGGGAAGCGTGTCGATGCCCGCGGCGATGCCGCCGGTCTGGTCGCGGCGGGTTTCGAGGCGGGTGAGGACGGCCCGGGCGCGGGCGAGGACGGGGGCGGGGACGCCGGCCAGGCGGGCGACGGCGAGGCCGTAGCTTTTGTCGGCAGCGCCCGGCACGACCTGGTGCAGGAAGACGAGATCGCCCTTCCATTCGCGCACTTTGACGGTGACGCTGGCGAGGCCGGTGAGCTTGGCGGTGAGCGGCACCAGCTCGTGATAATGGGTTGCGAACAGGCAGCGGCACATCAGATCGTCGTGGACGGATTCCAGCACCGCCCAGGCGATGGCGAGGCCGTCGTAGGTGGAGGTGCCGCGGCCGACTTCATCGAGGATGACGAGGCTGCGGCCGGTCGCGCCGGTGAGGATGGCGGCGGTTTCGACCATTTCGACCATGAAGGTGGAGCGGCCTTCGGCCAGATCGTCGGCGGCGCCGACGCGGCTGTAGAGCCGGTCCACCACGCCGATATGGGCCGAGGCGGCGGGCACGTAGCTGCCGGCTTGGGCAAGCACGGTGATGAGGGCGTTTTGGCGCAAGAACGTGGATTTGCCGGCCATGTTGGGGCCGGTGACGAGCCAGACGCGGCGATCTGCCGACAGGTCGCAATCATTGGGGGTGAAGCGGGCGGCGGATTTGCGCACCGCGAGTTCGACCACCGGGTGGCGGCCGGATTCGATATGGAAGGCGGTGGAGGCGTCCACGGCGGGGCGGCACCAGTTTTCCGAAGCCGCCAGTTCGGCCAGCGCGGCGGCGACGTCGAGGCGGGCCAACGCGGCGGCGGTGGCGGCGATGGCGGTGATTTGGGCGAGGGCGGCGTCGCGGAGTTCTTCGAGGTGGGCGGCTTCGGCAGCGAACGCGTGATCGGCGGCCTGGGCGATTTTGGTGCCGAGTTCGCCGAGTTCGGGGGAGCTGAACCGCACTGCACCGGCCATGGTCTGGCGGTGGATGAAGGCGCTGTCGCTGCGCAGGAGGGGGTCGGCGCGGGCGGCGGGGACTTCGATATGATAGCCCAGCACGTTGTTGTGGCGGATTTTCAGGGCGCTGATACCGGTTTCCGATTTGAGGCGGGTTTCGAGCGCGACAACAGCTGAGCGGCCATTGCGGGCAGTGTCGCGCAGGGCATCAAGCGCCGCATCGAGGCCGGGGCGGACGGCGCCGGGCAGTTCGATGGGCGGTTCATCGACCAGCGTGCGGGCGAGGTGTTCGACGAGTGCGCCCAAACCCCCACCGCTGCCAGTACCGATTTGCGCGAGGGTTTCGGCAAGCAGCGAAGGCGGTCCTCCGGCGACTGCTGCTTGCGCGGCGCGGGCGGTGAGGGCGTGCTTGAGGCCGAGCGCGCGGGACAGGCCGGTGTGGAGCTGGCCCAAATCGCGGGGGCTCCAGCGGCCGATGCTGAGGCGGGCCAATGCGCGGGCGATATCGGGCAGGCCGGCAAGGGGTTCGCGCGCGCCGGCGCGGGTGATGGGATCGGCGATGAACCAGCCGACCAGATCGAGCCGGGCGGCGATGAGGTGCGGATCGGTGAGCGGCGCGGCGATATCCTGGCCCAATTGGCGGGCGCCGGCGGCGGTGACGGTGCGATCGATGGCGGCCTCAACGCTGTGGCGCGATCCGGCGCGGGCGAGTTCGAGGCTGGCGCGGGTGGCGGCGTCGATGGCCATGCGGCTGCCGGGCAGTTCCTGGCGCGGCGGCAGGATGAGCGGAGCGGCCGAGCGGGCGGTTTCGTGCACGTAGGCCAGCAGCGCGCCGGCGGCGGCGAGTTCTGCGGGCGAGAAATCGCCCCAGCCATCCAGCGTGGCAACGCCGAAACGGGATTTGAGCGCGGACCCGGCGCGGGCGGCGGAAAAATCGGCGGCGGGGCGGGGGGTGGCCCCTTGGTGGGGGCTGGTTTCGGGAACGAGCAGTTCGGCGGGCGCAAGGCGGGCGATTTCGCCTTTGAGTTCGGCGAGGGAACCGGCGCGGGTGTGGAAGGCACCGGTGGACAGATCGAGCCAGGCCAATCCTGCATTCGGCCCGGCGTTGGGGGCTTCGCCGGCCAGTGCCGCCAGCCAGTTGGCGCGGCGGGGTTCGAGGAGAGCGGTTTCGGTGAGGGTGCCGGGCGTCACGATGCGAACGATGGCGCGGGCGACGACGCTTTTGCTGCCACGTTTTTTTGCATCGGCCGGGTTTTCCACCTGTTCGGCGATGGCGACGCGGTGGCCAGCGCGGATCAGGCGGGCGAGGTAGTTTTCGTGGGCGTGGACGGGCACGCCGCACATCGGGATTGGCTGGCCGGCGTGTTCGCCGCGTTTGGTGAGCGTGATATCCAGCGTGGCGGCGGCAGCGACGGCGTCTTCGAAGAACAGTTCGTAAAAATCGCCCATGCGAACAAACAGCAGGGCGTCACGCGCCTCGGCCTTGAGGCCCAGATATTGGCTGATCATGGGGGAAGCGGCCGTCATACGGCTGCGATAGCGCGACGCGGGCGCTGCTGCAAAGGGTGGGCTGCAAAGATGTGCGACCGCACGGAGCCGATAGCATCCAGTGCCAAAGCGCTTGCCCCTTTGCTGCCACAATCCTATCCCTAACTTCATGGCCCGGGGCACAACGGAAAATCAGCGATGAGCAAAAACGACGACAAGGATCTTGGGCAGGATTTCGGTGACCGCGAGGCGCTGGCCTATCACCGCATGGGCAAGGCCGGGAAAATCGACATTGTCGCATCGAAACCGATGGCGACGCAGCGCGACTTGAGCCTGGCCTATTCGCCGGGTGTCGCCGCGCCGGTGCGCGCCATCGCCGCCGACCCTGACAGCGCCTATGATTATACCATCAAGGGCAATCTGGTCGCCGTGATTTCCAACGGCACTGCTATCCTGGGCCTGGGCAATCTGGGCGCGCTGGCATCAAAGCCGGTGATGGAAGGCAAGGCGGTCCTGTTCAAGCGCTTTGCCGATATCGACAGCATCGATCTGGAAGTGGACACCGAGGACGTCGACAAGTTCATCGCCTGCGTGGAACTGCTGGAGCCGTCGTTCGGCGGCATCAACCTTGAGGATATCAAGGCGCCTGAGTGCTTCATCATCGAAACCACGCTGAAGGAACGGATGAACATCCCGGTGTTCCACGATGATCAGCACGGCACGGCGATCGTGGCGGCGGCGGGCATGATCAACGCCATGCACCTGACCGGGCGCAAACCCGAAGATGTGAAGATGGTGGTGAACGGTGCCGGCGCGGCGGCGATTGCCTGCACCGAATTGATCAAGCTGTACGGCGTGCGCCATGTCATCATGTGCGATACCAGCGGCGTGATTTACAAGGGCCGCGAAAAGGGCATGAACCAGTGGAAATCGGCGCATGCTGCCGATACGCCGGCGCGTTCGCTGGAAGAGGCGATGGTGGGCGCCGATGTGTTCATGGGCCTGTCGAAGAAGGGCGCGGTGAGCCCGGAAATGGTGGCCAGCATGGCGGCCAATCCGATCATTTTTGCCATGGCCAATCCCGATCCGGAAATCACGCCCGAAGAGGTGCTTAAGGTCAGGCAGGATGCCATCGTTGCCACCGGGCGCAGCGATTATCCCAACCAGGTCAATAATGTGCTGTGCTTCCCCTATCTGTTCCGGGGCGCGCTGGATGTGCGGGCGACTGCCATCAACGAGGAAATGAAGCTGGCGGCGGCCAACGCCATCGCCAGCCTCGCGCGGATGCCGGTGCCCGATGAAGTGGCCGCGGCGTATGGCGGCAAGGCACGCACGTTCGGCCCGGAATATATCATCCCGGCGCCGTTCGATCCGCGCCTGATCGAGCATATTCCCATCGCCGTGGCCAAGGCGGCGATGGCATCGGGCGCGGCGCGCAAGCCGTTTTTCGATGAAGAGGCCTATCGCCTCGAACTGCGCGGGCGGCTGAACCCCACCACCTCGATCCTGCAAGGCGCCATTGAAAACGCGCAAAGCCGGCCGCGCCGGGCGGTTTTTGCCGAAGCCGAACAGGATGTCGTGCTGCGCGCGGCCATGAACTGGAAAAACAGCGGCTATGGCACGCCGGTGCTGGTGGGGCGCGAAGGGCCAGTGCGTGAAGGGCTGGCGCGGCTGGGCGTGGAAGATCCCGAAAGCTTTGAAATCCACAACAGCGCCATTTCCCCGTTGGTGCCGCGCATGGTCGATTTCCTGTACGAACGCCTGCAGCGGCGCGGCATGCTGCACCGTGATGTGCAGCGCATGGTCAATCACGAACGCAACGTATTTGGCGCGCTGCTGGTGGCGATGGGCGAGGCTGATCTGATGATCACCGGCGTCACCCGCAATTTCGCCACCACCTACCGCCAGGTGCGCCTGGTCATCGATCCGGCGCCGGGCCGCCGCCCGTTCGGCATCCACATGCTGGTGGGCAAGCAGCAGACGATTTTCATCGCCGATACCACGGTAACGGAACGACCCTCGGCACAGACGCTGGCGACCATCGCCGTTGAGACCGCCGCCGTGGCGCGCCGGCTGGGGCAGGAACCGCGCGTGGCATTCCTGTCGTACAGCAATTTCGGCAACCCGCGCGGCGAGTTTGTCGATAATCTGCGCGGCGCCATCGAGATCCTCGATAAAAGCCAGGTTGGTTTTGAATATGAAGGCGAAATGTCGGCCGACGTGGCGTTGAATCCGGCGATGCGGGCGCAATATCCGTTCAGCCGGCTTTCTGGCCCGGCCAATGTGCTGATCATGCCCGGCCTGCACAGTGCCAATATCGCGGCCAAGCTGATCAAGGAAGTCGCCAGCCTGCACGTGGTTGGCCCGATGCTGGTCAATATGGCCTTGCCCGTGCAGATCGTGCCGATGAATTCCAGTGCTTCGGATATCGTCACGCTGGGCGTGCTGGCTTCAACCGGCGTGGTGTGTTGAAACCGCCAGTTCTCCTCATCCACGGCATGTGGTCGACGCCGGCCACATTCGATCGGCTGCGGCTGGCGCTGGAGGCGCAAGGCCACACCTGCCATGCACCGGCGCTGCCGTTCCACGATCGCCCGGCCAGCCTGCCGCCGCATGCGGCGCTGGGGGAATTGTCGATCACCGCCTATGTCGATCATCTGGTGGCCGAAGCCGGTAAATTGGGGGCGGCGAATGGCATTGGGCCGGTGATCCGTGGCCATTCGATGGGCGGCCTGCTGGCGCAGATGGTGGCGGCGCGGATTCCCCACGCGGGCTTGGTGCTGCTGTCACCGGCGGCGGCGGCCAACAGCCAGTCGCCCAGCCTGGACCAGGTTCGCACGCTCAAGAATGTTGTGCTGAAATGGGGCTGGTGGGAAAAGCCGACGCTGGGTGACGAAGCAGGCGCGCGCTGGGGCATTTTCAACGGCGTGCCTGAAGAGGTGACGGCCCGGGAAATCGCCGCGCTGGTATGGGATTCGGGGCGTGTTCTGAGCGAAATGGCGCTGCCGCCGTTGTTTGGGGGCGTTACGCGGGTGGATTATGCCCGGCTGGGCCAGCCGGCGCTGGTGGTGGTGGGGCTGAATGATCGCATCACCCCGCCCGGCATTGCGCGGGCCACGGCGCGGGGCCTTGCTGGGCGGGTGGATTATCACGAATTGCCCGGCGCTCCGCATTGGCTGTTCTGGGGCGAGCTGGAAGTCCGGGTAACGGCAATGGTGGTCGATTGGCTGGCGACGCTCCGCTGATCGCGGCGTTGAAGGCCGAGGCATTGGCGCTTGGCTTTGCCGATATCGGCATCACCGCGGCCGGTGCGGTGCCGCAGGCCGGCGCGCGGCTGCGGCGATGGCTGGCCGATGGCTGCCACGGAGACATGATCTGGATGGAGAACCGCGCCGACGAACGCGCGTCGCCGGCGGGGCTGTGGCCCGAAGTGCGATCGGTGATCATGCTGGGCACCAGTTATGCCCCGCCGCTGGACCCGCTGCGACTGGCTGGCCAAGGCGATACCGGGGTGATTTCGGTGTATGCGTGGAACCGCGATTACCACGATCTGATCAAGAAGCGCTTGAAAACACTGGCGCGCTGGCTGGTGGGGCAGGCGGGCGGAGACGTGAAGGTGTTCGTCGATACCGCGCCGGTAATGGAAAAGCCGCTGGCGGCGGCCGCGGGACTGGGGTGGCAGGGCAAGCATAGCAATCTGGTGTCGCGCAGCCATGGCAGCTGGCTGTTTCTGGGGGCGATCTACACCACGCTCGATCTGGCGGCCGACGCGCCGCATGCGGATCGCTGCGGCAGCTGCACGCGCTGCCAGACGGCGTGCCCTACCGATGCTTTTCCCGAACCTTACCGCCTCGATGCGCGGCGCTGCCTGGCGTATCTGACCATCGAGCATGCAGGGCCGATCCCGGCCGAATTTCGAGGGCCCATGGCCAACCGCATTTACGGCTGCGACGATTGCCTGAGCGTGTGCCCGTGGAACCGTTTTGCCAAGGCGACCGAGGAGCCGGCATTTTTGCCGCGCGCCGAATTGACCGCACCCAAACTGGCGGAACTGCTGCGCCTGGATGATGTCGCGTTCAGGGCGCTGTTTTCCGGCAGCGCCATCAAGCGCATCGGCGTGGCGCGTTTCATCCGCAACTGCCTTTATGCGGCGGGCAACAGCGGCGCGGCGGCGCTGTTGCCGGCGGTGGCGGCGCATCTTGGCAGTGATGATGCCGTGGTGGCCGAAGCGGCGGCGTGGGCAATGGATCAATTGGAGGGCGCGACATGACGATACAAACGGGCACGGCGCGGCTGGCGGCGTTGCAGATCGGCAGCCGGGCAACCACGGCCGAAACGCTGGATGCGCTGATGGCGCGGAGGGGGGAATTGACGGATGCGCGGCCCGATCTGCTGGTGCTGCCCGAGGCGTTGCTGGGCGGATATCCCAAAGGCGCGGATTTCGGTGTGCGGCTGGGCTATCGCACGGCGGGCGGGCGCGATGCGTTCAAGCGTTATTGGGAACAGGCGATCGAGCTGGACGGGCCGGAAGTCGCGGCGCTGGGCGAACTCGCGGCGGAAATCGGCACGACCATGATCGTCGGTGCGATCGTGCGCAGCGGCGCGACGCTGCATTGCCGCGTACTGC
>NZ_JBDNFM010000061.1:0-8565 GCF_041689835.1 Sandarakinorhabdus sp.
GGAGGGCTGGCCTGTGATGCCATCGCCGCGCTGAAAGCCCCCAAACAGCCGCGCCGCCTGCCGCGCGCGGTATCGCCGGCCGATGTGCGGCAATTGGTGGATGTGGTGGGCGATGCGGCCGCGCTGCCGTGGCTGGCGGCGCGCGACATGGCGGTGCTGCTGCTGCTGTACGGCGCCGGATTGCGCATCGGGGAGGCGCTGTCGCTGACCGGCGCGGCGCTGCCATTGGGGGCGGTGATTGCCGTCACCGGCAAGCGCGCCAAGACGCGGGCCGTGCCGCTGCTGCCCCAGGTGCAAGCCGCGATCATGGATTATGCCCAAATATGCCCGTTCGATCTGGTGGCCGGTGAGCCCTTGTTTCGCGGGGTGAAGGGTGGCGGCCTTGATCCCGGCACGGTGCGGCGCGCGGTGCAGGCGGCGCGGGCGGCGATGGGCCTGCCCGCCAGCGCTACACCGCACGCGCTGCGCCATAGCTTTGCCACCCACCTGCTGGCGCGCGGGGCTGATTTGCGGCAGCTGCAGGAATTGCTGGGCCATGCCAGCCTGTCGTCGACGCAAATCTATACCCAGGTCGATGCGGCGCAGTTGCTGGATGCGTGGGCGGCGGCGCATCCCCGCGCTGATTGAGCCGGCAGCGTTCAGGTGGGGCGGTAAACCCGGCGCCGTTCCGTAAGGGTAATCGGCTGCACGTCGATGAAGTACAGGTTGAATTGCGGGTTCACCGTCACGGCGATATCCACGAAATCCTGGCCGTTGGCCGTTCCGGGCGTGATGTTCGGCGTGGTCATCACGCTGCCCAAGCCAAAACTGTTGGCGCGGATTGCAAGGGAGATGGCGGCATTGCTGCGGCGCGGAAACAGGGTGGCGACCCTGGCGCCTTCGCCAACCCCGTGGCGCAGGCCGGCATTGGCCCAGAACACGCTGCCGATACCGATGAAAGCAAACACGAATGCCATCAGCAGCGGTAGCACCAGCGCGAATTCGGCTGCGGCGGCGCCGCAGCGATTGCAGGCGATCTGGCGGATGGCGCCCGTCATTGCAGCCGCACCGAAGCATCGCCCGTAAGCAGGAAAGCGCCGTTCTGGCCGCTCCCCGCCAACACGCCGCCAAAGGAATAGTTGGGCACATAATTGGCCCTGATCCGCACCGACACATACCGGGCAAATATCTGCCCGGCCGGGCAGAAGCTGTTCCAGTTGGATTGGCGCACGCCATTGCATTCCAGCCAGTTATCGACCGTGACCGATTGCACCGGTTTGCCGTAAGCCGTCCGCACTTCGGCGTTGAGGTGGGTAAAATTGCCGGTACCGATGGTGCCGGGCGCCAGCGCCAGTTCGATGCCGCGCTGGGCGGCCTGTTCCAGTTGGAATTTCTCCCAGAAACCAAGGCCCACATCCATGCCGACGAACAGAAGGGCGGCCAATGCCGGCGCGATCAACACCATTTCGGCACCGGCAGCGCCGCTGCGGCAAGCGCGCAGCAAGGCAAGTGACCGCCTGCCCATCACGCCACCAACTTGATCTGGGTGCCGCTGAACGACGTGGCGCCGGAATTGGCCGGGCAGACATTCTGGATATTGGCGTTGCCGCGCCAATCGACGCGGCGCGCCACGACCTGGACGCAGCGAGTGTTCATGCCGCTGGTGCCGTTGAACTGCAGTTCCTGGGCCGGGAAATAGAGCGCGCCTTGCAACACGCTGCTGCTGTTGCCATTGATGATGTTGGCGCTGACGGTGCTGGCGCGGCGATCCTGGTAAAACAATATGCCGGCATAGGTGCCTGTGCCGGGCGCCGTCATGTTGAGACTGGCGCCGCCGGCCATACTGAGAGTAGCGATATTGGTGGTATTGTTGGCAGCACTGGTGGCGGTGAGGATGAAAACCGCGCCATTTGCCGTAACCCGCGACTGGCTGCCAAATTGCATCCTGCCGGTGACGTAATAAATTCCGGGGCCGAAGGTGGCCTGGCCACTGACGTCGACATTCCTGTAGGTCGTGCCGGTGCTGAAATTCGACGTATAGTTGGTCGAACCCTGCGGACCGATGTTGATGTTGGTGTTGCTGGTGGCGATATTGGGGGGGGTCGGCAGGTTGCGATAGGGATCGCGCAGCGGCAGCGCATATTCCTGCCGAATTGTGCCGGGCGCATAATTGCCGGGCGGCACATTGCCCACCGCAGCCACCGGGCTGGCCGTCACCGAGCTGGCGCCACTGGCGGTGATGCTGGAGGTGCTGGGCGCGTTGCTCATCATGCCGCAACCAAGGTTGACTGTGGCGCTGCCGCCGATCGGGATGCCGGGGGTATTGCCGTTTTCCAGCGCCAGAACGCAATAATCGCCGTTGCCAACCACTTCGGCTACGGCGCGCGCGCTGATTCGCACCGGGCCGCCCATGATCAGGCCGGTAAACGGCAGCCGCAGATCGGTGGCCAAAGTCACCTCCACGGCCGACGTGGCATCACGGAAGCTGCCTGATGTGGCCGGGCTGTTGATCACTGGGTTGATCGTCATCACAAAGCCGCCATTGCGGGTGATGTCAGCCTGGGCCGCTTGCCGCACGCTGGCGATGTTGCCGGCGGTTTGGCTCAGTTGATAGGCGCCGGCGATGGCGCCTGAATCGGCCGCGCGCTGCATCATGCGCTTTGTCAGCGTCCACTGGATCGTGTCGCTGGCCAGACCGGCCGAGCCGATCAGCACCGGCATCAGCAGCGCCGTGATTGTTGTGATGTTAGCTTGCCGGCTTGCACGTAGCCGGCGCAATGAAAAACCGCTCATTACATCCATGCCCTGTTGTTACGCCACGCACCTGGTCAACTTACAAGAACATACCAGATTATGAGTCAATATAAGGTTAACTGCCCTGTGATTGCGCCGATTTGTGTTGCCACACAAGGCAAGAACGGCATTTTCGCTGATATGTTCACCAATTTTTTGTCGGCATGAACGGCGCATCGGGCCGAATCGGCGATTGCCTGTTATGACTGTTGCACACCGTGATTCTTGCAATGGTAAACAGCATTGCCAATAATCATGAATCTCCGGTAACCATTTTGCCGTGACTGTTTTTGTCTGGGCGATGTCTTCCGCAGCTCCGCGCGTCTGGCTGCGGCCATGTCAGCGCATTGCTGCAACCACGCGCATCTCGATCAGGCCGGCGGCGGCCTCGACCCGGATCGGCACGCCCGCCGCTCAAAACAGGCTGGCGAACGGTGGGCGGGCCATGGCGGAAAGCCGCACGCGCACCACCAGGGGGTCGCCTGCAAACGGCCCGGAACTTGGGCCAAGCTCGATGATCGGGGTGCTGGCAAGGGCGGGCTTGCCCGGGCCGGCCAGCTGCGCCTGCATCGTCTCGACAACGGCGCGGCCTTGCGACAGGGCATCGGCGCCGGCCAGCGCCGCCGTTTCGGCCTCGCGCTGCATGATCCGGTGCATCGGCGCGGCGTGTATCGTGTCGGTGGCCAGGCCGGCAGCCGCCATCAACGCCGGCATCATCAATGTCGTCATCGTTGATAAACTGCCGGCCTGATTTTTGGCCAGGCCCAGCCTCCACAGGTTGAACATCGAAATTTAAACTTATTTTTATGAATTAATCGAAGGCGTGGTATTTATCATTAATCGTCCGATTATTAAACGATTCATTCATTTAGGCATTGTTTAATATTGTTTATTTAAAATATTCTTTATTGCGTGAATCTGCACTCTGTTGCCGGTTGGTTTTAGATTCGCGATTCTTGGCGCCATGCTTTGAAGCGCACGACCAAAGCTGCGGGCGGCGCCGGCGGTTTTGCGGCTTGACGGCGCCATGGCGCTGCCCGAAATCAGACAGTCATGAAACCGACCAATTCGCTTACCCGCTGGATCCTGATCGGCCTGTTTGCCGGGCTTGCCGTTGGCTGGGCGATCAACACCACCATGGCGCCGGATCAGGCCAAGGACATCGCGGGTTATCTGTCGATCATCACCGATGTGTTTTTGCGGCTGATCAAGATGATCATCGCGCCGCTGGTGCTGGCCACGCTCACGGTGGGCATCGCCCACATGGGATCGGGCGGCGCGGTTGGGGTCACCTTCGTGCGCACGCTGGCGTGGTTCATTGCGGCCAGTGTGTTCAGCCTGGGGCTGGGCATCTTGATGGTCAATTTGCTGGCACCTGGCGTTGGTGTCGGGCTGGCGCTGCCAGCGGTAGATGCTGCCTCAGGAGTGGCCGCCAAGGCGTTCAACCTGAAAGAGTTCATCGGGCATATTTTCCCCAAATCGATCATCGAGGCGATGGCGACCAACGAAGTGCTGCAAATCGTGGTGTTCAGCCTGTTTGCCGGCGTGGCGCTGATCCAGATGGGGCCGCGCGCCGAACCAATCAACAGGGGGCTTGATGCCATCATGCACATGATGCTGGTGATTACCGGCTATGTGATGAAGGTGGCGCCGTTTGCGGTGTTTGCCGCCATTGCCTCGTCGATCGCTGTCGAAGGCCTGGGCATCTTGTGGACGTTCGGCAAATTTGTCGGCGGGTTTTATCTGGCGCTGGCGGGGTTGTGGGCGTTTTTGCTGGGGGCCGGCGCGTATGTGCTGGGTTTTGGCGAAATCAAGCGGCTGATCCCGACCATCCGTGAGCCGTTTCTGATCACCTTTGCCACCGCGTCATCCGAAGCCGCCTATCCCAAGCTGCTCGATGCGCTGGAGCGGTTTGGCGTGCCGCCGCGCATCGCCGCGTTCGTGCTGCCGCTGGGCTACAGCTTCAATCTTGATGGCTCGATGATGTATTGCGCCTTTGCCAGCATCTTCATCGCCCAGGCATACGGCATCGATCTGTCGCTGGGGCAGGAAATTGCGATGCTGGGGCTGTTGATGATCACATCGAAAGGCATCGCCGGGGTGCCGCGCGCGTCGCTGGTGGTCATCGCCGCGACGCTGCCCTATTTCAACATTCCCGAAGCCGGCTTGCTGCTGATCCTGGCGGTGGACCATTTCCTGGATATGGGCCGCAGCGCCACCAACGTGATCGGCAATGCGGTGGCGACGGCGGTGATTGCCAAGTGGGACACCACCGACGTCGCGGCAGCGAAGCCTGCCGAGTAGGCGCCTTCAATTGACGCCTTCAATTCACGCTTTCAATTCACTGGCGGGCGCCGGCGGTAGCTCAGCGCCTCGGCGATGTGGATGCGCGCGACGCCCTCGCTGCCGGCGAGATCGGCGATGGTGCGGGACACGCGCAGCACACGGGTGTAGCCGCGCGCCGACAGCCGCAGCGTTTCGGCAGCCTGGGTGAGCAGGCGCTGACCTTCGGCATCCGGCGTGCAATGGGCGGTGAGCGTTTCGCCGTCGGCTTCGGCGTTGGTTCGCACGCCGGTGCCGCGATAGCGTTCCGTCTGGCGGGCGCGGGCGGCGGCGACGCGCGCGGCCACCTGCGCGCTGCTTTCGGCGGGCGGCGGCAGTGACAGATCGGCGGCCGACAGCGCCATCACTTCGACATGCAGATCGATACGGTCCAGCAATGGCCCGGACAGTTTGGATTGGTAATCGGCGGCGCAGCGCGGCGCGCGGGCGCAGGCGAGTGCAGGATCCGACAGATACCCGCAGCGGCACGGGTTCATCGCTGCCACCAATTGCACGCGCGCCGGATAGGTGACGTGCGCGGCGGCCCGCGCCACCTGCACCTGGCCGGTTTCCAGCGGTTGGCGTAGCGAATCGAGCACACCGCGCTGATATTCGGGCAATTCATCGAGGAACAGCACGCCGAGATGGGCGAGGGACACTTCGCCGGGCCGCGCTTTGGAACCGCCGCCCACCAGCGCCGCCATCGACGCGCTGTGGTGCGGCGAGCGGAACGGCCGCGTGCGTTTCAGTTTGCCGCCTTCCAGTTCCCCGGCGATCGAGGCGACCATCGATACTTCCAGGGCTTCGGCCGGGGTGAGATCGGGCAGGATGCCGGCCAGTGCGGCGGCGATCAGCGATTTTCCGGAACCCGGAGGCCCGCTCATGAGCAGATTATGGCCGCCGGCCGCTGCGATTTCGGCGACGCGCTTGGGCGTTTCCTGGCCCTTGATGCTGGCAAAATCCGGCCCGCGGCGCGGTTGTTCGGCTTGGGCGCGCACCGGCGCGGGCAGAATGATCTGGCCTTTGAGGTGGTTGATCAGCGCCAGCAAATCGGGCGCGGCCAGCACATTCACTTCGCCGGCCCAGGCGGCTTCGGGGCCTTGCGCCGCCGGGCAGATCAGCCCCAGTTCGTGGGCGCCGGCATGAATCGCAGCCAGCAGCACGCCCGGCACCGTCTGAATCGCGCCATCGAGGCCAAGTTCGCCCACGGCGACAAATTCATCCAGCGCATCCTGCGGGATCACGCCCATCGCACTGAGCAAACCCAGCGCGATGGGCAGATCATAATGCGAGCCTTCCTTGGGCAGATCGGCGGGCGACAGATTGACCACCACCCGGCGCGGCGGCAACGACAGCCCGATGGCGTGCAGGGCGGCAGCGACGCGTTCGCGGCTTTCCTTCACCGCCTTGTCGGGCAGGCCAACGGTCACAAACGTGACGGGCCCGGCAGAGATTTGCACCTGCACATCGACAGTGCGGGCTTCGAGCCCCAAAAACGCCACCGTGCCGACATGGGCCACCATCAACCAACTCCTGCGTATAGGTATTTGCCGACCCTGCATCATGGGTAGAATCTTCTGCTCTCTGGTGCAAATCTCGTCTGTGGCTCGCCTTATGATTGCCACAGGCGGGCCGTAACGGGGGTGGCATCGTGAATCGCTTTGGCTTCCTTGACCTGTTGGTTCGCTCCGAACCCTTCCGGGTGTTCCAGATTGTTCTGGGCTGCCTGTTGTTGCCTGTGGCTGGCATCGTGGGGGTGATATCGCCGGCGCCGATCGGCATTGTCATCTTTGGGTTCGGGGTGGCGCTGGTGTTCCGCAATTCGCGTTGGGCGCGGCGGCGATATCTGTTTTACACCCGGCACAGCCCGCGCGTGCGCCGCGCCGTCGATTTCGGCCTGCGCCGGGGCCGAGGACGTGGACAGGGCCGCAAGGCTGCCGCCGCTGCGGCTTCATTGACGAAGCGGAAGAGTGACCCTACATCGCCCACCATGCCACAGGTGTGATGGGCCGGCCTGCCCCGCGCCTACTGTGAGGTCAGGAATTTCATGCTCGGGTTGAACAAGGTCGCAAAGGCGATTTTCGGGTCGTCCAACGACCGCTATCTGAAATCGCTGCGGCCGCTGATCAAGCGCGTCAATGATCTGGAAGCGTCGATTTCGGCGCTGACCGATGAGCAGTTGCAAGCGCAGACGCCCAAGCTGAAGGCCGAGCTGCAAGCTGGCAAGCCGCTGGACGATATTCTGCCCGAAGCCTTTGCCACTGTGCGCGAAGCCGCCAGGCGCACGCTGGGCCAGCGCCATTATGATGTGCAGCTGGTGGGCGGCATCGTGCTGCACCGGGGCGAGATCGCCGAAATGCGCACCGGCGAAGGCAAGACGCTGGTGGCGACGCTGGCCGTGTATCTCAATGCCCTCACCGGCAAGGGCGTGCACGTGGTGACGGTGAACGATTATCTCGCCAGCCGCGATGCGCAGTGGATGGGGCAAGTGTACCGGTTTTTGGGGCTGAGCGTTGGTGTGATCGTGCCCAATCTGGACGATCAGACCCGGCGCGCGGCGTATGCCAGCGACATCACCTACGGCACCAACAACGAATTTGGTTTCGATTACTTGCGCGACAACATGAAATACACCCGCGAGCAGATGGTGCAACGGCCATTCAGCTTCGCCGTTGTCGATGAAGTCGATAGCGTTCTGGTCGATGAGGCCCGCACACCGCTGATCATCTCCGGCCCCACCGACGACAAATCGGTGCTGTATACCCAGGTCAACGCCGTGGTGAAGGAACTGGCGCGCGAGGACGTCGAGATCGACGAGAAGCAGAAATCGGTGATCCTGACCGAAGCCGGCACCGAGAAGGTGGAGCGCATGCTGTCTGCCGCCGGGCTGCTGGAGGGCGAGAATCTGTATGATTTCGAAAATACCCAGGTGGTTCACCACCTGAACCAGGCGCTGCGCGCCATCATGATCTTCCGCAGCGACACCGATTATATCGTGCGCGACGGCAAGGTGATCATCATCGATGAATTCACCGGCCGCATGATGGATGGTCGCCGCTGGTCCGAAGGCTTGCACCAGGCGGTGGAGGCCAAGGAAGGCGTGCAGATCATGCCGGAAAACCAGACGCTGGCCAGCATCACCTTCCAGAATTATTTCCGCATGTATCCCAAGCTTGGCGGCATGACCGGCACAGCCGCCACCGAAGCGGCGGAATTCTTCGACATCTACAAGCTGAACGTGGTGGAAATCCCCACCAACGTCGACGTGCTGCGCAAGGACGTGGACGACGAATTTTACAAGAATGCCGACGACAAGTTCAAGGCGATCGTGAAATCCGTCCGCGAGGCGCAGTCGCGCGGCCAGCCGGTTCTGGTTGGTACGGTTTCCATCGAAAAAAGCGAGCTGCTGTCCCAATTCCTCAAGACGGAAGCCGTGGAGCATGTCGTGCTCAACGCGCGTTATCACGAGCA